>JAYVPU010000163.1:0-23512 GCA_043757205.1 Comamonadaceae bacterium | reverse complement strand
CGTACCATCAACCCACTACGCGTCTTGGTGCTGGCAATCAGGTTGACGATGACCTCGTGACTGATCAGTGGTTGCCCGCGCCAATTCATCGTGATGAACGAGAACAAGCGGTGCTCAATTTTGTTCCACTTGCTGGTGCCGGGCGGAAAGTGATGGACATGAATGTTCATACCGATCTCTTGAGCCAAGCGACTCAGTTCGAGTTTCCACAGGCGAACACGATGCCCATTGCTGCCACCACCGTCAGCAGTAATAACCAACTGTTTGGCCTTCGGGTAACGTTGAGCGCCCATGCTTAACCACCAGCGCCGAATGGTTTGTACGGCGAAGGCTGAGGTGTCATGGTCAGTACCAACGCCGACCCAGGCTTCGTCAGCACCGATGTCATAAACGCCATACGGATTGGCGCGCCCGAGTTCCTTGTCAATGAAGTCGTGAACCTTGACCTTGACTGGCTCGCCACTTGGGAGCCACTCTTGCCCCGCATTTTTGTAGGCACCCACCAGCTCCTTTTTCTTCGTGTCTACCGAAATTACGGGCTGATTGGCCTCAAGGGCTGCCGCCACTGCGGCGTTGATATGCTCGAACTGGGCGTTACGGTCTGGACTTTGATTGCCTTCGAGAACTTTGACATTACCCTGCAGGCTGTAGTTCTGCTGCTTCAAGAGCTTGCCCACCACGACGTGGCTCACCGTGTGGCCTTTTGCCTTGAGTTCATCGGCCAAATTGCGCAGGCTTTTGCAAGTCCAGCGCAGTGGTGACTCTGGATCACCGCGAGTACTCGACTCTACCAGTGCCAACAGATCGGGCAGCAATGTGGTGTCCTTGGTCTGAATACTCTTGCGTCCCGCGCCAGTTTGGCGAGTGCTTGTTGATAGTGCCACTGTTGCGTCAATGTCACTCGACAACATGGCCTCGATTTCTTGAATTCCCGCTGCAATGGTGGTACGCGAAACACCCGTGGCCACAGCAACCGCCGAGACACCTCCTCGACCCAAAACTTTGGCTTCTATCGCAACCAATAACCGTCTTTGGCGCTCATCAAGCGCATCGCGCAACACATTCCAACGCTGACTAACTGGTGAATCAATTTCCATGCATCGGAGATTACTCGATTACGGAATATTGATCAACTTATTTATTAACAATGCCTAACTACCGCTTCGGTGCCACCATGGAAAACCAAGCACCCTGCGGATCCTGGCAATTGGCGACAAACATCGGCCCTGGCACTTCATGCGGCCCATTGAGCATCTTGCCGCCAGCCTTGATCGTCCGCTCAATGGCGTCATCGATTGCGTCCACATTGAAGTAATACGCCCAAAATGGCGACGGCATTTCGGGAGCCTTAGTCATCATGCCGCCCACAGGCTCTCCGCCAGTGGCGAAGAGCCGGTAGATACCCATCGGTCCCATGTCCATATCGCGGCTTTGGGTCCAGCCAAACATGTCGGCGTACCAGTCGAACGCCTTCAACCCGTCAACGGCATGCAGCTCATTCCAGCCCACCAAACCCGAGGTGGTCGGATCGGCGATGGGCATGGATTCGCCACCATTGGGCTTAAAAATGATGAAAAAAGCGCCTTGAGGATCAGCAACGATCGCGAACCGCCCTACGCCGGGGATGTCCGCCGCTGACGCAATGACGGTTCCACCGCCCGCCAGGATGCGCGCTGCGCACAGGTCAACATCGTCGACCGCTATGTAGCCCTGCCAGCAGGCTGGAGCGCCACGCTCACAGGCGTCAGGTGGAATGGCCATGATGCCGCCGATACCCACGCTGCCGGCGGACAGTACGGTGTACCCGTCGTTCCCCGGGAAGGATTGCATGTTCCAGCCAATGACTTGGGCGTAGAAGGCCTTGGCGGCCTTCACGTCCGTGGTGATCAAATCGTGCCAAACAAAAGGGGCGGGCTTCGTGCTCATGGTGTGGTTTCCTCAGGGTTGTGGGCGGTATGTTGCTAGGAATCGTAACTCCGTTTGGGGTCTAGCGCGTTTCGCTGTCCTGGGCGTTGTCGTGTTCAATGGTGTCAGCAGGGGTACACCGTCGTGAGCGCGTTGGTCAGCACCAACTGCACTGACATGTCCGCTTCGTACACGCCGTCATTGCGTTTGAGCTCAGTGTCAAATATGCCGTGTGCCATGCTGGGCAGCAGGTGGCGGCCATTGAGGCAGACAGTGGGCTTGGCACCGTTTCGTACGTCTTGGGTGTGGGCTTCTAGCGCGCCTTCCATCACACCAACAAGGTAATAGTGGGCGTAGATATCGCCTTGCTTGTTGGACTTTTCAAGTGCGCGGAACTCACGCAACGTCATGGCGCCAGCGGCATTGCAAAGCGCAAAAGAAAAGGCCGCGCCAATTAAAACGGCAAGGCGATGCAGGTTATGGGATGACTTGGGCATATCAGTTGAGTCGATCGAACTGGAAGAATCTTACGCAACTCAGCTCAGCTCGCCGCGCCAGACGCAAACAGGGCGCTGATTTTCCCTTCGTCTAAACCCAGTTCGCGCAGCACTTCAACTGTGTGCTCGCCAAGCATCGCAGCAGGACCAGGAATGGGCGGGGGCTCATTCCCAAAGCGTGCAGCACCCCGTGCCAGGCGAACACGGCCGAGCTCGCCGTGGTCTATTTCCACAATGCTGTCGTTGTGTACCACCTGAGGGTCTGTCAACACCTCTGCGCGTTGGTTGACGCGGCCAGCAGGCACATCTGCCTTGAGCAGGGCGGCAAACAGTTCGTCAGTGTCAAGCGTTGTCGTAGCCAGATTCAGCTCTGCATAGAGCTCGACACGGTGTTTCCCGCGATCCGCTAGGGTGACGAAGCGCGGGTCATCAATCAGATCCGCACGTCCCACCGATCGGCACAGTCCCGCAAACTCTGCCTGTTGCGGTGTCATCACGGCCAGGTAGCCGTTTTGGGTCTTCAAAAGTCGCGCGCCCACGCCGACTTCCATCGCTATAGGGGCATCTTCTCCCATGTACACGTGGTTAAAAAATGCATCATGAAAATGGAAGGCCAGAGCGGCATCCAGCATGGACAACTGAATGCTTTGGCCTTTTCCTGTTTTTTCTCTCGCATAAAGCGCTGAGCTGATGGCCTGCGCGGCAGTCAGCGCAGTCACCTTATCGCAGACGTAGGTGGTCAGCTGCATGGGCTCGCCCGTGTCGGGGTTCGGATGACTGGCGCACATGCCAGATGCCGCTTGAATCACCGCGTCATAGGTGCGTACGCCCGCCATAGGTCCCGTGGGCCCATAACCGGAAATCGACAAATGAATGAGTCTCGGATTCAGTTCACAAAGAATCCGGGCCCCCAGACCCAGGCGGTCCATCACGCCGGGGCGAGCGTTCTCAATAACCACATCGGATTGCGCTGCCAGTTGAAGAACGACTTCACGTGCCACAGCTTGTTTTAAGTCCAGCGTCATGCCCCGCTTACCCCGGTTGATCGAGACGAACGCTGCCCCCACCCCGTTTTTAACAGGGCCAATTTTTCGGACGAGGTCGCCGCCGGGCGCTTCGATCTTGATGACGTCTGCGCCTTGATCGCAAAGGATGCTGGTCGCCAGTGGCCCGGATATCACGGCGGAAAGATCGAGCACTTTGACTCCAGCCAGCGGTTTGTTCATCTGCAATCCCTCACAAAAAGATGCATCGTACCGCTGGATTCACCTCTTTCGGAAGGTTTTCAGGCCAACGCCGTTGGGATTAAAATGGCTACACGAACCCATCCTTTGAAGCAACGCCCCTCCCTGAGATGGCAAAAACCTGATGGATTCGCATGCTGTCGCTGGCGAATGAGCATGTTGACGCAATAGCTGCGTTGCAAGGTCGATCTACTGACCCTGCTGACCAGACTCACCACCCCACCTCTTTTTCGAAACCTATTGACGGCACCTTACGGTGCGAAGGAATGTATTTGCGCAGCAATTTCAACAGCTCGAAACTCGTTCGCTTGCTCGGGGATTGGCAGCTGGCAGACGTGGACGTGTCAGGGCCCGACTTTGCTGAGCGGTTGAGCCTGTGGCTGGGCGCGTTTGATGCGATGAAGCTCCATGCGGTGCATCAGGCGGTCAAAACCATGGCGGGCGAGAGGTTTGACCTCTCGCGGCCTCGCAAAAAAACGCCGGTCGAGGATGAGTTTCACCGGGTCAAAGCCCTGATGGTGAAGGCTATTACAGAAACCCCGTTCACGCCGGTCAGAGGCGCGCACTTTGACAAACAAGGACGCCCCATTGAAGCAGGAGCCGAAACAACGGTTGCCACAGCGGTGGACTACGCGCCGTACCGCCAGCGCTACCTGGACCAACAACACCAGATGGACATGCGCATCAACGCTTTGCGTGCCCATGTGCGGGGCCTGGTTTCTCAGGTTTCCCCCCGACTGAAACAATTGGCCGCATTGGATGCGGTGATGGGCGACATGTTGGCCGAACGCGAACACAAGCTGCTGACCACCTTGCCAGGTCTGCTAAAGAAGCGTTTTGAGCACTTGCGCCAAACGCACCAGCAAAAGTTAGTTGCAGTCCAGCAACCCGACGACCCCACCTTATGGCGACGACCAGGCGGTTGGTTAAACACGTTTAGCGCAGAGCTGCACGAGGTATTGCTGGCTGAACTGGATGTTCGTCTGGGGCCCGTCATGGGGTTGATTGAAGCATTGAATGCCGCAGCGCCAACGCGTGTTGCCGCAACGGCTGATGACCCACAGAACAAGGCATGCGACCTCCGCTAAAACTTACTTATGAACAAAAATACCGTTTTTTTTGCAGGCGCTTTTGCCACAGGCCTGAGCGCAGTAGCCTGGGTGGGCCTGGGGTTTATCGGCTCCAGCGGGCTGGCTTTGGGTATGACCGCCGTTATCGCTGGGGTATTTCTGCTAGGGGCGTTTGAGCTCCTACAGTTTCGTGAAACCACATCGTCGCTCGCCACAGCCTTAGAGAACATTCCACAGCCCTTGGCAAGCCTTGGAGATTGGCTTAAAGCTTTACCACCCGCGTTGCACAACGCCGTGCGTTTGCGCGTTGAGGGCGAAAGAGTAGCCCTGCCAGGGCTGGCGCTGACACCCTACTTGGTCGGGCTGCTGGTGATGTTGGGGATGTTGGGTACCTTTTTGGGCATGGTAGTGACCTTCAAAGGGGCCGTATTTGCGTTGGAGGGCTCTACCGATCTGCAGGCGATTCGCTTGGCGTTGGCCGCCCCGATTAAGGGATTAGGTCTGTCGTTTGGAACGTCGGTAGCGGGTGTGGCCACGTCGGCCATGCTGGGCTTGATGTCCGCCATAAGCCGCCGTGAGCGACTGGACGCAGCGCGCTTGCTTGACACGTGTATCGCCACTGCTTTTCGGCCATTCACCAGAGCTCACCAGCGAGAGGAAACCTTCAAGACACTGCAGGTGCAGGCACAGGCCCTGCCGAATGTGGTGGAGAAGCTTCAGTCCATGATGGACCGCATGGAACAACGTGGCCAGCAACTGGACGCACAGCTGCTGGGGCAACAGGCCCAATTTCACCAAGAAGTGCGGGTGGCCTACACGGGCTTGGCAACTGCGGTAGGAACGTCCTTAACCGACACCCTGACGGCCAGCGCCAGGGTGGCTGGCGAGAGCATCAAGCCCGTGGTTGAGGTTGCGATGGCCGAGATCGCGCAAGAATCAAAGCGCATGCACGCGCGCTTGAGTGATTCAGCGCAGCGCCAAGTCGATAGCCTTTCAACCCAATTCAGCACCACGGCAGCCACCGTGTCTGAGACCTGGACCGCAGCGCTGCAACACCACACCCGAACCACTGCGGGCATGGTGAACGGGCTGGACCAGGCGCTGGCGGCGTTCACTTCGACTTTCGATGCGCGTTCTGCAGCCCTCTTGGCCTCGGTCAATCAAACCGCAACCCAGGCGCAGGCTGCGCAAGTTTCGGCTGAACAGCAAACATTGGCCGCATGGACACGTTGGGGGCAGCAGCACGGCGATCGCATGGACTTGCTCACCCAGGTTTGGCGCACAGAACTGGGTGCCTTGCGTGACCAAGAAGCCCTGCGTAGCCAGGCGGCCGTTGAGCGCTTGGGCGAGCTGCAGGCCGCACTGGGACGCCATCTCGCCACCTTGGGCGCGGCTTTAGAAGAGCCATTGACCCGGCTATTGCAAACCAGCTCAGAAGTGCCGCAAGCCGCAGCCCAAGTCATCACTCAATTGCGCCATGAAATGACCCGCAATGCAGAGCGGGACAACCTCGCGCTCAAAGAGCGCACCGGTCTGATCGACAACATCAGCACGCTGGTCAACACCGTCAACCAAGCGTCCAACGAGCAGCGTGCGGCGATCGAGTCGTTGGTGGCTTCTGCAGAAACCTTGCTGAACAAAGCCAGTAGCCACATGGCGCACACGCTCGATGCGCAATCTGACAAGGCCGCTGACGTGGCAGCACAGGTTGCGAGCAGCGCCATCGAGCTTTCAAGCCTTGGTGCTGCCTTCAGCCACGGCGTGCAGTTGTTCAATGCGGGTAACGAAAAACTGGTTGAAAGCCTCCAGCGCGTGGAAGGCTCAATGAACCAGTCCATGGCGCGCAGTGACGAGCAACTTGCCTACTACGTCGCACAGGCACGCGAGGTGATCGATCTCAGCATCAGCGCGCAACAAGGCATTGTGGAGGACTTGCGACAACTTCATGGCAAACAGGTCGCCCTGACTGAGGGAGCCCTCTGATGGTTGACGTGGACGAGCATGACGACGGCATGGCGCAAGCCGCACCACTGAACTCAGCCGTATGGGCTGTCTTCGGGGATTTAATGGCGGGCTTGTTAGGCGCATTTGTGCTGATTTTGGTCGGCGTGCTGGTGGTGCAGATGGACTTGGTTGCCAATTTGGAAGCCGAAGTTCAAAAGCGGCAAGTAGAGGAACAACGCCGCATGGTGCTTGAAAAGGCCCTGGCCATTCCTTTGCAAACGGGGCGGGTTACGCTGAACAATGGGCGCATTGGCATCAGCGGCAGTGTGCTGTTCCCCGTTAATTCAGACCAATTGCGTTCGGAGGGGCGCCAGCTGTTGCAAAGCTTGGTACCGCCGCTTCGGGTTTACATCACCGAGCGCGATGAGATGATGATGGTCAGTGGCTTCACTGACGATCAACCCATTCAAGGGCGCAATCAACGCTTTGAGGACAACCTTGAACTGTCGGCCCAACGCGCCCTCACGGTCACGAGGACCTTGATTGACGAAGGCATGCCTTCGTCTCGTGTGTTTGCCGCAGCTTTTGGAGCCGAACAGCCGGTAGCTCCCAACGCCAATGAAAAGGGCCGTGCGCTGAACCGACGGGTAGAAATGGCCCCGGTGCCTAAATCTGCCAACGTGAAGAGGCCCCCAAATGACTGAATCGGGCCTTGTTTTGCTGGTGTCCTTGCGAAAGGCGGGAGCCCAGCACTTCGATCCCACGCGCTTTCATTACCTTGAGGTGCTGTCGCAACGCTTGCCTGCGCAGTCCGGTGGCGTGCGCTGCATCCTCGAAGGCAAGTTGCATGAAGGGCTTGCGGAGTACGGCCAGCGCTTCACCCAATCGCAGCGAGCTGTCGGCGATCCCCTGGGTGCAAGCCGAACGGTTGTGCAAGCGGTGCCCGCTGCCACTGCCACTTGCGTACCGCTGGTGCAACTCAATCAGTACATCCGCAACGCCAAGGGCAAGGGGACGAGCAAGGATGCTAACCGAGCCTATGGTGGCTTCGGCGACGCTGGGCCGGTCGGTGTTGAGATGGACAGCGTACGCCGCTTCCGAGAAACCTGGTCCAGGCACCATGCGCAGGTTCAGGTGGCGCAAGCGGTTGGCCGAGCGCCAGAAAATTCCGGCCCATTCAATTCGCACAGTTTGGTGCTTCAAACACTGTCGTTAATGCGAGACTTGTCACCCGACTACCTGCGGCGATTTCTCTCCCACGTGGAAGCGTTGCAGTGGATAGCGCAAGCAAGTGAAAAACGTCCGCAGAAAAAGGGCAAGCCAACGCGCCGAGACCGAACGTCTCAGGCCTAGCAGGCGGCGCTCCTGGGCCGCTTTGTTGACTTTGTATCCTTTACCGTGGTTTAATTGCTGCACTGCAACATTTTGCACTGTAATTAACTTAGGGATCTCCCATGAACTTCTCCGCTGACCAATTCAAAGCCACCCAAAAGTCCAACCTGGAAACCGCTGCTGGTCTGTCGCAGTCCGCATTTTCTGGTTTCGAAAAGCTCGTCGAGCTGAACATGGCAGCCGCCAAAGCGATGCTGTCTGAGTCTTTCAATGGCCTGCAGTCTTTGGGTTCGGCCAAAGACCCCCAAGCCATGTTCGCTCTGCAATCTGAGCTGGCCAAGCCGTTGGCTGAAAAGTCGGCATCTTATGGCCGTCATGTTTACGACATCGTGTCGGTGACCGCAGCAGAATTCACCAAAGCCTTTGAATCTCAAGCAGCTGAGTCACAAAAATCGGTGACCGCGTTCGTTGAAACCGCTTTGAAGAACGCGCCTGCCGGTTCCGAAGCCGTGGTTGCTCTGTTCAACAACGCGCTCAGCGCCAGCAACAATGCCGTGGAATCTGCCAAGGCTGCTACCAAGCAAGCCGTGAAGTTGGTTGAGTCCAACCTCAAAGCGGCTTAAAGGCTAACTAAAGGCTAACTAAAGGCCCACTAAAGGCCCACCAAAAAAGCACCTTTGGGTGCTTTTTTTTCGTCTGAGCCTGCCCTTTTCCCTTCCACACGAACACATCATCAGCATGCCTGCGTGATAGTGTCCCGGATCAATCCGTTGCTTTGAGGGGGTAGTGCCCGTGACTCGGGCAATAATGCAAACTCTCTTTACCGAGATGCGCCGTTGTTCCGACAGTCACTTCGCAGTACGCTGCTTATCGTATGGACGCCATCACACAAGTCTTCGACGTTGGTTTGTACCTCAGTATTCCTTATGTCATTTTCAGGATGTACAAAGGTGTCCAGTATTTGGCGGTTAAAAACCAGTCGGTTGTTTGCCTCCATTGTGGGCATGAGGGCGTTGCAAAAATCGATTGCAAAGGCAGTGCGCTGCTTGAAGCCGTGTTGTGGTTTGCCCTGATTTTGCCGGGCCTGCTGTTTTCTATCTGGCGATTTACCACCCGGGAGCGGGTTTGTGATGCGTGCGGCCAAACCCGGTTGGTGGTGTCGGGCACGCCTGCGGCGTTGGCAAAGTTGGGCAGTTTACGGGGCATCATCAAGAATCCGCCCAAGCCTGAGACTTGATGCCGGTCAGTTCAGCGCGCCCGATTGACGTCGCGCTGCTCAGCAGCCCATTTTTTGCGCATAGAACTGCTGGTTGCGGCAGCAGGTGGGGCACTTTCCGCTCTTCTTTTTATAGCAAATGCCTTGACTCCTCAGAGCTTTCCATTCCTGCTCTACGCCCTGGTACTGCTGGTGGGCACGCTGGTCGGGCTGGAATCCCGTTGGTGACGGCATGGCGGTACGTGAAATCCTGAAGTACCCCGGCGTGCAGCGCATCACCTTGGCTGAGCTTGACCCGAACATGACGCAGCTGTACACCACCTCGTTCTACGCTCTGCTAGACCAGCACTTGTCCGCCAGTGGCTACGCTGTGATTCAAACCACGTCCCCGCTCGTCGCCAGTCGAACACCGTTCCATCTGCCCACGCAGTTGCCCCCAGGTTTGCGCTACCTGGACTGACCCACGTTGCCTGTGATGTTCAACTTCTCGCTGGACCTGGCACGGGTGTCGTCCGGCGTGAACCGGCTGAGCAACCAGGTGCTGGTGACGACCTACGAGGACGAGTGGGGGAAGGTGGCGCGGTGAACTGCGTCAATTCAACGCTGTGTTGAGGGGTACACCGCCATGAAACGCAGAGCATTTCTTGTCAGCGCGGGTTGGGGTGTGGCAGCTTGCGACCTGCGGTCTGTAGTCGCCGCCATCCAGGGTGGATTCACCGGCACCCCCCCGGAGCGCGGCCACGCCCTGCGTGAGCGGTGGGGGCAACTGGCTTCCCAACTCGTCACCCCAGGCTTAACCCGCAGCACCCGCGTTATCGTTGCCGGTGGCGGTATCGCTGGCTTAGCTGCAACGCGGGGTTTGCGTGTGCACGCCGGATGTTCGGTGTTGCGCATCAGCGAGATGCGGCACGGCGTCGAGGTGGACGTGCTGCGCCACGCCACAAACACGCTAGAACGCTGGCAGGCCGAGCGCTGCATCGTGGCGCTGCCTGCCTTCATTGCCGCACGCGTGGTGGCCAGCCAGCCCGGTTTTGTGACGGAGGCGGCGGGCCACTTGCGCTATGCCGCTTGGGCCGTCGCCAACATCCACCTGCGTGAGCCCTTGCAGGACCGCCCTGGCCCAACCGTGCTCACGCACTACCGCGCATTGGGCGATCTACCCCAGGGTCGGCAGCTTTTGTTGCAGCAGCCCTGGTCACACTGGCGTGATCAGACCTTGGCGGATTTGGCTCGCGCCCACCCCGACCTGCCACGCAAAGCCACCCGCATCGACATCACCCGCTACGGCCATGGGATGAGCATCCCCACGCCGGGGACACTGTGTCTATTGAGAAAAAATGACAGTTACGGCAAATGGGATAAGCAAAGTTTGCTATTGAAAACGAAGCAATCAAAAACTCATCTTCTGAGCACAGCGCGGCTGCGCTTCGCCCACAGCGACTGGTCGGGGTACTCGATCTTTGAAGAAGCCTTCACCCGTGGCCACTTTGCCGGGCTTGCCCGGTGGTAAGTTCCGTGGTCAACGTGGCTGCGGCCATTTGCATGGCTGCGGTAGCTTTGCAAGGCTGTAAATGGCTCATGGATCAGTCGCAATGCTTTGAATTACATCACTTGACGAGCGCCTGAATTGCCAAAACTAACTGATCCATATCCGTAGTCGGATTAACACTGCCCGTGGCCGTACCGTGCCTGCGCAGTTGGTCTGCATGGGTGATCGCATCGCCCATCTTGTCTTTCAACAAGGCGTAGATACCTTTTTGGCCTTTGCCGTAGTTGGCAAATCCCGGTTTCGCTTTGAGCGCACTAACCACTTGATCGCCCACTGACTTTCTACCGGCCGCATGAAATGGTTGATCCGTGTAGCCAAAGTACAGCAGTAACCAAAACTCAAAACAAGGTGTAGAGGTAATTGCTACAAATGGCTTCCCTGCAGCTTCCAAATCTTGGGTGCGCTGCACGGCGGCATCGAAGGTGGTGTGCTGGTCGCGGTCAAATACGCAATACACGGTGTCATAGGCGTCGCCCGACGAAGCATCTTCTTCAAAAAGTGCCAAGGCATGCGCCACCACTCTGTCAGGTGACACACCTTCATTGGGTGCAATCCGCACCACCTGCGGGTGAATACGCAAGTCATCCAACAACTCGCGCAGGTAATGGGGCTCGGTCTTTGTCCCTTCACACACGATCAGGAAGCGCTTGTTCTGCGCACGCTCGCGCTTTTGTCGCTGTAGCTCCGCGCCAGTACGCGCCTTGCGTTTGTGAAACAGGTCTTCAGACCCCATAGAAGTCCAAATCCTTCAGAAACGGAATGCCACCGTAGCGGCCATTCAGGTAACCGCGCTCCACGGCTTCGTTGTCACGCGGGCTGAAATCAGACAAGGGGTAAAGCCGCGTTGCGCTGCGCTTGTCTTTTTCCATAAACCACACTTGGTCACGCCGCAGCAGCTTTTGGCTCAGCAATGTGGTGTCGTGCGTCGTGAAGATCAGTTGCGCTTTGGTGCCCTCATGATGCAGCCGCTTCACCAGGTAGTGCACCAGCAATGGGTGCAGGCTGGTATCCAATTCATCTACCACCAACACCCGCTCGTTTTCGATCACGTCTAACCACGGGCCAGCAAAAGCGAACAGGGCGCGGGTTCCGCCCGACTCTTCATCCTCATCGAATTCAGTGCTTCCCTGTCCATCTACGTTCGTATGCAAGAACTTCACACTTGTTAGTTCTTTGCCAGTCATTTTTTTGGTGAACTCTTCCCGGAGGCTCGCTGGCAGCATATGTGGCAAAAATTCCGGGCTGAAAACCTCTGTCTTCAATTGAATATCGGCAATCGACAAATCAGCAGAGTTCATGAATGCAAGAATTTTTTGCATATCAGCAGACTCTTTGCAGCGCGCCACGGTATAGCCAGCTTCCAAAGTTTGAGCGGAGTCAATGATCCGCAAGCGTAGCTTGAACCAATCAAACGCAGGCTTCAGTTGTTCGTTGTTCAGCTGAATCGCGGTGGAGAAGAACAAGGCATTCGGTCGTGTCTGTGCCGCCCAGGTCTGGCGCTGTCGTCCACCAAGAAACGACGTGCTGAATTTGTACACATCTTTGCCAGCCGCGGCATCAAACAGCCGGTGAAACCACTTTTGCGCACGGCCCAGCGGATAAGCAAACAGCCACTCTTCAGTGAAACGTTCACGGTTGCAGCGAAAGCCGTATTCGTAGCGCACGCCTTGCTCCACAAAGGAGATTTCAAATTCACTGTCCGCCGCACGCGACTCTGCCGTCAGCTTGAACGGCACCACGTCAATCGGGTCACCGGCTTGGCTTTCCTTTTGGGAATTGAGCACCTGACCTTCCATAAAATGCAAAGCCTGAATCAGCGTGCTTTTGCCGGACGCATTGGGTCCGTACAGGACTGTGGAGCGCACCAAACGCGGCACACCATCGTCTTGGTCAGGCACGAAGGTATTGAGCGATTCCAGCTCTTTAAAGTAGCTGGAAGCCGCCATATTGAGCGTCTGGCGCTCCAAGATCGACCGGTAATTGGTGACCGAAAATTCGATTAGCATGGCGCAATAGTACACTTATTTGAATTTACATGCATATTTTTGCACTACAAGTGCAAAAAATACTGCTTATCTAGATTTGCAACTCCCCCACAAATACCCGCTGCCGCAATAAGACGAACAGGTCGTGTAGGCCGACCACGGCGGCTCGGCTGCGCTTCGCCCACAGCGACTGGTCGGGGTACTCGATCTTTGAAGAAGCCTTCACCCGGGGTCACTTTGCCGGACTTAGCGCTTGGTGATGTCCGCGTGCAGTGCCGCTGCCGCTGCTTGCATCGCCGCCACGAAGGCATCTTGCAAAGGGTGCGGTGCGGTTACCTGCGGCAACAGCAGGCTGACTTGAAACGCAATGGCAACTTCCAAGGGCCTCACCACCAGATCGGGCCCGGCCAGCGCCAGCGCCGTCAAGGGGTTGACGATCGCCACGCCCAAACCCTGGCGCACCATGGCGCACACAGCCACGGCACTGGCGGTTTCCAGCACGGTGATGCGCTCCACCCCGGCGGCGGCGAACAGGGCGTCAATGGCCGCGCGATAAGGGTCGCCCACGGCCAGGCTGATGAAATGTTCACCGGCAAAGTCTTTTGCCTGCAGCACCGGCTTGCGGCACAGCGTGTGCGCGCGGGGTAACACAGCCACCTCGTTCGCTTGCAGCAGGGTCTTCAGGTTGACGCCCGCTGGGGCCTGGAGGGTTTCGCCCAGGCCCAGGTCAAAGCGTTGCTCGCTCAAGGCTTGCTCTAGCCAGGGCGACTCCAGCGGGGCGACGCTGACGGCGGCTTCGGGGTACTGCTGCGTCAAGTGCACCAGTGCCCGGGGAACCAGCGCGTGGGCCAGCGCGGGTAAACAGGCCAAGCGCAGCTGGCTGTGGGTAGAGGCCCGCAAGGCCTGAGCGCGGGCTGCTATCTGTTCCAGGCCGATGAAGGAACGCTCTACCTCTTGCATCAAGGCCAGCGCCCGCACGGTGGGGCGCAAGCGCCCGCGCACGCGGTCAAACAAGGCAAAACCCAACAGTTGCTCTAGGCGGGCCAGCTCGCGGCTCAACGTGGGCTGGCTGGACACGGTGACCTCGGCGGCGCGGCTCAGGTTGCCGTGCAGCATGATGGCGCGGAACATGGCCAACTGGCGGTGCGTCAGACTGGGTGGCAAGGAGTTCAGCAGTGCGGTCATGGTATAACTATATCCATAACGAATAGAACAATAAAAAAATAGGCATTGATTGAATTAATTAGGGGCGGCATCATCGCCGTATGAACACTGTCCCTCACACCACCTTGGCCGCACTGGCCCAAACCTACGGCACGCCGCTGTGGGTGTACGACGCTGCCGTGATCACCCGTCAAATTCAGTCCCTGCGCCAGTTTGATGTGGTGCGCTTTGCCCAGAAGGCCAATGCCAATACCCACATCCTGCGGCTGATGCGCAGTCAGGGCGTGGTGGTGGATGCGGTGTCGCTGGGGGAAATCGAGCGTGCCCTGGCCGCCGGTTTTCGTCCCGGCGTTCACGCCGGCCATGCCGAGATCGTCTTCACCGCCGACTTACTGGACCACGCCACGCTGGCCCGGGTGGTTGAGTTGGGTATTCCCGTCAACTGCGGCTCCATCGACATGCTGGACCAATTGGGGGCAGTGAGTCCAGGCCACCCGGTGTGGCTGCGCATCAACCCGGGTTTTGGCCATGGCCATTCCAATAAGACCAACACCGGCGGCGAGCACAGCAAGCACGGCATCTGGCACGGCGACCTTGGTCAGGCATGCAACAGGGTGAAAGCCAATGGTTTGAGCCTGCAAGGCCTGCACATGCACATCGGTTCGGGGGTAGATTACGCGCACCTGCAAGAGGTGTGCGGGGCCATGGTGGCTTTAGTGGCCGCCGTTCAGGCCCAGGGCTTGGATTTGCATGCGATTTCGGCAGGGGGGGGCTTGTCGATTCCCTACCAGGCGGGGGATGCGGGCATTGATACCGCGCACTACTTTTCGCTGTGGAACGCAGCACGGAAAACCATTGCCCAGGCTTTGGGCCATGCCGTCACGCTGGAACTGGAGCCTGGGCGCTATCTGGTGGCCGAGTCCGGTGTGCTGGTGAGCGAAGTGCGCGCCACCAAAACCATGGGCAGCAACCCGTTTGTGATGGTGGATGCGGGCTTCAGCGACCTGATGCGCCCCGCCATGTACGGCAGCTACCATGGCATGGACATCATCCATGCAGATGGCCTTCTTGCCACTGGCCCGCTGCAAGCCACCGCTGTAGCAGGCCCGCTGTGCGAATCTGGTGATGTGTTCACCCAAGGCGAAGGTGGTGTGTTGCTCAAACGCGAGCTGCCAGAGGCTAAGGTGGGCGACCTGCTGGTGCTGCACGACACTGGGGCCTACGGTGCCTCAATGTCTTCCAACTACAACACCCGGCCACTGATTCCGGAGGTGCTGCTGGAGAACGGCCAAGCCCGGTTGATTCGGCGCAAACAGACGGTAGCGGAGCTGTTGGCGCTGGAAGCGGTGTAACCCGCTTCGCCGCAGCGCTTTGACTACGCCCGCATCAAAGCCTCAATCTCATCCGCCTTCACCGGCACGCCCCGGCTGATCAGCTCACAACCTGTTGCCGTCACGATGGCGTCGTCCTCAATGCGGATACCGATGTTGTGAAACTGCTCCGGCACGCCAGGGGCGGGCCGCACATACAGGCCGGGTTCGATGGTGGTGACCATGCCTGCGCGCAGGATGCGGCTGGGGCGGCTGGTAATCAGTTCGTTGCTCAACGGGTCGCGGCGCTCGGTGGTGTTGCCGACTTCGCTGAGTTCGTTGTAGTTGCCGCAGTCATGCACATCCATGCCCAGCCAATGACCAGTACGGTGCATGTAGAAGGGGAAATAGGCGCGTTTTTCGATCACATCCTGTGCGGTGCCCACCTTGTTCTTGTCAAGTAGGCCCACATCCAGCATCCCTTGCGCGAGCACCGCCACCGTGGCTTCATGCGGATCGGTGAACCGCGCACCTTCTTTCGTGACGGCGATCGCTGCCTCTTGGCTGGCCAGCACCAGGTCGTACAGCAGGCGTTGGGGGCCGGTGAATTTGCCATTGGCCGGGAAGGTGCGGGTGATGTCGCTGGCGTAGCTGTCCAGTTCGCACCCGGCGTCAATCAGTACCAGCTCGCCATCACGCACCGGAGCCGCATCGGCGCGGTAGTGCAGCACACAGGCATTGGCCCCAGCGGCAACGATGGAGCCGTAGGCCGGGTACTGCGAGCCGTGTTGGCGAAACTCGTGCAGCAGCTCAGCGTCCAGGTGGTACTCACGCACGTCCTGACCCGCGCGCAGCATGGCTGCTGAGCGTTGCATGGCGCGGATGTGAGCACCTGCGCTGATCTGCGCGGCGCGGCGCATGGTGGCCTGCTCAGACGCGTCTTTGAAGAGGCGCATCTCGTCCAGCGGACCGCACAGGTCGCGTTGTTGCTCGGGGCACAGCGCGCCATAGCGGACACGACCACGCACTTTGCCCAGCCAGCCGTCAAGTCGCGTTTCCAGCCCCGCATGCGTGGCGAAGGGGAACCAGACGGCGTCGCAGTTTTCCAGCAACTTCGGCAACTGGGTGTCGAGTTCAGCGACAGAAAAAGCCTGCGTCACGCCTAAGGCGGTGGGCGCGGCAGCTGGGCCCAGGCGGTGACCGTCCCAGATCTCGCGCTCCAGGTCTTTGGGCTGGCAAAAGAGGGTGCTTTGCCCGTCGCCCGTCAGCACCAGCCACGCCTGCGGCTCGGTGAAACCGGTGAGATAGTAGAAGTAGCTGTCGTGCCGGTAAAGGAAGTCGCTGTCGCGGTTGCGCGGGCGCTCTAGCGCGGTGGGCAAGAGGGCGATGCCGTGGGGGCCGAGATGCTGGGCCAAGCGGGCGCGGCGGTGGGCAAAAATGTCGTTGGTCATGGTGTGCTGTGTGTGGAGTTAAGTTGAGCCAGCCGCTGCGGGGTGCCGACGTCGGTCCAGTCCCCGGTGTACAGCTCGGCGCTGATGCGTTGATGATCCATGGCACGACGCAGCAGCGGTGCTAGAGGTGCTTTAACGCCCTGCGGGTTGCCTGCGGGGATGTCGCACCAGGGTGCCTCGTACAGGGCGCGGCGGTACAGGCCAATGGTGCTGTAGGTGTAGAGGGTGTGGCCTGCGTCTTTGGGCCGGTTCAGCGCCAATTCCGCTGAATCCAGGCCGAAGTCACCTTTCAGGTTGTGCTCGGGGTTGGGCACCAGCCACAGGTGGGCCAATTGGTCGCTGGCGGCAAAGCGCTGCACGGCCTCGGGTGAAAATTCAAATGTCGGCGCAAACACATCACCGGCCAGCACCCAGAACACATCGCCCAAGTGCGGCAGAGCGCGTGCAATGCCGCCCAGGGTCTCCAGCGCCTGGCCCAAATCTACGCCTTCGTGCGAGTAAATGATTTCTATGCACTCTTTATTTGATAGCTGCTTGTGCTCGTCAATCAAGGCCTGTAGCTCAAAATGCCTTTGAATTTTCTCTCCCAACCAGGCGGTGTTGATGACCAATCGATTCACGCCCGAGCGCACCAGTGCATCCACATGCCATTGCAGCAACGGCTTGCCGCGCACGCTCAGCAGGGGTTTGGGCATGGTGTCGGTCAGCGGGCGCATGCGCTCACCGCGTCCGGCGGCGAGGATCAGAGCAGAGGTGTTGGCAGGAGAGATGGTTTGCACAGCGCACACTTTAGACCATCGGAGCCGAGGGCTGCCAGTCGGCCTGCCAGTGAGCCCCAGGCCCATCACGGGCCGGTAAAATACCGGGTTTCCCCCGATCCCCCATTTTTCCGGAGCTGCCCCTGCCATGGCCAACACCCCCGCACTGCCCCAAGCCATTGACAAAGCCATGGCCAACGCCATCCGCGCACTGGCCATGGATGCCGTTCAAGCGGCCAATTCCGGCCACCCCGGTGCCCCCATGGGAATGGCCGACATGGCCGTGGCACTGTGGGGCCCGAGCGCTGATGGCAAGGGCCATAGCCACTTGAAGCACAACCCCGCCGACCCGCATTGGGCGGACCGTGACCGCTTTGTGCTGTCCAACGGCCATGCGTCCATGCTGCTGTACGCGTTGCTGCACCTTAGCGGCTACGATTTGCCGTTGGCCGAGCTGAAGAACTTCCGCCAGTTGCACAGCAAGACACCGGGCCATCCCGAGTCTGGCCTGACCCCCGGCGTGGAGACCACCACCGGCCCGCTGGGTCAGGGCATTGCCAATGCCGTGGGCATGGCGCTGGCCGAGAAGCTGCTGGCCAAAGAGTTCAACCGCGAGGGTCACGCCATCGTCAACCACCACACCTATGCTTTCATGGGTGACGGCTGCATGATGGAAGGTGTGAGCCACGAGGTCTGTGCCCTGGCCGGAGCCTGGAAGCTCAACAAACTGATTGCCCTGTATGACGACAACGGCATCTCCATCGACGGTCAAGTCGCGCCTTGGTTCATCGACAACACGCCACAGCGCTTTGCCGCCTATGGCTGGGACGTGATTGGCCCTATTGACGGCCAAGACGCCAAGGCCGTGACCAAGGCCTTGGCACAAGCCAAAAAATCCAAAGACAAACCGACGCTGATCGTCTGCAAGACCGCCATCGGCCATGGCAGCCCGAACCGCGCCAACACCGCCAAAGCCCATGGCGAGCCGCTCGGCGGCGAAGAGATCCGCCTCACGCGCGAGTCCCTCGGCTGGGCGCACGAGCCCTTTGTCATCCCGCAAGACGTTTACGACGGCTGGAACGCCAAGCCCCAGGGCCAGGTCACGCAAAACGCATGGGATGTGCGCTTTGCCGCCTACCAAGCCGCCTACCCCGAGCTGGCTGCCGAGTTCATTCGCCGCATGCATGGCGACTTGCCCGCCAACTTCGCCCAGGTGGCCGTGGACGCGGTCATCGCCGCCGACACCCAAGCGCAAACCGTGGCCAGCCGCAAAGCCAGCCAGTTGGCGCTGGAGGCCTTCACCGCCGCCTGCCCCGAGCTGCTGGGCGGCTCAGCCGACCTGACCGGCTCCAACCTCACCAACACCAGCCACACACCCAGCCTGCGCTTTGACGCGACAGGTGCGGGCAACGGGGGCCGCCACATCAACTACGGCGTGCGCGAATTCGGCATGGCCGCCATCATGAACGGCGTGACGCTGCACGGCGGTTTCATCCCCTACGGCGGCACTTTCCTGACCTTCAGCGACTACAGCCGCAACGCCATCCGCATGGCCGCGCTCATGAAGCAGCGCGTGATCCACGTCTTCACCCACGACAGCATCGGTCTGGGCGAAGACGGCCCCACGCACCAAAGCATCGAGCACGCCGCCAGCCTGCGCCTGATCCCGAATCTGGATGTCTGGCGTCCCGCCGACACCGCCGAAACCACGGTGGCCTGGGCCGTTGCGCTGCAAAACAAAACCCGCCCCACCGCGCTGCTGCTGAGCCGTCAAAACATTGCCTACTCGGCCAAGGGCGCATCCAAGGCCGCTGCGGCGGGAGTTGATGCCTACGGCCTGGATGCCATCAACAAAGGTGCTTACGTGCTGGCCGAGCCGACGCAAGTCGGCTTGAAGAAGAAACCCCAGGCCGTCATCATCGCTACAGGCTCAGAAGTGCCATTGGCCATTGCAGCACAAGCACAACTAGCTGCTAAAAAAATAGCAGTGCGCGTGGTCTCCATGCCCAGCACCACCACCTTTGACCGCCAATCTGCCGCCTATAAAACCGCCGTTCTGCCCGTAGGTCTGCCGCGCATCGCCGTGGAAATGGGCGTAACGGACGGCTGGTGGAAATACGGCTGCGCCGCCGTGGTCGGTATCGACACCTACGGCGAATCGGCTCCCGCACCGGTGCTGTTCAAGCACTTTGGCTTCACGCCGGAGAATGTGGCGGCGACGGTGGAGAAAGTGCTGGCGAAGAAGTAAGCCGTGCACCCAGGCCAGACTTTATGAATTTGTAAATGTGTTTTTAACCTTGATGGAGTAAACGGACATGACGATCAAAATTGGTATCAACGGCTTCGGCCGCATCGGGCGCAACGTGTTGCGCTCGGCCCTGCAAAATTTCAGCGACATCGAAGTCGTCGCCATCAACGACCTGCTCGAGCCCGACTACCTGGCCTACATGCTGCAATACGACTCAGTGCATGGTCGCTTCAAGGGCGAGGTTTCGGTGGAAGGCAATACCCTGGTCATCAACGGCAAGAAAATCCGCCTGACGCAAGAGCGTGACCCGGCCAATCTGAAGTGGAACGAAGTCGGCGCTGACGTGGTGATCGAGTCCACCGGCCTGTTCCTGGACAAAGTCACGGCGCAAAAGCACCTGGATGCGGGTGCCAAAAAAGTGATCTTGAGCGCCCCGAGCAAAGACGACACCCCCATGTTCGTCTTCGGCGTGAACGACAAGAGCTACAAGGGCGAAGCCATCATCTCCAACGCCTCGTGCACCACCAATTGCCTGGCCCCCATCGCCAAGGTGATGAACGACAAATGGGGCATCAAGCGCGGCCTGATGACCACCGTGCACGCCGCCACCGCCACGCAAAAAACTGTGGACGGCCCCAGCAACAAAGACTGGCGCGGTGGCCGTGGCATTCTGGAAAACATCATCCCCTCCAGCACCGGCGCGGCCAAGGCTGTGGGCGTGGTGATTCCTGAGCTGAACAAAAAACTCACCGGCATGTCATTCCGCGTGCCAACCAGCGATGTGTCTGTGGTGGATCTGACCTGCGAGCTGAACAACCCCGCCACCCTGGCCGAGATCTGCGCCGAGATGAAGGCGCAAAGCCAGGGCGCGCTCAAAGGCATCCTGGGTTACACCGAAGACAAGGTGGTGGCCACCGACTTCCGTGGCGACACCCGCACCTCCATCTTTGACGCCGACGCCAGCATCGCGCTGGACGGCACCTTCGTCAAGCTGGTGAGCTGGTACGACAACGAGTGGGGCTACTCCAACAAGTGTTTGGAGATGGTGCGGGTCGTTTCTCAGTAACTTGCCCCCACGGTCGCCCACTTCGTGTGACTCCCTGCCCCCCGAGGGGGCCGTGCCTTGCTTGGGGCGGCCCGGCGCGGCGGCTAGTAATGCGGTGGTAGCTCGTCGCCGGGCTGCTGTGAGCTAGCACTGTTGCCGTCGGGTAGGTGTTGCTTCAACTGGCGCACCTCGCGCAGCAGCCAGTCAATCTCTTGCTGTTGGCGCACGATGACCTGATTCAGCTGGTCCAGCAGGTCTTCGTTAAAGCTAGCTTTGATTTCCAGCTCGGTCAGGCGGTCTTCGGTGCGGTGGGGTTGATCCATGGCGCTATTGGACACGATCACGGCGCTGAAGCGCCACTTTGACCGCTGCGGCGCTGCTCGCGCAACATGAAGAGGTACAACCCTTCCACCTTCTCCCGCGCCCACGGCGTTTTGCGCAGAAATTTCAGACTCGACGCCACGCTGGGCTCCAACGTGAAGCAGCGCACCGGGATGCGCACCCCCAACTCCTCCCAGCCGTAATGCGCGGCCAGCGCCGTGACGATGGCCTCCAGCGTCAGGCCGTGCAGGGGGTTGCGGGCCTGGGCGGGTGGCTTGGGTGGCGGGTTGTCAGGACTTGATGGCGGGGCGGGTGTTTGCATGGTCTGTATTTTGACAAGCGGGGGGCCATATTCAACGTGGCTTGGGAACAAAACCAATCACCAGACCCGCGTCCGTCACTGTGATGGGGCCCGGCTGCAGGCCCATGACATCGGCCAGGGCCAGGTCTTGCGGGCGTAGCTGGTGCAAGACCACCTCTTGCAAAGCCTGTTCGGCCAGGGCGGGGCCATAGCTGTTGAGCCACGCGGCCGCCGCAGGCTGCAGTTCTTCAATACTCAGTTGCTTGAAGCGCAACTGGTAGGCGCGAAGGGTGCGGTCGCTGGGCTCGTAACGCAGGGCAAAGTCCACCTCGAACCTCCCTTTGCGGCTGCGGTGCAGCGCCGGGCCAGCGGCCTCGACCGGCATCTCGGCGCTCAGACGGTTCTGAGCGGGCAGCAGGCGCAGACGCGGTGCTTGCACATCCAGGTTCAACAGATCGGCCACCGGAAAACGGCGCGGGAAACGCTGCGCCACCAGCTGCTGCAATTGCGCGGCCGACACGGTGTAACGGGGCGCGGCCTGGGGCTGATCTGCGTCTTGGGCGTGCGTGAGCGGCAGCCCCACCAGGGCGTAGCCCGCCAACACCAGGATCGCCAGCAAAAATTTAAGGCGTATTGGCCTGTAGGTCATGTAAATAGTGCGTAAGCAGCTATCAAAACAGGAGTGGATCGCATGCCAACTTCAGGCGGCTGCAGCCGTCTGCATACGCAGCCGCCGCGCCGCGTCTTCGGCCCGCGCGTCGTCAATCTCGCGCATCAGGCTGCCCACATCCACGTCGGCCTGGGTGCGTTGGTAGCGGCCCGTCAGCGGCGTCTCGTTGGTCAGCAGGCCGCTTTGGTACAGGGACCACATCTCGGGGCCGTAGTCGGTGGCCAGCAAGTCGGGGGCAGACTGGCCGAAGAAGTCGCGCAGGTTGCCCACGTCGCGCAGCAGCATGCGCTGGGCGTGGTTGTTGCCGGCCGAGTCCACCGCCTGCGGTAGGTCGATGATGACGGGGAAGTCCACGCCCTCACCATTCACATCTGTGCTGTGCGCCAGCAAGATGTTGAACTCCGACAAATCCCCGTGCACCACGCCCGCGCACAGCATGCGCACCACCTCGGCAATCAAGGTGGCGTGGTGGCTGCGTGCTTGTTCAGGCGTGAAGTGCACATCGTTCAGACGCGGGGCCGCGTCGCCCTGCGCGTCGGTCACCAGCTCCATCAACAGCACGCCATCGTGAAAGTTATAGGGCTGCGGCACGCGCACGCCTGCGGCGGCCAGGCGGTAGAGCGCATCGACCTCGGCACTTTGCCAGGCGGCTTCTTGTTCCTGGCGACCAAAGCGGCTGCCCTTGGCCATGGCGCGGGCGGAGCGTGAGTTCTTGACCTTGCGGTTTTCGGTGTAGTCCACCGCCTGGCGAAAGCTGCGCTGCGTGGCCTCTTTGTAAATCTTGGCGCAGCGAGTTTCATCACCACAGCGCACCACAAACACCATAGCCTCTTTGCCGCTCATGAGCTGGCGCACCACGCTGTCGATCAGGCCTTCTTCGATCAGGGATTGCAGTCGGGGAGGTGCTTTCATGTGGGGGATTGTGCGCTACGGAAGATGCGGGGGAGGTCGCCAACCCAGCAGTCTCATGAAGACTCGATGAACGAATGCTTCCATAGCCCCTGATTGGGGTTGAAGCTTAGATCGCTTACGCCAAAAGGGTGGTCATGGCCGTGCACGCCATGCACAATACCCTTCTATTCAAGTGCAAGTGGCATCGCAAACGACGAGAGCGCAACTGTGATGTCTTCTTATGAAAGCAGGACCGATGGGAAACTTCATGCTTGATCCACAAGCTCAGGCGCTCCTAGACAAAGCCCGGCGGGAAGGCGCGCGTCCTCTAAGCACCATGGTGCCCGAGCAGGCTCGAATAGCCTATCGTGATAGTCGCTTTCCAACTCGGCCGGCGCCGGTGGTCGTGGACACCCTTCGGGATTTTTTTGTGCCCGGATCTTCGGGCCCGATACCGGTGCGCGAGTATCGGCCCATGGGAACCGCCAAAACTGACTTGTTACCGGCCCTGGTTTTTTTTCATGGTGGGGGCTGGGTGGTTGGGGACTGCGATACCCATGATGTGCTCTGCCGGGAGTTGTGTCATCTCGCCGGCTGCGCCGTTTTTTCCG
>JAYVPU010000162.1:0-23519 GCA_043757205.1 Comamonadaceae bacterium | reverse complement strand
CTGATTTTCCCCGGCACTTCGTGGATGTTGGTCACCGTGATTTGCATCTGTTTGTTCATCGGCGCCATGGGCAAATCAGCCCAGTTCCCCTTGCATGTGTGGTTGCCGGATTCGATGGAAGGCCCCACCCCCATTTCCGCCTTGATCCACGCAGCGACGATGGTCACGGCTGGCATCTTCATGGTGGCACGTATGTCGCCGCTGTTTGAGCTCAGCGATACGGCCCTGAGCTTCATCATGGTCATCGGTGCGATCACCGCACTGTTCATGGGTTTCTTAGGCATCATCCAGAACGACATCAAACGCGTGGTGGCTTACTCCACCTTGTCGCAGCTTGGCTACATGACGGTGGCGCTCGGTGCTTCCGCCTACTCGGTTGCTGTGTTCCATTTGATGACGCACGCTTTCTTCAAAGCCTTGTTGTTCCTCGGTGCGGGCTCCGTCATCATGGGCATGCACCACAACCAAGACATCCGTTGGATGGGCGGCGTGCGCAAGTACATGCCCATCACCTGGATCACGTCCTTGCTCGGATCGTTGGCCTTGATTGGTACGCCCCTGTTTGCCGGTTTCTATTCCAAAGACAGCATCATCGAAGCCGTGCACGAGAGCCACCTGTGGGGCAGCAGTTTCGCCAGCTTTGCGGTCTTGGCCGGTGTGTTTGTCACCGCCTTCTATTCCTTCCGCATGTACTTCCTGGTGTTCCACGGCAAGGAGCGTTACGACCAAAATCCGGATGCGCACGGGGCACACCATCACGACGAGAGTGAAGAGCCCGATCCGCACCACCATCATGACGATCACAGCACGCCGCACGAGTCACCCTGGGTGGTGTGGGTGCCGCTGGTGCTGCTGGCCATTCCTTCGGTGGTGATTGGCTACATGACGATTCAGCCCATGCTGTTCGGCGATTTTTTCAAAGATGCCATCTTTGTGGATGCTGTCAAGCACCCGGTGATGCAAGAGCTGGGGCAGGCTTTCCATGGCCCGATGGCCATGGCGCTTCATGCTTTGTCCACGCTGCCGTTCTGGCTGGCTGTGGCTGGTGTGGCCAGTGCCTACTACATGTACATGGTCAACCCGGCCTTGCCGACGGCCATCAAGGCGCGTGTCCAGCCGATCTATACCCTGCTAGAGAACAAGTACTACATGGACTGGTTCAATGAAAACGTCCTGGCACGCGCCGCACGAGCCTTGGGCATGGGCCTGTGGAAAGGCGGCGACCAGGGCGTGATTGAGCGTGTCTTTGTCAATGGGTCGTGGAAGCTGGTGGGCTGGGTGGCCAGTGTGGTGCGCCGCGTGCAAACGGGCTTTCTGTTCCACTACGCCCTGTCCATGATCCTGGGTGTTTTTGTACTCATGACGTATTTCGTGACCTGGCCGATGGTCAATCAATGGCTCAGCCGATAAGGAGAAGAACAAGATGGGTTTGTTGAGCCTGGCGATTTGGACACCGATAGTATTCGGTGTGGTGTTACTGGCCTTGGGCCGTGATGAACAAGCGAAGACGGTGCGCTGGGTCGCACTGATCGGCGCGGTACTCAGTTTTCTGGTCACTTTGCCTCTGTACAGCGGTTTCAAACTGGGCACCTCGGCCATGCAGTTTGTCGAGCAGCTGCCGTGGATTGATCGCCTCAATGTGAACTACCACCTTGGCGTGGACGGTATTTCTTTGTGGTTTGTGCTGCTCACGGCTTTCATCAACGTAGTGGTCATCATTGCGAGTTGGGAGTCGATCACGAACCGCGTTAACCAATACATGGGTGCGTTCCTGATTCTGAGTGGCCTCATGATCGGTGTCTTCTGCGCGCTGGACGGCCTGCTGTTCTACGTGTTCTTTGAAGCCACGCTGATCCCGATGTACCTGATCATCGGCATCTGGGGCGGCCCTAACAAAATTTACGCGGCCTTTAAGTTCTTTCTCTACACGCTGCTCGGCTCACTGCTCTTGTTGATCGCGCTGATTTATCTGTACACCCAATCCGGCGGCAGTTTCGACATTGCCACTTGGCACGCCATGCCTTTGACTGGCACCGAGCAAACCTTCATCTTCTTTGCCTTCTTCTCGGCCTTTGCCGTCAAGGTGCCGATGTGGCCGGTGCACACCTGGTTGCCCGATGTCCACGTCGAGGCCCCCACCGGCGGTTCGGCCGTGCTGGCCGCCATCATGCTCAAGCTAGGTGCTTACGGTTTTCTGCGTTTCTCCATGCCGATTGCGCCCGACGCAGCACGGGAGTGGGCTTGGCTCTTGATCGCTTTGTCCGTCGTGGCCGTGATCTATGTGGGTTTGGTGGCCATGGTGCAGCAGGACATGAAAAAATTGGTGGCCTACTCGTCTGTGGCTCACATGGGGTTTGTGACGCTGGGATTTTTCATCTTCAATGACCTGGGCGTCTCGGGCGGCCTGGTGCAAATGATTGCGCACGGTTTTGTCTCGGGTGCGATGTTCCTGTGCATCGGTGTGTTGTATGACCGAGTGCATTCGCGTGAAATTGCCGACTACGGCGGTGTCGTCAACACCATGCCCAAGTTCACTGCGTTTGCGCTGCTATTTGCCATGGCCAATTGCGGCCTGCCGGGCACGGCGGGTTTCGTGGGCGAGTGGATGGTGATCTTGGGCGCGATCAAGGCCAACTTCTGGCTCGGTTTTGCCGCCTCCACGGCCTTGATCTTTGGTGCGGCCTACACGCTGTGGATGTTCAAGCGTGTTTACTTTGGCCCGGTGGGTAATGAGCACGTCAAAGAGCTCACTGACATCAACAGCCGCGAGTTCCTCATGCTGTCGCTGCTGGCCGTTGCTGTGATGGTCATGGGCCTTTACCCCAAGCCCTTCACCGACGTGATGGACACGACGGTGGCTGACCTGCTCAAGCATGTGGCCCAAAGCAAGTTGAATTGATCCGGCTCGATTGAAAGACTGAAAAAATGACTGAATTACTCAGCTGGATTGCCGTTTACCCGGAAATCATCCTGCTCGGCATGGCTTGCTTTATCACCTTGCTGGACTTGGGTGTCAAAAGCCGCCAACGCACCTTGACCTATGCGCTGACCCTGCTCACGCTCGGCTTAGTGGCCGCGCTCCAGGCGATGTACGCCAGCGCCGGTGCCACGCTGTACAGCGTGTCCAATATGGTGGTGAGTGACCCCATGGGCAACTGGCTCAAGTGCTTTGCCACCATCGCTGTCATGGTCACCCTGGTTTACGGTCGGCCTTACGCCGCAGACCGTGACATGCTGCGCGGTGGTGAGATGTTCACCCTGAGCATGTTCGCTTTACTGGGCATGTTTGTGATGATCTCGGGCAACAACTTCCTCGTCATCTACATGGGGCTGGAGTTGCTCACGCTTTCTAGTTACGCTTTGGTGGCCCTGCGCCGGGACAACGGAACGGCCACCGAAGCCGCGATGAAATACTTTGTGCTGGGTGCCATGGCCTCGGGCTTTTTGCTCTACGGCATGTCCATGATGTACGGTGCCACCGGCTCGCTCGACATCAACACCGTGTTGCAGTCCATCAACTCAGGCCGCGTTAACCATGACGTGCTGGTGTTTGGTCTGGTCTTTATCGTGGCCGGTCTGGCCTTCAAACTGGGTGTTGTGCCTTTCCACATGTGGATTCCTGACGTCTACCAGGGCGCACCCACGGCGGTGACCTTGCTCATCGGCGGCGCGCCCAAACTGGCGGCCTTTGCCATCGTAATCCGCTTGCTGGTCGAAGGCATGCTGCCCCTGGCCATTGACTGGCAACAAATGCTCATGCTGCTCGCCATCGGCTCCCTGCTGGTGGGCAACCTGGCTGCCATCATGCAGACCAACCTCAAGCGCATGTTGGCCTTCTCTACCATTTCGCAAATGGGTTTTGTGCTGCTGGGTTTGATGTCAGGCGTGATCAACGGCAACACCCTGTCGGCGGCCAATGCGTACAGTTCGGCCATGTTTTATGTCATCACGTATGTGCTGACGACATTGGCCAGCTTCGGTGTCATTCTCTTGATGGCACGAGAGGGGTTCGAGAGCGAAGAGATCACCGATTTTGCCGGTCTGAACCAACGCAGTCCGCTGTATGCCGCCATCATGGCCATCTGCATGTTCTCGCTGGCTGGCATTCCACCCATGGTGGGTTTTTACGCCAAGCTCTCGGTGTTGCAAGCGCTGGTGGCTTCCGGGCAAGCACTGCACATCGGCCTGGCCGTTTTTGCAGTGATGATGTCCCTGATCGGCGCGTTCTACTATTTGCGACTGGTCAAGCTGATGTACTTTGATGCGCCCATCACCGTCAGCACGGTCTCTGCCCCCACGGATGTGCGTGTGGTGCTCACCATCAATGGCGCTTTGATCCTGTTCTTGGGTCTGGTGCCAGGTGGGCTTATGTCGCTGTGTGCCCGAGCCATCGTTCAGATGCTCGGATCCTGACGGCCATGTCGCAGGCTGGTGCCGTCTGGCTCGTGGTGCTGATGGCGGTGTTGGCCGCTAATCTGCCATTTGTTAATCAACGTTTGCTGGCCGTCATTCAACGGGGACATACCAAAAACTTGGGTGTCAGATTGTTGGAGCTGGTTGTCATGTATTTTGTGGTCGGTGGCCTTGCTTTGTGGCTGGAGCAACGTGCGGGTCAGATTGCGCCGCAGAACTGGGAGTTTTACGCCATCACTGCCGTTTTGTTTGTCACCTTGGCCTTCCCCGGATTCGTCTACCGTTATCTGGTTAGACACAATCGCTGATGGCCAGCGGACCTGTGCCGGATCAGCACCTGCTTGAGGTGCAACTTCGCAGCGAAGAAATTCTCAAAGGCCACTTTCTTCACGTCTACCGAGACACCGTGCAATTGCCGGACGGCGGCAACGCCGTCCGTGAGTACATCATCCATCCCGGTGCGGTGATGATCATTCCGCTGCTGAACGATCCAATTGAGGGTTTGAAGATCGTGCTGGAGCGTCAGTTTCGCTACCCAGTGAAGAAGGTGATGATCGAGTTCCCCGCCGGCAAACTCGACACTGGCGAAGACTCATTGGCCTGTGCCCAACGTGAGTTGCAAGAAGAAACCGGCTACACCGCCACCGAGTGGGCCTACGCCGGGGTATTGCACCCGGTCATTTCCTACTCCACCGAGTTCATTGACATCTGGTTGGCACGTGGCTTGCACCTAGGGGGGCGTCAGCTCGACGAAGGTGAATTTCTCGATGTGTTCACCTCGACCCTGGACGAACTTTTGAAGTCCTGCCGCGATGGGCGCATCACCGATGCCAAAACCCTCACGGGCGCGCTGTGGCTGCAAAACGTGCTTTCAGGTGCATGGGATGTCACTTGGCAAACGCCACAGCCCCTCACGCCCAAGCCCGCTGGCTGATAATGGCGCCATGAAAGTTCTCGATCTTCAGTGTTCCCATCAACATGTATTTGAAGGTTGGTTTGCCTCTGAAGATGACTTCACGCACCAGCGCAGCAGTGGCCTGTTGACCTGCCCGCTGTGCAACGACAGTACGGTGATCAAGATGCTCAGCGCCCCGCGCCTGAACTTGGGTGTTACCCGCCCCGTAGAGCCCGAAAAAAACTTGACACCCGAGACCCCTCGGGTCAATGAGCTTGTCTCCCCTTCGGTGGAGCACGAGCTTCAAGCCGCCTGGCTCAAAGTGGCCCGGCGCATCATGGCCGAGACGGATGACGTGGGCCCCAAGTTCGCCGAGGAAGCGCGCAAGATTCATTACGGTGAAGTGCCAGAACGCGGCATCCGGGGCCAGGCGACACAGAAGCAAACGCAGGCCTTGATTGAAGAGGGCATCGCTGTGCTACCGCTGCCAGAGGTGCTGAAAGAGCCCTTGCAGTAGCTGCGCCCCAAGGCTTAGGGATAAAGCCCGCGTAAATCCCGTGCATGCAAGATGCGTGTGCAGCCCACGATAAAGGTCGCAGTGCGCAGGCTCACCCGCTTGTCCTGCGCCACTTGCCAGATTACCGCAAAGGCCTCTTGCATGATGCGTACCAGCCGTGCGTTGATTTCATCCTCGCTCCAGAAGAAGCTGGAGAAATCCTGCACCCACTCGAAGTAGCTCACCGTCACGCCGCCCGCATTGGCAATCACATCCGGCACCACCAATACATTGCGTTCGTGCAAGATGTCATCCGCCTGCGGCGTGGTCGGGCCGTTGGCCCCTTCGATGACCATGCGCGCCTTGATACGTGCGGCATTGCTTGCGGTGATCTGCTGCTCCAGCGCAGCGGGAATCAAGATATCACAGTCCACGTCCCAGAACTGGTCTTGGGCTAGCACTTGGGCACCAGGGAAGTCGCTCAATTTACTGCCCCGCGCCACATGGGCCATCAGGGTGGGAATGTCCAAGCCCGCATCCGCATAAATGGTGTCTCGGTCGTCCTGCACCGCCACCACACGCGCCCCCGCTTGGGCAAACAGCTTGGCCGAGACACTGCCCACATTGCCAAAACCTTGCACTGCCACGCGTGCTTGGCTCACGTCTAAGCCAATATGCCGGGCCGCCGCTTGTCCCACCGTGAACACACCGCGCCCCGTGGCCTCACGCCGCCCCAGCGAGCCCCCCAGATCGACCGGCTTGCCCGTCACCACGCCAGTGGCGTTGGAGCCCTCATTCATGGCGTAGGTGTCCATCATCCAGGCCATCACCTGCTCATTGGTGTTGACGTCGGGTGCGGGTATGTCTTTGTTGGGGCCGATGATGATGCCGATCTCGCTGGTGTAGCGACGCGTCAGACGCTCCAGTTCGTTGCGGGAAAGTGTCTTGGGGTCCACACGCACACCGCCCTTGGCACCACCGAACGGCACGTTGACCGCTGCGTTTTTCACCGACATCCAGGCCGACAGTGCCATCACCTCCGACAGCGTCACATCTTGGTGAAAACGCACCCCCCCTTTGCCAGGCCCGCGTGAGGTGTTGTGTTGAACCCGGTAACCCTCAAAGTGCGCAATGCGGCCATCGTCCAGGTGAATAGGCACATCCACAATCAGAATGCGCCGGGGTCGTCTGAGTGTCTCTACCCAGCGTTCCAACTCCCCCAGGTAGGGCCGCACTCGCTCCACCTGTTGCAGGTAGATACCCCAGGGGCCGAAGTGCGTGGGGTCGAGGTAGGAGGGCGTGCTAGTCGGTGGCGTGTTGTGGACATCCATGGCAACCCTCCGTCAAATTTCAATGAAGCGATAGGACCGATCTTAAGGTTTGGGCCAACTCTTCGGCTTTAAATTTGGCGATATAGGCATCAGCCCCTGCACTCGTCACGTGGTCTTCATTGGCCGAGCCGGTGAGCGAGGAGTGGATGACCACCGGGATGTTGCGGAAACGCTGATCCCCCTTGACGTTGCGCGTCAGGGTAAAGCCGTCCATCTCCGGCATCTCCAGATCGGTTAGCACCAGGGCGACTTTGTCTTGCACGGTCTTGCCCTCAGTCACTGCCATGTCGGAGATGGATTGCAGCCGATCCCAGGCCTCCTGCCCCGTCTTGGTCATGATGTAGGGTAGGCCCATGGCGGTAAGCCCTTGTTCAATCAGCGAGCGAGCCGTGGCCGAATCGTCTGCCGCCAAAATCACCGTGCCAGGGGGGAGGGTGATTTTGGGGCCGCTTGTTTTGAACTCATCGATTGCTTTGTCCTGCGGCATCACCTCGCGCAGGATTTGCTCCACATCCAGCACTTGCGCCAGGCGGGTGTCGGCCTTGTCGCCATCCAAGCGCGCAATGCTGGTCACCAGGCCACCGCCTTGGCCTTCGGCAGAAAGCACCTGCTTCCAGTCCAGTCGAACGATCTCGTTGACTTCTTCCACGGCAAAGGCTTGCGTGGTGCGTGCAAATTCAGTCACCAGCAAGATGGTCAAGCCTTGGGCAGGCTTGCAGCCCACCACAGCCGCCAAGTCGATCACCGGAATGATCTGGCCCCGGATATTGGCCACTCCCATCACATTGGGCGATGCATTGGCCATTTCCGTGATGGGCGGCATGACCAGAATTTCACGTACCTTGAACACATTGATCCCGAACAACTCTCGGCTCTTTCCCCGGGCAGATTCCCCCAGGCGAAACAGCAAGAGTTCAAACTTGTTGGTTGCTGTCAGATTCGTACGTTCGTCAACTTCATGGAGTGCGGGTTTCATGGGCTAGATCTTCGTAGTTAAGTCATCGGGGTAACGATAGGACAGCTTAAGCGCGCTCAACCCTTCGAGAACGCGAAAGAAGACGGGTTTTCAGCGTCGTTTCCGGCGCTTCAATTCAGCGCTTCAATTCAAGTAGTGAACTGCAATGCGGCCAGACGGGCGTAGGTGCCGTTCATTTTGATCAGGGCGTCGTGCGTGCCCTGCTCAACGATGCGCCCATGGTCCATCACCACAATTCGATCCGCCTTTTGCACCGTGGCCAAGCGGTGTGCAATCACCAGCGTGGTGCGGTCGCGCATGGCCGACTCCAGCGCCGCCTGCACCATGCGCTCGCTCTCGGCGTCCAGGGCGCTGGTGGCCTCGTCCAGCAAGAGCAGGGGTGGGTTCTTCAAAATGGCACGGGCAATCGCAATGCGCTGGCGCTGACCACCACTCAGACGCACACCGCGCTCGCCCAAAAACGTGTTGTAGCCTTCGGGCAGGGCGCTGATGAACTCATGCGCAAACGCGGACTGTGCTGCCGCATGAACCTCGGCGTCGCTGGCCTGTGGGTTGCCGTAGCGGATGTTCTCCAGCGCGCTGCTGGAAAAGATCACCGCGTCTTGCGGCACGAGGCCAATGTGTGCGCGCAGATCATGCAGTGCCAACTCGCGGATGGGCATGTCGTTCAGCAAAATGCACCCAACCGTCGGGTCATAAAAACGCAGCAGCAACTGAAACACCGTGCTCTTGCCTGCGCCACTGGCACCCACCAGGGCCACCGTCTCTCCCTTGCGCACCGTCTGGGTGAAATCATGCAGCGCGGCTTGTTGGGGTCGGGAGGGGTAGTGAAACGTGATTGCTTCAAAATTAATAGCTGCTCGTGCTGGTGAATAAAGGGCTACACGAGGATTCGTTGGTGAAACAATGGGTGAACGACTGGCCAGCAGCTCCATCAGCCGCTCGGTCGCCCCGGCGGCGCGCAGCAAGTCGCCATACACCTCGCCCAGCACCGCAAACGCACTGGCCAAGATGATGATGTAGAGCACCGTCTGCCCCAGATGCCCCGCCGTGATGTCGCCACGCGCGACCGCCTGCGTACCCTGGAACAGACCCCACAGTAGAGCCCCAGAGGTGGCAATGATGATGAAAGCCACCAGCACCGAGCGTGCCCGCGCGCGCCGCACAGCGGTCTGGAAGGCGCTATCGGTGGAGGCATCAAAACGCGCCGCTTCGCGCGCTTCGGAGGTGTAACTCTGTACCACGGGAATGGCGTTGAGCACCTCCGCCGCCATGGCGCTGGAATCGGCCAAGCGGTCTTGGCTGGCGCGCGAGAGCTTGCGCACGCGGCGGCCAAACCATACGGCAGGAATCACCACCAGCACCAACACGCCCAGCACCTGCAACATCACCCAGGGGTTGTGCCACACCAGCATACCCAGGGCCCCGATGCCCATCACCGCATTGCGCAAGCCCATGGAGAGCGACGAACCCACCACCGTTTGCACCAGCGTGGTGTCAGCGCTCAGGCGCGACAGCACCTCGCCGGTTTGTGTGGTTTCAAAAAACGCTGGGCTTTGTTGCAACACATGGCGGTAGACCGCGTTCCGCAGGTCGGCCGTCACCCGTTCGCCCAGCCAACTCACCAGATAAAACCGCAGCGCTGAAAACACCCCCAAAGCCGCAGCCACCACAAACAACCCGGCAAAATGCTCGCGCAGAACCATCACCTGCGCCCCTTTGTCTTGCGGCATCAAGCCGCCATCAATCAAGCTGCGCAGCGCCAGTGGAAACATCAATGTGGCGGCAGCAGCCAGTATCAGAAAGACCAGGGCCAGCGCAATGCGCACCCGGTAGGGCCGCAGAAAAGGACGCAGACCACTCAGTGATGTGGGGCTTGCGGTGGCCCCCACTCAAAGCCCCGCAGACGTGGTGGCCTCGATCTCAAAAGGATCGTCGTAAACCCGAAACACCAAGGGCAGTTGGAGTGAGAAATTGCCGGCGTTCAAAAATTTGCGTTGCATGGTGTCCACCCGCGAGGTGTTTTGATGCCCCATCTCGGCCCGCATCGCGACTTTTCGGGCATCCAAAAAGGCGTTGAGGTAAGCGGCCTCGTCGCCCCCTTGTGACGGCGGTTTGGCGCGCTTGATGGCCGCAGCGCGGATGCTCTCAAAACTTGCTGAATCATCGCCAGGGCCGTGCATGACAACCGCGTCGAAATAGGCGAACTGCCCCAACTCACGTAGCCCATCCTTCATGGCCTGACTGACGGCTGGCTGAAAGTAAATACGGTCGCATTCAAGTTCTTGCGCTTCCTGAAATTTCGGGTCTTGTGCCGCTTGCACCCACGCGGCCTCAAATGACGGGCCCAGGCCTTCGGTTGACGACGTGCCGTCCACCTTTTTCAAGGCCGGAATGAAGCGGGCCAGACCGTTGCCCGGCGCGAGCTGCTGGTACTTCTCGACCAAGGCCAGCATATCGTGTGTACGCGAAGTAAAGCCGATGATGCCAGCGGTGTAACCCCGGTTCTCATGCGCATTGCCCTCGACGTTGTACTTGATGAATGCAAATTGTCGCTGCCAGTCAAGCGATGAGTTTTCTGCCGCCGAGATGAGCTGTCTGGCAATGGACTTTTTCTCAGGCGCATGCAGACCGACATGACGCATGTCGGCGTCTGTCCATACCACCTCATTGGGCAAGCAGCCCACCGTTAGGGTGGCGATCACGCCGAGGGATAAAAGCGCAAAGCAGTAATGAGCAAGTGAGCGAAAACGTGGCATTGGGCTGAGGGAGGGTACACCTTGAAGACCGGAAGCGTCATTTTAAGACGATCACACAAAGTTGCACGTGTAGCACGTGTACGAGCCCAAACTAACCCGCAGCCTCCTGCCCGCTCTCGATATGCGCTCGCATGGTTTTTTGAGCTGCGGCAGGATCGCGTTGCTTTAACGCTGCCATGATGGCGCGGTGCTCGGCCAGTGATTCTTCAATCCGCCCCGCTTTGAGCAGCGACTGCGCTCGGTTGAGCTTCATCACTTTGCGTAAATCGGCCACCATCTGGTCGCGCCAGCGGTTGTTCGCCACCTCTAGCAGCTTGTGGTGAAAGGCCTCGTTGACGGTGAAAAATTTCACCCGGTCTTTGGTGGATTTTTCCAGTTGCTGGTGCAGGGCTTCAAGTTCTTGAAGTTGGGCTTCTGTGGCCAGGGTGGCTGCAGCGGCTGCGGCATCGGCCTCCAGCACGGCCATCAGGTGAAACACGTCGCGCAGGTCTTTGTCGTTCACCTCGGTCACGTAGGCACCGCGCCGCAGTTTCATGGTGACAAGGCCCTCGGTGGCCAGCACTTTGATGGCCTCGCGCAGGGGGGTGCGGCTGATGCCGTATTCGGCGGCAAGCTTTAGCTCATCAATCCAGGCACCGGGTTCCATGTCGCCTTGGGTGGCTTTGAAAATGCGTTGGCGCAGCAACTCGGCCACCTCTTCGTAAAGGGCGCGGGGTTTGAGTCGGTCGTGGGACACGGGGACGTTCATGGTTTAAAGTCTACAACAAAATTGAATTCTGAATTTATAATTACAGAAGAACTTTTGAGTAAAATTCAAACATGACTGAATCCTTCAAGCCATCTACCCTCGACGCCTGGCAAAAAGCCGCCGCCAAATCTGCCCCTGGGGGTGATGTGGATGCGCTCAACTGGATCACGCCCGACGGCATCACCGTCAAGCCGCTGTACACGGCTGAGGACACCAAAGACTTGCCTTACGCCAACACGCTGCCGGGCTTCGAGCCCTATCTGCGCGGCCCGCAGGCCACCATGTACGCGGTGCGGCCCTGGACGATTCGCCAGTACGCTGGTTTCTCCACCGCTGAAGAGTCGAATGCGTTTTACCGCAAGGCCTTGGCCGCAGGCGGGCAGGGCGTGTCGGTGGCGTTTGATCTGGCCACGCACCGGGGTTACGACTCGGATCACCCGCGCGTCACAGGCGACGTGGGCAAAGCGGGTGTGGCGATTGACAGCGTGGAGGACATGAAGATTTTGTTCGACCAGATTCCGTTGGACAAAGTTTCAGTCTCCATGACCATGAATGGCGCGGTGCTGCCCGTGCTGGCGGGCTACATCGTGGCGGCGGAAGAGCAGGGAGTCTCTCAGGCGCAGCTCAGCGGCACGATCCAGAACGACATCCTCAAAGAGTTCATGGTGCGCAACACCTACATCTACCCGCCCGAGCCGTCGATGCGCATCATTGGCGACATCATCGAGTACACGGCCCAGCACATGCCGAAGTTCAACTCGATTTCGATTTCGGGTTACCACATGCAAGAAGCCGGTGCCAACCAGGCGCTTGAGTTGGCCTTCACCCTGGCCGACGGCAAAGAGTACGTGAAGACCGCCATTGCCAAAGGCATGGATGTGGATGCCTTCGCTGGGCGCCTGTCCTTCTTCTGGGCCGTGGGCATGAACTTCTACCTGGAGATCGCCAAGATGCGTGCGGCGCGCCTGCTGTGGTGCCGCATCATGAAGGGCTTTGACGCCAAGTCGCCCAAGAGCTTGATGCTGCGCACGCACTCACAGACCAGTGGCTGGAGCCTGACCGAGCAAGACCCGTACAACAACGTGGTGCGGACCACCATCGAGGCCATGGCAGCCGTGTTTGGCGGCACGCAATCGCTGCACACGAATAGCTTTGACGAAGCCATCGCCTTGCCGACTGAGTTCTCATCGCGCATCGCCCGCAACACCCAGCTCATCATCCAGGAAGAGACGCACATCACCAACGTGGTGGACCCATGGGCCGGCAGCTACATGATGGAAAAACTCACGCAAGACATGGCAGACGCCGCGTGGGCCATCATCGAAGAAGTGGAGGCCATGGGCGGCATGACCAAGGCGGTGGACAGTGGCTGGGCCAAGCTCAAGATCGAGGCTGCCGCCGCTGAAAAGCAGGCGCGCATCGACAGCGGCCAAGACGTGATCGTCGGCGTCAACAAGTACAAGCTCAAAACAGAAGATGCGCTGGAAACCCGCGACATCGACAACGTGGCGGTGCGCGAAGGGCAGATTGCGCGACTCAACACCATCAAGGCCAAGCGCGACGCGGGTGCCGTGGAGCGTGCGCTGGCAGCCCTCACTTTTGCCGCAGGTCACCCCGGCACCGAGAACGCAGGCAACCTGCTGGCTCTGAGCGTTGACGCCATCCGCGCCCGTGCCACGGTGGGCGAGGTGAGCGACGCGCTGGAGAAAGCCTTTGGCCGCCACCGCGCCGACATCCACAAAGTCAGCGGCGTCTATGCCGCCGCCTACGACACCGACGCCAGCGCCGGAGACACCATGGACTACTGGAACGCGCTGAAAAAAGACATCGCCCAATTCGCCGAAGAACAAGGTAGGCGCCCGCGCGTGATGGTCTCCAAACTGGGTCAAGACGGCCATGACCGGGGCGCCAAAGTGGTGGCTACCGCCTTTGCCGATCTGGGCTTTGACGTGGACATGGGACCCTTGTTTCAGACCCCCGAAGAATGCGCCCGTCAGGCCATCGAGAACGACGTGCACGCTGTGGGTGTGAGTACCCTGGCCGCCGGTCACAAAACCCTGGTGCCCGCCATCATTGCGGAGTTGAAGAAGCAGGGTGCGGACGACATCATCGTGTTTGTGGGGGGCGTCATCCCGCGGCAGGACTATGACTTTTTGTACGAGGCAGGCGTTAAAGGCATCTACGGCCCGGGTACGCCGATCCCGGTGAGCGCGCGGGATGTGCTGGTGCAGATCAAGAAGGCGTTGGCGGTTTAATTCTAGATGTGATACAGTATTTTTGTAATACATTTGGAGTTTCAATATGACTATTTCTGTTCGGATGGATCCCTTGCTTGAAAAAGAGCTGGAGATGGCTGCCAAGCGCCATGGGGTCACTAAATCTCAATTTGTGATTGATGCCGTAGAGCGTGCGCTGGGGCATAAAGACCCCTTTCAACTGCTTCACCAGGTGCGCGAAGAGTTCGCGCCCTATCACCTGGCGCAGGGGGCTAGCTTGCCCGAGTCAGTCGCTGAAGCAGTCTCGCCCGCCACGCAAAAACTACGTTCAAGCTTGAAGGCCAAGCACAAGGCCGAGTTAGCCGATTGGGAGGCTTACCAAGCCGCCAAATTGAAGGGCCAGGATTGGACGCCCTCATGAAGGTGGCCTTGATGGACGCTGGCCCCTTGGTTGCCTTGTTTGACCGAGATGACCCGCATCACGCGCGCTACAACGGCATGCTGGGTGATCGCGCCATGGCGTGGCGGCTCTACAGCACCTGGCCTTGCATTGTGGAGGCCAGCCACCTGCTTGGCCCGGTCAGCCGCCTGGAGATGCTGAAGTGGGTGGGTTTGGGTGGCCTGCACGTGTTCCCGTTTGATGCCACGGCCCTGGTTGATATGACGGCATGGATGCTGCGTTATACCCAGCCTCCCCGCTCAGAGATGGACTTGGCAGACGCCTCGCTCTACTGGGTGGCCTGTGAAACGGGTGTGTGCAACATTTTGACGATTGATGTGCGTGACTTCACCCGCTATCGCCTGCCCGATGGGCGCATGTTTGAACTTCATTGACACCCATGCAATCATCAGCCGTCTTGTTGGAGTTGATCGTGCGTGGGCAGTCCACAGCTCAACGCCGCGCCATCGCCAAAGCCATCACCCTGCTCGAATCGACCCGCGCTGACCACCGGGTGCAGGCCGATGGGTTGTTGACGGCGCTGCTGCCGCATACCGGCAAATCTTTCCGGCTCGGCATCAGCGGCGTACCCGGCGTGGGCAAGTCCACCTTCATTGAAGTGCTGGGGCTGTACCTGATCGAGCAGGGCCACCGCGTGGCGGTGTTGACGATTGACCCTTCCAGCACCGTGTCCGGCGGCTCCATCCTGGGCGACAAGACGCGCATGGAGCAGCTGTCAGTTCATGACCAAGCCTATATCCGCCCCAGCCCGTCCAGTGGCACCTTGGGTGGCGTGGCTGAGAAGACGCGTGAAGCCATGCTGGTGTGCGAGGCGGCGGGCTATGACGTGGTGATTGTCGAGACCGTGGGCGTGGGCCAGAGCGAGACGGCGGTCTCTGGCATGACCGATATGTTTGTGTTGATGCAACTGCCCAACGCAGGCGATGATTTGCAGGCGATCAAAAAAGGCGTGATGGAGTTGGCCGATCTGGTGCTCATCAATAAGGCCGACATTGACCCCGATGCGGCCATGCGTGCGCAGGCGCAGATCATGTCGTCGCTGCGGCTGCTGGGTCTGCATGGGCATGGGCCGCACCTGGAGCACGCGGACGCGGGCGTGTGGCAGCGCCGGGTGCTGCAACTCAGCGCGCTCAAGGGCAGCGGTGTTTCAGATTTTTGGGCGGCGGTGTCGCAGTTTCGCACCGGGCAGACGGCCAATGGGCAACTGGCGTTGAGGCGTCAGCAACAGTCGTTGGCCTGGATGTGGGAGCGCATTGAGGCGGGCTTGAAGCACGCGTTTCACCACGATCCCAAGGTGCAGGCATTGCTGCCCAACATCACGGCCCAGGTGGCTGCCGGGCACTTGGCTGCATCCACCGCCGCCAGAAATTTACTCCAAGCGCATATCAAAAATCCATAGGTAAAAAACCATGCACGACATCCTCGAACAACTCGAAGCCAAGCGCGAACTCGCGCGCCAGGGCGGTGGCCAAAAACGAATCGCTGCGCAACACAAAAAAGGCAAACTCACTGCGCGTGAGCGGCTGGAAGTGCTGCTGGACGAGGGCACGTTTGAAGAGTGGGACATGTTCGTCGAGCACCGCTGTGTGGATTTTGGCATGCAAGACCAAAAGATTCCCGGCGACGGCGTGGTCACCGGCTACGGCATGATCAATGGCCGCCTGGTGTTTGTGTACAGCCAGGATTTCACCGTGTTTGGCGGCGCGCTGTCTGAAGCCCACGCTGAGAAAATCTGCAAGGTGATGGACCAGGCCATGAAGGTGGGCGCGCCGGTGATCGGCCTGAACGACTCGGGCGGCGCGCGCATCCAAGAAGGCGTGGCGTCGCTGGGGGGCTACGCCGACGTGTTCCAGCGCAACGTCATGGCCAGCGGTGTCGTGCCGCAGATCAGCATGATCATGGGCCCTTGCGCAGGCGGTGCGGTGTACTCGCCCGCCATGACCGACTTCATCTTCATGGTCAAGGACAGCTCCTACATGTTCGTCACCGGCCCCGAGGTGGTCAAGACCGTGACGCACGAGGAAGTCACGGCCGAGGAGCTGGGCGGTGCCATCACCCACAGCACCAAGAGCGGCGTGGCCGACTTGGCGTTTGAGAACGATGTCGAGGCGCTCTTGATGCTGCGCCGTCTCTACAACTACCTGCCACTGAGCAACCGTGAGAAAGCACCGGTGCGCCAAAGCGGCGACCCGATGGACCGCATGGAGTTGAGCCTGGACACCCTGGTGCCCGACAACCCCAACAAGGCCTACGACATGAAGGAGTTGATCGTCAAAACCGTGGACGACGGCGACTTCTTCGAGCTGCAACCCGAGTACGCCAAAAACATCCTGATCGGCTTTGCCCGCATGGACGGCCAGACCGTGGGCATTGTGGCGAATCAGCCGCTGGTGCTGGCGGGTTGCCTCGATATCAAGTCGTCCATCAAGGCGGCCAGGTTCGTGCGCTTTTGTGACGCCTTCAACATCCCCGTGATCACCTTTGTCGATGTGCCCGGCTTCATGCCCGGCACCAGCCAAGAGTACGGTGGCATCATCAAGCACGGGGCCAAGCTGCTCTACGCCTACGCCGAATGCACCGTGCCCAAGATCACCGTGATCACGCGCAAAGCCTACGGCGGAGCGTATGACGTGATGAGCTCCAAGCATTTGCGCGGCGACGTCAACTTCGCCTGGCCCAACGCCGAGATTGCGGTGATGGGTGCCAAAGGCGCAGTGGAAATCATCTTCCGTGAAGACAAAGGCGACCCCGCCAAACTGGCCGCCAAAGAAGCCGAATACAAAGCCCGCTTCGCCAACCCCTTTGTGGCCGGTGCGCGTGGTTTTATCGACGATGTGATCTTGCCGCATGAAACCCGCAAGCGGATCTGCCGTTCACTGGTGATGCTCAAAGACAAGAAGCTGGAAAACCCGTGGCGCAAGCACGGGAATATCCCGCTTTGAACACGAAGGAAAGCAAGAATATGTTCACCAAAATCCTCATCGCTAACCGTGGCGAAATCGCTTGCCGCGTCATCGTCACCGCCCGCAAGATGGGCATCAAAACGGTCGCCGTTTATTCGGATGCTGACAAGGACGCGCGCCATGTGGAGCTGGCCGATGAAGCTGTCAACATCGGCCCCGCGCCCAGCCGTGAGAGCTACTTGCTGGCCGACAAGATCATTGCCGCGTGCAAGCAGACCGGTGCTCAGGCGGTACATCCCGGCTACGGTTTTCTCTCAGAGAACGCGGGCTTTGCCAAACGGGTCGAAGAAGAGGGCATTGTCTTCATCGGCCCCAAGCACTATTCGATTGCCGCCATGGGCGACAAGATCGAGTCCAAGAAGTTGGCGGGTGCGGCAGGGGTCAATTGCATCCCCGGTGTGAACGACGCGATTGAGACGGCGGAGCGCGCGGTGGAGATTGCCCAGAGCATCGGCTACCCCGTGATGATCAAAGCCAGCGCGGGCGGGGGCGGCAAGGGCTTGCGCGTGGCGCATGACGACAAGGAAGCCTTTGAAGGTTTCACCAGTTGCCGCAACGAGGCGCGTAACAGCTTTGGTGACGACCGCGTGTTCATTGAGAAGTTTGTCGAGGAGCCGCGTCACATTGAGATCCAGCTCATCGGCGACAGCCAAGGCAATGTGCTCTACCTGAATGAGCGCGAGTGCTCCATTCAGCGGCGGCACCAAAAGGTGATCGAAGAGGCACCGTCGCCCTTCATCAGCGAGGCCACCCGCAAAGCCATGGGCGAGCAGGCCGTGGCGCTGGCCAAAGCGGTGAAGTACCAGAGTGCGGGCACGGTGGAATTTGTGGTGGGCAAGGACCAGAGTTTTTACTTTCTGGAGATGAACACTAGGCTGCAGGTGGAACACCCGGTGACGGAATGCATCACCGGGCTGGACTTGGTGGAGCTGATGATTCGCGTGGCGGCAGGTGAGCCATTGCCGTTGGCGCAAAAAGATGTGCAGCGCAATGGTTGGGCGATGGAGTGCCGCATCAATGCCGAAGACCCGTTTCGCAATTTCCTGCCCAGTACCGGGCGCTTGGTGCGCTTTGCACCGCCGCAGCAGACGATGTTCCAGTCGAACACGGCGGAACTGCTGGGCGTGCGCGTGGACACCGGCGTGCAAGACGGTGGCGAGATCCCGATGTTCTACGACTCGATGATCGCCAAACTCATCGTGCATGGCAAAGACCGGCTGGACGCTATTGCCAAGATGCGCGAGGCGCTCAATGGTTTTGTGATTCGCGGCATCAGCAGCAACATCCCGTTCCAAGCGGCGTTGCTGGCGCACCCCAAGTTTGTGGCGGGCGATTTCAACACCGGCTTCATTGCCGAGAACTACGGCAAGGGTTTCCGCGCCGAAGACGTGCCGCATGAGGATGCGGACTTTTTGGTGGCCCTGGCCGCCTTTGTGCGGCGCAAGTCACGTGAGCGCGCGGCGGGCATTTCAGGTCAGTTGCCGGGCTATGCCGTCAAGGCGGGCAAAGACTACACCGTCATCACGCTGGCGGCTGATGGTCAGCATGACTACGCTGCGGTTCACGCGGGTGAATTTGTGGGAGAAACCGGCTCTGCGTCAGTCAAAGTGGGCACAAGAAGCTATAAAATTCATAGCAACTCACGTTTGAACGACATCGTCATCTCAGGCACGGTGAACGGCCAAGCGTTCATGGCGCAGGTGGAGCGCGGCACGCCCAAGAACCCGCTGGGGCTGACCATCCAGCACAATGGTCGCAAGATTGAGGCGTTGGTGGTGTCACCCCGCATGGCCGAGTTGCATCGCTTGATGCCGCACAAAACGCCACCGGACATGAGCCGTTTTGTGCTCTCGCCCATGCCGGGCTTGCTGGTGGATGTGGCGGTGCAAGTCGGTCAGAAGGTGCAGGCGGGTGAGCGCGTGGCGGTGATTGAAGCCATGAAGATGGAGAATGTGCTCTTTGCCGCTGCCGATGGTGTGGTGGGCAAGGTGCTGGCCGCCAAGGGCGAGTCGCTCACGGTGGATCAGGCGATTGTGGAATTTGTTTGAATCGAAGAAACTACAAACTTTTCAGGAGCAAGTCATGAATACACAGGAATTTGAAGCCTCGTTGAAGGCGGGTCATTACGACGAAATTAACACCGTCAGCAAAGACCTGGGCTACCAAATGGGGGAGCATCAGCACACGTTTGACGCCTGCGCTTTGATCACGGCGGGGCAAATCGACATCGTGGTGGATGGCGTGTCCACCAGCTACAAAGTGGGCGATATTTTTCGCCTGTCCGCTGGCACGGTGCACACCGAAAATGCCAGCCAATTTGGCGTGACCTACCTCGTAGGCCGACGCAACCAGGTTAAATGATGACGCGTCCTTTCAAGGTTCTGGGCATCCAGCAAATCGCCATTGGTGGGCCGGACAAAAAGCGCCTGCAAAAGCTCTGGGTGGACATGCTGGGGCTTGAAGTCACCGGCACATTTCGCAGTGAGCGCGAGAATGTGGACGAAGACATCTGCGCGATGGGCACTGGCCCATTCAAGGTCGAGGTGGATTTGATGCAGCCACTAGACCCTGATAAAAAACCCGCTGTGCACACCACGCCACTCAACCATGTGGGCTTGTGGATTGACGACTTGCCTGCGGCAGTGACGTGGTTGACGGCGCAAGGCGTGCGCTTTGCGCCTGGCGGTATACGTGCCGGAGCAGGCGGTTTCGACATCTGCTTCTTGCACCCCAAGGCCAACGATGAGTTCCCGATTGCGGGTGAGGGCGTGCTGGTTGAGCTGGTGCAGGCACCGCCCGAGGTGGTGCAGGCGTTTGCCAAGCTGGCGGTCAACCCATCGCTTTGAGTGACTTAACCGCCGCTGCGTTGCTGCCTTGATCGGGCCAGCGCGGCCTGGATCACGCTGAGTTTGGGGCTTTCAGCCTTTTCTTCAAGCGCTTCAGGCTTCAAGCCCTTTGTTTTTATGCGTGAGTAGCTATGAAATTTATAGCGATCTCTGGCGGTATCGGCCTGTTCTTGTGACCAAGCCTTCCAGCCCGTGGCACTGCCAGTGACGTTCTCCAGCGTGATGCAATCCACCGGGCACACCGGCAGGCACAGCGCACAGCCGGTGCAGTAGGGTTCGATCACCGTGTGCATCATCTTGTTGCTGCCCACAATCGCGTCCGTCGGACAGACCGGCAGACACAGGGTGCAGCCGATGCACCAGTTCTCGTCAATGATGGCGACCGTGCGTGGCGCTTCCAGGCCAAAGTTCGGATTCAGGGGGACGACGGGCTGCCCCGTGATGTGGGACAGACTTTGAATGCCATGAGCGCCGCCGGGCGGACATTGGTTGATGGGGGCCGCGCCTTTGGCCACCGCCTGCGCATAGCCTGCGCAGTCCGGGTAGCCACAGCGGGTGCACTGGGTCTGGGGCAGGGCGGAGAGAATCTGCTCAGCCAGTGTGCACGGCATGTCGCTACGCTTAGCTTACTTTTTGGCAGCCGGTTTTTTAGCAACGGTTTTGACGACCGCTTTCGCCGTCGTTTTAGTAGCCGCTTTAGTCGTGGTTTTGGTCGCTGGTTTTGCGACTTTTTTAGCCACAACAGGCGCTGCTTTAGGGCCAGTAACCCATGTCGTAATCGGTGCCTCAACCTTACTCAGGGCGATGGGGGTCGGCGCGCGAACAGCCACGGAAACCGGAATGGGGGCTGCCACGGCGGGAACGGGTGCCGGTGCGGCCTTGGGCTGATGCGCCAGGATGAAGGATTTCACCACTGGGTACACCATATCGCGCCAGCGCTTGCCCGCAAAAATACCGTAGTGCCCCGCGCCTTTGGCTTCAAAGTGATTTTGCAAACGGCTTGGCACACCGCTGCAAATGGCATGCACGGCCTCGGTTTGGCCCGAACCCGAGATATCGTCCAACTCGCCTTCGACGGAGAACAAAGCCGTTGTTTTGATGTCTTGCGGTTTGACCAACTCCATCTTGCCGTTCACGCCCCTGACCTCCCAGGTGCCTTGGAGCAGGCTGAAGTCTTGGAAAACCACCTTGATCGTTTCCAGGTAGTAGTCGGCGTCCATGTCCAGCACGGCGTTGTATTCGTCGTAAAACTTGCGGTGTGCTTCGGTGCTCGCGTCGTCGCCCTTGAGCAGGTCTTCAAAGAAGTCGTAGTGGCTCTTGGCGTGGCTGCTCGGGTTCATGGCGACAAAGCCCGAGTGCTGCAAAAAGCCTGGGTAAACACGTCGGCCCGCACCCGGGAAGTTGTTGGGCACGCGGAAGATCACATTGTTTTCAAACCACTCATTGCTCTTGCTCATGGCCAGGTTGTTCACTGCCGTGGGGGATTTGCGTGCGTCAATCGGTCCGCCCATCATGGTCATGGTCAAAGGCGTGGTCTCGCCCCGGCTGGCCATGAGCGACACCGCCGCCAGCACCGGCACGGTGGGTTGGCATACGCTCATCACGTGGCAGTTTTTGTCCTCTTTTTGCACGTGGCGGATGAACTCCTGCACGTAGTTGACGTAGTCGTCCAGGTGAAACTGACCGTCGCTCAGCGGCACCATGCGGGCGTTTTTCCAGTCGGTGATGAACACCTTGTGGTCTTTGAGCATGGTCTTGACCGTGTCACGCAAAAGCGTGGCGTAGTGGCCAGACAGCGGTGCCACGATCAGCACAGTGGGCTGCGATTTGAGCTTGCCCAGCGTGGTGAGGTCGTCCGAGTAGCGCTTGAAGCGGCGAAGTTGGCAAAACGGCTTGTCGATCTCCACCCGCTCGTGCACGGCCACTTCCACGCCCCCCACATCCACGGTGCGGATGCCGAATTCTGGCTTCTCGTAGTCCTTGCCCAAGCGGTGCATGAGTGCGTAGCCCGCAGACATGCGTTGCGCAAACGGCATCTGGCTGACGGGCGACTGGGGGTTGTTCAGAACCTTGGACGCGGTCTGCGCCAGGCTGACAAACGGCTCCATCAAGGAGCGTTGGGATTCATAAAGCTGGTACCACATAATGAAATCACCTTTGTTAAATTGCTGCACTGCACAATATATCAGTTATCGACCAAAACCAATGTAAGTAAAGGCCCTAATTTGCCTTGAAAGACAGGTTTTCTCGAACTATTGTTGTGCAGTCATGCCGTATTTATCTCATACAGAGAAATACGAGATATGGCGAGACTTTAAAACTTTGAAAAGGTAAGTCGATCATGAAAAGCTTGAAAATTCCAGTTCTTCTTGGCTTGGTTCTAGGCTTCGCAGCCCCTATCACCTACAGCCAAAACGCTGACAACATGGTTGCAAAGCCGCTCACGCGCGCGCAGGTCATCATGGAGCGCAACGAGTTCATGCGAACGCACAAATACGACTCAAACCAAGAGACCTGGGTGCTCAAGCCTGGTTTTGAGCCACCCGACAGCATGAAAACCCGCGCCCAAGTACGTGCGGAGCGCGACGAGTTCATGAAAAATAACCGGTACGATACGACCAGCGAGCGATGGCTACCCCTGAAAGGAGAGCCAAAAAGTGCGCTGACACGTGAGCAGGTCAAGGCTGAAGCTGCAGCATTTGTACGTACTCACGTTTGGGACTCCACCACTGAATCCTGGGTAGAGAAAAAACTCCCTGTTGCTAAAAAGTAGCCGATCTACATCACCTTGGCAATCGCCTGGCACACATAGCCGATGTTGTGGCTGTTTAGAGCAGCCACACACATGCGGCCTGTGTCGGTGCCATAGACGGCGAATTCATTGCGCAGGCGCACCATTTGGTCTTTGGCCAAGCCCGAGTAGCTGCACATGCCGATCTGGCTGGTAATGAAGCTCATGTCTTGCTTCACGCCAGCGGCTTTGAGGCCGTCCACCAAGCTTTGGCGCATGGCCTTGATGCGCACGCGCATCTCGCCCAGCTCGCGTTCCCACAGGGCGCGCAATTCCGGGTTGGCCAGCACGGCCGCCACCACCGCACCGCCGTGGATAGGCGGGTTGGAGTAGTTGGTGCGGATCACGATTTTGAGCTGACTCAGCACCCGGTCGGCTTCGTCCTTGTTCGGGCACAGCACGCTCAGAGCGCCCACGCGCTCGCCGTACAGGCTGAAGCTCTTGGAGAACGAGGTGGAGACAAAGAAATCCAGCCCAGAGGCGACGAACTTGCCGATCACCGCGCCGTCTTCCTGAATGCCGTTGCCAAAGCCCTGGTAGGCCATGTCCAGATACGGCACGAGGGCCTTGGCCTTGATGGCTGCAATCACCTGGTCCCACTGCGCAGCGGTGATGTCATAGCCCG
>JAYVPU010000161.1:0-6248 GCA_043757205.1 Comamonadaceae bacterium | reverse complement strand
CTTTGAGTTCCCTGATGACGGCACACTCCACCGCCAACAGAACTTACGCCTGGCCTATGTGGCGCAAGAGCCCGATCTCGCCCCAGAAGCCAACGTCTTCACAGCCGTCAGTGCTGGGCTCAATCGTGTGATCGAGTTGATTGATGAGTACTCCCAAGGTCATGGCGACCTGGACGCCATGCAAAGCGAGATCGAATCACTTGATGGCTGGAACTGGGAGCAACGCGTCGAGGAAACCCTGCACCGCCTGCATCTGGACAGGGGCGCGTTGGTCGGCTCACTTTCAGGAGGCACCAAAAAGCGCGTCGCCCTGGCGCAAGCTCTCGTCACACGACCCGATGTTTTGTTGCTGGATGAACCCACCAACCACCTGGATCTGGACTCGATTGAGTGGCTGGAAGAACTGCTCATTGATTTTCCTGGCAGCATCATCACCATCACCCACGACCGCTCCTTCCTGGACCGTGTCGCCACCCGCATCGTCGAGCTGGACCGGGGCAAACTCAACGGCTACCCGGGCAACTTCACCGAATACCTGCGTCAAAAAGAAGAGCAGCTCGCGCAAGAAGCCGTCATCAGTGCCAAGGCGGACAAGCTACTCGCTCAAGAAGAGGTCTGGGTGCGCAAAGGCGTTGAAGCACGCCGCACCCGCAGCCAAAGCCGCATTGGCCGACTGGAAGCCCTCAGAGCCAGGCGCACGGCTCGGCGTGAAAGCTTGGGCAGTGTCCGCATGGACGTTGCCTCCGGCTCACCCAGCGGCAAAATCGTGGCCGAGCTGCAAGACGTCAGCAAATCTTATGGCGGGAAGACCATCGTCAAGAACCTGAACACCACCCTGCTGCGTGGCGACAAAATCGGTCTGATTGGCCCCAATGGCGCCGGAAAAACCACCCTCCTCAAACTGATTCTCGGCGTGCTTCAACCCGACGCCGGCAAAGTCCGTCAAGGCTCTCGCATTGAGGTCGCCTACTTCGACCAGATGCGCAATGCGCTCGATCTGGACGCCACGCTGGTGGACTTCATCAGCCCCGGTAGCGAATGGATTGAGATTGGCAACCAGCGCAAGCACGTCAAAAGCTATTTGGGCGACTTCCTCTTCTCCCCCGCGCGGGCCAACTCCCCCGTGCGCTCACTCTCGGGCGGCGAGCGCAATCGGCTCTTGCTGGCCCGTCTGTTCGCACGCCCCGCCAACGTCCTCGTCCTTGATGAACCCACCAACGACCTGGACATTGACACACTGGAACTGCTTGAAGAGCTGCTCCAGAGCTACGAAGGCACCGTCTTCCTTGTCAGCCATGACCGCACCTTCCTGGACAACGTTGTCACCAGCACCTTGGCGTTTGAAGGCGATGGCCTGTGGCGCGAATACGAAGGGGGAATTTTGGATTGGCTGACGCAGTCCAAGCGCAGCCAAGCCGCCCGAAATGCGGTAAACGCCGCGAACGCCAGAGAAGCCAAAGACGCGACATCTACGAAAGCCATTACGTCCATCGCACCCACCACCCACCAAGCAACGTTCAAACCCCGCACCAGCAACGCCCCCAAGCTCAGCTACAAAGCGCAAAAAGAGTTGGAGGACCTGCCCCTCACCATAGAGGCCTTGGAAGCCGAGCAAGCCCAGTTGCAAGCCTCCCTGCAAGACGGCAGCCTGTACAGCCAAGACCCCCAACGGGCCATGGCACTGCAAGCCCGCGATGGCGAGATTGAAGAGGCCCTGCTGGACGCCCTCACCCGCTGGGAAGCCTTGAGCACCGCGTAAAGGGCATCGAACCCACCTCAGCGGTTGCTTAATGCCGTGAACGCCGCACCAAAGCCCCCGTGTCCAGAATCAGGGCCACCTTGCCATCACCCATAATCGTGGCGCCTGAGATATTCTGAACCTTGTGGTAATTGGTTTCCAGGTTTTTCACCACCACCTGCTGCTGGCCCAACAGCTCGTCCACCAGCAGCGCCACGCGGCTTCCATCCGCCTCCACCACCACCATGATGTCGCCGGGTTTGTTCAGCCCAAAGCGCGGCACTTGGAAAATCTTTTCAAGCTCAATCACCGGCATGTACTCGTCGCGCACCTTGACCAGTTGCGCGCCTTGCCCCACGGTGTTGATCGCGTTCTCCTTGATCTGAAAAGACTCAATCACAGACGACAAGGGCAATATATAGACCTCATTGCCCACCCCCACCGACATGCCATCCATGATGGCCAGGGTCAGCGGCAAGCGCACTGACACCTTCATGCCGCGGCCTTCGAACGATTCAATTTCAACCGTGCCGTTCAGGTCTGAGATATTGCGCTTCACCACGTCCATCCCAACCCCGCGACCCGACACATCCGTCACCACCTCGGCCGTCGAAAACCCGGGCGCAAAGATGAGTTTCCAGACCTCCGCATCCGACATCTGATCGGACACATCGATCCCCTTTTCCCGCGCTTTATTCAGAATTTTCTCTCGCGACATTCCGCGCCCGTCATCGCGCACCTCAATCACAATCGAGCCCCCCTGATGCGCGGCCGACAGCGTGATGGTGCCGGTCTCTGATTTTCCATTTTTCACACGATCCCCAGGGATCTCAATGCCGTGGTCACAACTGTTCCTCACCAAATGCGTCAAGGGATCGGTGATCTTTTCAACCAAACCTTTGTCCAACTCCGTGGCCTCACCCAACGTCACAAAATCCACTTTTTTTCCGAGTTTGCTCGCCAAATCTCTGAGCATGCGCGGGAAGCGACTGAACACAATCGACATCGGAATCATCCGGATCGACATCACCGACTCCTGCAAGTCACGTGTATTGCGATCCAGATCCGCCAAGTCCGACAGCAACTGCTGAAAATCCGACAATTCAAGATTCCTGCTGTTTTGTGCCAACATCGCCTGCGTGATGACCAACTCGCCCACCAAGTTGATGAGCTGATCCACCTTGTTTATGGCCACCCGAATCGTCGCGTTTTCCTGCTGCGCGGCTTGTGAAGCCGCTTTGCCCGCCTCTTTGGCAGGGCTCTTCAATGCAAGAGCCGTCTTGATATCGTCTGACACACTCGGCACCTCCGGTGCGTCATCAAAAAATCCATAGCCAGGCGCAGGAGCCAGTGGTGCGCCTAGTGGGAAATCGTCTGCAAGACACACCGCATCCAAGGCGACTACCGCACTTTGCGCTGCGTCATCCAATTCTGACAAATCCCTGATCGTCACCTGTTCGCGCGACACATTGAACGCAAACAAATCCAACAAATCGTCGTTGCTCGAAGCTGTGCCGACTTTAAACACACGCAACTCAGGGTTTTCACTGGGCAACTCTACGATTTCACCCAAACCCACGATGTCACGAAACAATTCCTTCACCGCATCCGCTTGATCCATACGTCCACGGGGGTCGACGGTAATTTCCAGCTGCCGGGCACCCTTCACGGTCGGCGTCGTGGTCAATACGGCAGACGCGGCCACAGCGGGTACTGCAAACGATACACGCGAAGCACCAGGCACGTGCCCCGCAGCCAGTTCGCTGATGCGCCGCACCAAATCTTCAGACGAAGGCGGGGCATCGGTTTCGCCCGATTGATGGCGCGCCAACAAAACGCGAGATGCATCCGCAGACTCCAGCAACACATCCACCATCATGGCGTGCGGCTTCAACTCATGACGACGCAGACGATCCAATAAGGACTCCATTTGATGCGTCAAGGCCGCCACATCAGAAAACCCAAAAGTGGCCGCGCCCCCTTTGACCGAATGCGCGCAACGGAAAATGCCATTCATCTCCTCGTCATTGGCTTCCTCCAGGTTGAGGTTTAGCAGCAAATGCTCCATCTGATCCAGGTTTTCACCGGCCTCCTCAAAAAAGATTTGATAAAACTGAGTCAGATCAAATCCATCACCGGATCCGCTGCATTCCTGATGTACGTCAGACATTCATTTCTCCTGCGTTGAGGTCTTACCCTTGATTTGAAAACCGAAAATCACTTCACGGCCTTGTTGATGACATCCAACAACCGGGCCGGGTCAAACGGCTTCACCAACCAACCCGTCGCGCCTGCTGCTCGCCCGGCCTGCTTCATCAAATCGCTGGACTCGGTGGTCAACATCAAAATGGGCGTTGTCTTGAAACGGGGATGTTCTCGGAGTTTTCGGGTCAGGCCTAGGCCATCGAGTCGCGGCATGTTTTGATCGGTCAACACCAAATCAAATATTTGTGTCTGCGCCTTCTCGTAGGCATCCTCACCATCGACGGCGTCCACCACCCGATGCCCAGCACCCGTGAGGGTAAAAGACACCATTTTTCGCATCGAAGGCGAATCATCAACCGCAAGTATCAAAGCCATAAGTCACTCCAAAATCAAAACAATTCAATTGAACCCGCGTCCATCTCGTCCTGCGTCACAGGATTGGCCGATCCGGCACCGCCTCCACAAAAGGCATGGCCTCCCCTTCCTCCGCCCCCATCGACTCAGCGGCGAGCCGATACGCGCAGCCCTGAAGAATCTTGGACGTGTGTCCAATCAACTGCGAGGCCATGTCCTGAAACTGCAACTCCATCACCGCCAAACCAATGCCACTGCGCGCACTCTCCAAAGTCACGGCATCCTTGGGCGCAGCCAGCGCCAAATCGGCACTGGCCTGGGTGAATCGCTCCATCAAATTTTCCATTGCATGCGACAACAAACCATCGAGTCGTGCCAGGTCATGCACCACCACCAGCAAGGAATCCTGCAATTCCGCCACCAAGGTGACGGGCAGTTGTACCGCCGGTTCATAAGGCGGCGATGAGGTAGTTGACAATGTCATCGGGGTCCCTGGAGCAATGCGTGTTGGATACATGTTCTTTGAGGCTTACAGGGGTAGAATTTTCCAAGTCCCTCATCAAAGAATGGGGCGGAATAAAGGCATGATTCCGGCTTATTTCTACACCTTGAAACACCCATCACTGTGTTTTTCAGCCGCACAATGACAGAAAAACACCTCCTTCATGCACCCAGAACTCCGCCACCGCTCAATCAATATCCTTCACTTAGAAGACTCCGTGCCAGACCACGAGGTGGTGATGCACACCCTGCATCAATCAGGCGTGTCGTTTCACCTCACGCGCACCGAGCAGTTGGCGGATTTTCTGGCCACCGTTGACAGCCTCAAATTCGACGTGATCCTGGCGGACTACCAGCTCCCCGGCTTCACCGCCATCGATGCCTGGAAAGGCTTGCGGTCTCGCCCCGACCATCCGCCCTTCATTCTTTTTTCCGGTGCCATTGGTGAGGCCGCTGCGGTCGAGGCCATCAAGCTCGGCATGAGCGACTACTTGCTCAAAGACGACGTGGCCAAACTCCCCCACGTCATCGACCGGGCCCTGGCCATGCAAGCCGCTCGACAAGCCAAAGAACAGGCCACCACAGAACTGGCCGCTTCTGAGCAGCGGCTAGCCCAATTTGCCGAGCATCTGCAAATAACAATTGAGGAAGAACGCGCCGCCATCGCCCGCGAAATTCATGACGACATCGGCGGCTCACTGGCCGCCATCAAGTTTGACCTCGCCTGGCTCGGCAGGCGCCAAAACGACCCGCAAACGCTGACCCACATTGAGGCCGCAAGCACCATGCTGCAACACGCACTGGGGGCGAGCCAGCGCATCATGATGAGCCTGCGCCCCGCCATCCTTGATCAGGGCCTTGAAGCCGCCGTGGACTGGCTGGCCCGCGAATTCGAGCAGCGCACGGGCACACCCACTACCTTGCACTGCAACCACCGCCGCACGGACATCAGCAAAAATCTCCAGCTCACCGCCTACCGTACGGCGCAAGAGGCGCTCACCAACATCACCAAATACGCCGAATGCACCCAGGTACGCATTGACCTCTCAGATTCCGAAAATCTATTGACGCTTGAAATCTCCGACAATGGCAAAGGCATATCCCCCGCAGACCGCTCAAAACTCAAGGCCTTTGGCCTCAAAGGCTTGCAAGAACGCGCCCGCACCGTGGGTGGATGGCTGGACATCAGCAGCCGACCCAAGAAGGGGACGTCCATCACCCTGTCCATCCCCTTAGACTCCCAGCTAGCGACCACCGACCAGGACTCCCCCGAATGATCCGAGTAATTCTTTGTGATGACCACGCCTTTGTGCGCCGCGGTATTCGCGACACCTTGTCTGAGGCCGTTGACATCCAAGTGGTGGCCGATGCGGGCAGTTACGCTGAAGTCCGCGAAGCCCTGCGCACATTCCCATGTGAGGTGCTGGTGCTGGATTTGAACTTGCCAGGC
>JAYVPU010000160.1:0-6251 GCA_043757205.1 Comamonadaceae bacterium | reverse complement strand
TTTCCCACGCCAACAACAAAACCAAGCGCCGGTTCCTGCCGAACCTGCAATACCGCCGTTTCTGGGTCGAGACCGAAAACCGTTGGGTGCGTCTGCGCATTTCCAACGCAGGTCTGCGTTTGATCGACAAAAACGGTATCGACTCTGTGCTCGCCGATCTGCGCGCACGTGGTCAAGCATAAGGAGCTGAATCATGGCAACCAAAGGCGGACGCGAAAAAATCAAGTTGGAATCTACGGCTGGTACCGGTCACTTCTACACCACCAGCAAAAACAAGAAAACCATGCCCGAGAAAATGCTGATCATGAAGTTTGATCCCAAAGCTCGCAAGCACGTGGAATACAAAGAGATCAAGCTGAAGTAATTCGGTTCTCTCTCTTCCATAAAAAAACCCGCGTTATGCGGGTTTTTTTATGGCCTGACGTTTTGTGTGGGTAGCTGATGAGAGCTTAATTTGGGCCACAAAAAATCCCGCACGCAGCGGGATTTTTTTCATGAGCCCAAGGCTCAGCAGGGGCAGATCAAATCTTGGCAGTCCGCAGCTTCATGGAGAAGTCACGCAGGGCGGCAATGCCACTTTCTTCTGCACGGTGGCACCAGGCCTGCAAGTCAGCCAGCAACTGCTCACGTGAGTGAGAGGTATTGAGCCAGAGCTGACGCAACTCTTCACGCATGACCACCAATTTGTCGAGCGTTGGCGACGCAGCGCGGGCTTGCTCCAAATGAGGTAGCGCTGTCGCAGGCACTTTGTCGGCATCACGGTGCAGCCAGCGATTGGCCGCCTTGATCACCGCCGCATCGGCGCTACGTGCTTTCAGAACCTCCAGCTCATGCTTCAGGACATTTTGAACGCCATGGGCATAACCCGCCATGATTTCATAGCGATTGGCAATCAAAGCTTCCAGCGTTTTTTCATCCGCCACCGGCTTGATGTCGCCGTAAGCCAGCTTGGGCGGCGTCTTCTTGACCTTGGCCAGACCCACAGTTTGCATGATGGTGATGTACATCCAGCCGATGTCGAACTCGTAGGGTTTGACCGACAGTTTGGCCGACGTGGGGTAAGTGTGGTGGTTGTTGTGCAGCTCTTCACCGGCAATGATGATGCCCCAAGGTGAAATATTGACACTGGCGTCCGGCGCTTCGAAATTACGGTAGCCCCAATAATGGGCGGCGCCATTGATGATGCCGGCAGCGAAAATCGGCGTCCAGGCCATCTGAACAGCCCACACAGCCAAGCCAGCGGCACCAAACAGGGTCAGGTTAATGACCATCATCAGGCCCACGCCTTGCCAAGAAAAACGGGTGTAGAGGTTGCGCTCCAGCCAGTCATCGGGCGTGCCATGACCAAACCGGGCCATTGTTTCCTTGTTTTTCGACTCTGCACGGTACAGCTCGGCCCCTTGCGTGAGCACCATCTTAATGCCATAGACATGCGGGCTGTGCGGATCCTCAGCGCCCTCGCACTTGGCGTGGTGCTTGCGGTGAATGGCAGCCCACTCTTTGGTGACCTGGCCTGTCGTGAGCCACAGCCACAGACGGAAAAAATGCGACGCAATCGGGTGCAGATCCAGCGCACGGTGTGCTTGGTGACGGTGCAAGAAGACGGTCACGCCGATCATGGTCACGTGCGTCAGCGCCAACGTGATCAGGATGATCTGCCAAGCGGCCAAATCCCACACACCATGAGCCAGCCAGTCAATGGCAGCATTGAGCACCGCCCAGTCAGGTAACAACATACTTAGTGACCTTCACAACGAATTTAATAATAGTAAGGGCGGCTACTGCCACCCCGCTTGAACGAATTTTAAGGGTTCCGGCCTGTTTTGACCATCACTTCTTAAAAGCCCTTGTCATATCTCAACTATATGGCGCTAAAAAACATTAACTCAAGTCAAAACCTCAAATTTTTTGCCAAACTGCCGCAAAAAACCCATCCGTCTGATGCTGGTGTGGCCACAGACGCAGGTATTTCTGCCCATTCTCCCCACCGCTGCACAGCTGGTCCGCATCCGCGACCTTCAAGCCTGCCAGAATTTCGCCCGCATCTAAAACCTTGAAATCTGGGTTGGCTTCTGCAAAAGCCTGGGCAATCGCCTCGTTCTCCTGCGGCAAGATGCTGCACGTGGCATAGACCAAGCGCCCACCTGACTTGAGCAATCGGGCTGCGCTTTGCAAAATGGCAGCTTGCTTGACCGCCATCTCTTCAACAGCCTTCATGCTTTGACGCCACTTGAGATCCGGATTACGCCGCAAAGTTCCCAGACCAGAGCAAGGCGCGTCCACCAGCACCCGGTCAATCTTGCCCGCCAGCCGCTTGACGCGCTCATCCCGCTCATGGGCAATGGCCGCCGGGTGCACGTTGGACAGGCCGCTGCGCGCCAGCCGAGGCTTGAGCGCATCCAGCCGATGGGCCGAGGTGTCAAACGCATACAGCCGACCGGTGCTGCGCATGCTTGCACCAATAGCCAAGGTCTTGCCGCCCGCACCGGCGCAAAAGTCCACTACCATCTCGCCGCGCTTGGCGTCCACCAGCATGGCCAACAGTTGCGAGCCTTCGTCTTGGACTTCAATCGCGCCCCGGGTGAAAACGTCCAGCTTGTTCAAAGCCGGCTTGTCTTGCAGCCGCAGGCCCCAGGGCGAATACGGCGTCGGCGTGGTCTTGATGCCCGCCTTGTTCAGCTCTTTTTGCACATCGGCACGCTTGTCATTCAAGGCATTGACACGCAGATCGAGCCCGGCGTTCTGGTTCAGGCTGTTCGCCAGCGGCCAGAAGTCAGCGCCCAATTGCGCTTTGAGCGGCTGCACCAGCCACTCGGGCAGGTTGTGGCGATGGCGCTCCATCAAGTCGTCCGGCTTGACTTGGTCGCACTGCGCTAGCCAGTTTTTTTCCTGGTCGGTCAGCGCGCTCATCAGAAAATCGCGCGGGCCGTAGAAGCCCAAAATGGCCAGGCGCCGCTCTTTGGGGCCACTGCCCGAGGGCGCGAAATGGTCAAACAGCAGTTTTTTGCGTAGCACGGCATACACCGTCTCGGCCAAAGTGGCGCGCTCGCGCGGCCCCAGGCCGCGGTTGTCGCGAAAGAAGCGCGAGACGATGGCGTCCGCAGGGTGGTCGAATTTGAGGGTGAGTCTGACGAGTTCAGCGCAGGCGTCGAGGAGGGCTTTAGGATGCATAGCCTACGATTGTCCCATGCTCAACGAAAAACGCCCACCCCTGATCGAAACCCGCCCCGGCATTTACCGCCACTACAAGCACCTGATGTACGAGGTGCTGGGCACGGTGCGCCACAGCGAAACACTGGAGCCCATGACGCTGTACCGCGCGCTCTACGGCGAACGCGGCCTGTGGGTGCGCCCTGCCGCCATGTTCATGGAGAACGTGGTGATTGACGGCATCCAGCAGCCCCGTTTTACCTTTACTTCAGAGACCCAGCAGACCTAAACCAATGACCCTTCGCCCCCTCTCTCCCATTGAAGCCCGCGTGCTGGGCACCCTGATGGAAAAAGCCCGCACCGTGCCCGACAGCTACCCCCTGTCGCTCAACAACCTGCTGCTGGGCTGCAACCAGAAGACCAGCCGGGAACCTGTGATGTTTGTCACCGAAGCTCAGGCGCAAGAAGCCCTGGACGCGCTGCGCGATTTGCAACTGGTGCGCGAGTCCAGCGGCAGCCGCGTCACCCGGTTTGAGCACAACCTGCAGCGCGGCCTCAACGTGCCCGAGCAGTCCGCCGTGTTGCTGGGTTTATTGATGCTGCGCGGCCCGCAAACAGCGGCGGAGCTACGTCTGAACAGTGAACGTTGGTACCGGTTTGCGGATGTCTCTTCGGTCGAAGGGTTTTTGGACGAGTTGCGGTATCGCTCTGAGGAAAAAGGCGGGCCCTTGACTGTGCTGCTGCCCCGCGCACCCGGCGCACGTGAGCCGCGCTGGGCGCATTTGCTGTGCGGGCCGGTCGAAGTGAGCTTCGATATCGACACGGGTTCGGCAAGCGTAGCGGGCGTCATCACACCAGGCGATATGCGGGCGCGTGTGGAACAACTGGAAAACGAAGTGGCTGACTTGCGCCAGACGGTTCAGCAACTCTGCAAAGAGCTTGGCATATCGCCCACTGCACCCGTTTCAGAGTCGAATTAGGCTGTAGCCCAATAAAAAAATTCGTAAGCAGCTACTTATTTTGTAGCAAATCTGCAATCGCCTTGGGGTAAATCAGGTGCTCTTGACTCAGCACCCGCGCCGCCAGCTCAGCCTCATCGTCCCCCGGTAGCACCGGCACCACGGTTTGCGCCAGGATGGGGCCGTGGTCGAGTTCGGCGGTCACCTGGTGCACGGTAGCACCGGCAAACTTGCAGCCCGCATCCAAGGCTCGTTGATGGGTGTGCAGGCCCGGGAAGGCGGGCAAAAGCGAAGGGTGAATGTTGAGCAAACGCCCCTCATAGTGCTGCACAAAACCCGGCGTGAGGATGCGCATGAAACCAGCCAGCACCACCAAAGCGGGTTGTCTTGCGGGGTCTTGCCCGTCGATAAGGGCCATCAGCGCATCATCAAACGCCGCGCGTGAGTCATAGGCCTGGTGATCGAGTACTTGGGTGACAATGCCTTGCGTCTTGGCAAACAGCAAGCCTTTGGCATCGGCCCGGTTGCTGATGACGGCGGCAATGCGTGCGCCATAGCGGGTGTGCCAGGCTTCGCGTTCGGCGGTTTTAACGATGGCGGCCATGTTGGAGCCGCCGCCTGAGATCAAAATGACAATGTTTTTCATGCTTTAGCAGCGATTATCGCGTTTGTTTTCCTTTACTTAGAAAGCTCGCAATGGATTTGGCATTCACTCCCGAAGAGCAGCAGTTCCGCGACGACATCCGCACCTGGGTGCACGCCAACCTGCCGCCCGACATCTCACACAAAGTCCACAACGCCCTGCACCTCAGCCGTGACGAAATGCAGCGCTGGGCCAAGATTTTGGGCAATAAAGGTTGGCTCGGCCACGGCTGGCCCAAACAGTTTGGCGGCCCCGGTTGGACCGCCGTTCAAAAGCATTTGTTTGAAGAAGAATGCGCGCGCGCCGGTGCGCCGCGCGTCGTGCCTTTCGGGCCGGTGATGGTGGCCCAGGTCATCATGGCCTTTGGCAACCCTGAGCAACAGCAGCGCTTTTTGCCCGGCATTGCCAGTGGCGAGGTCTGGTGGAGCCAGGGCTATAGCGAGCCAGGTTCGGGCTCTGATTTGGCCAGCGTCAAGACTCGCGCCGTGCGCGAAGGCGACACCTATGTCGTCAACGGCCAAAAGACCTGGACGACGCTGGGCCAATACGGCGAGTGGATTTTCTGCCTAGTGCGCACCAGCACCGAGGGCAAGCCGCAAACCGGCATCAGCTTCCTGCTGATCGACATGAAGTCCCCCGGCGTGACAGTGCGCCCCATCGTGCTGCTGGATGGCGAGGCCGAGGTCAACGAGGTTTTCTTCGACAACGTCGTGGTGCCCGCCAACAACCTGATTGGCGAAGAAAACAAAGGCTGGACTTACGCCAAGCACCTGCTATCGCACGAGCGCACCAACATCGCCGATGTGAACCGCGCCAAGCGCGAACTGGAGCGGCTAAAGCGCATCGCCCAGGCCGAGGGCGTGTATGACCCGGCCACCGGGGGTGCTACCGCCCTGCGCTTTCGCGACGAGATTGCCAAGCTTGAAGTGGATGTGGTCGCGCTGGAGATGCTGGTGCTGCGCGTTCTGTCCGCCGAGAAGTCAGGCAAAAACTCGCTCGACATCGCGGGCCTGCTCAAAATTCGCGGCAGCGAGATCCAGCAGCGCTACAGCGAACTCATGATGCTGGCCGCTGGCCCCAACAGCTTGCCACTGATTCGTGAAGCGATGGAAGCAGGCTGGCAAGGCGACGCGGCCACCATGGCCCACGCACCGCTGGCATCCGGCTACTTCAACATGCGCAAGACCACGATTTATGGTGGCTCCAACGAAGTGCAACGCAACATCGTGTCTCAAACCGTATTGGGGTGACAAAAATGGATTTCAACTTTTCAGACGACCAAGAACAACTCCGCGACGCGGTACGCAAATGGGTGAGCCGGGGCTACAGCTTTGAGCGCCGCCGCGCCATCGTGACGGCCGGCGGCTTCTCTCGTGAGGCCTACGCCGAGCTGGCCGAGCTGGGCCTGTGCGGGCTCTACATCGCTGAAGACGATGGCGGCATGGGCATGGGGCCGGTGGAGGGCATGGTCGCGATGGAGGAGCTGGGTCGCGGTATCG
>JAYVPU010000159.1:0-23872 GCA_043757205.1 Comamonadaceae bacterium | reverse complement strand
GCCCTCCCTTCATGCCTTATTAGCTACGCCACTCTCTAGCCCCTTACCGCGACATGAGCGCGACATCACCGTGACCCTGCACATCACCACTTTTGACGGCGCCAGCGCCCTGAGCAACTTCCGCGTTCAGCAACTTTTGCCCGGCCTGCAGGCGGTTCACGAAAAAATCAAGGCGATCGACGCACGTTTTGTGCATCTGGTGTCGTCTGAGGCTGAACCCTCCGCTGAACTCAAATCCCAGCTTGCAGCGCTTTTGACCTACGGCGACCCGTACGAGGGGTCGACAGAGGGCGCTGTGATCGTGGTCACGCCGCGCTTTGGCACTGTTTCACCCTGGGCCTCCAAAGCCACCGACATCGCCCACAACTGCGGCTTGGCCGTGCGACGGGTTGAGCGTCTGGTGGAGTACCGGCTGACGCTGGCCTCGGGAATGCTCGGCACCAAGGCGCTGACGCCAGCACAACTGGACCAAGTCGCCAACTTGCTGCACGACCGCATGACCGAAAGCGCCATGTTCGAGCGCGCACAGGCCAGCGGCCTGTACACCGAGCTGCATGCCGCCCCCATGGCGCATGTGGACGTGCTGGGCGGCCAGCGTGCCGCGCTGGAAGTTGCCAACGTCCAGTTCGGTCTGGCGCTGGCCGATGACGAGATGGATTACCTGGTCTCGGCCTTCACTCAACTTGGGCGTAACCCGACCGACGTGGAGCTGATGATGTTTGCTCAGGCCAATAGCGAACACTGCCGCCACAAGATTTTCAACGCGCAGTTCACCATTGACGGCGTGTCGCAGGACCGCAGCCTGTTCGGCATGATCCGCCACACCCACCAGACCCACCCGCAGCACATGGTGGTGGCCTACTCGGATAACGCCTCCGTCATGGATGGCTCCCAGATTGAACGATTCATAGCGAAATCGGCCTCTAGCCCTTTATATAGTAGCGTAAGCAGCTATCAAAAAGAGAGCGCCTTAAGCCATGTGCTGATGAAAGTGGAAACCCACAACCACCCCACAGCCATCTCGCCTTACCCCGGCGCATCGACCGGCGCAGGCGGCGAGATCCGCGACGAAGGCGCCACCGGCCGGGGCTCCAAACCCAAGGCGGGTTTGACCGGTTTTACCGTCTCCAAGCTTTGGGGCAGCGATTTCGGCAAGCCCGACCACATTGCCAGCCCGCTGCAAATCATGACCGAGGGGCCGCTGGGTGGCGCGGCTTTTAACAATGAATTTGGCCGACCCAGCCTGGCGGGCTATTTCCGCGAATATGAGCAGACCGTCACCAGCGACGTGGACAGCATCCGCCGGGGCTATCACAAGCCCATCATGATCGCGGGCGGCCTGGGCTCCATCGACGCGGGCCAGACGAAGAAGATTGAATTTCCTGCGGGCTCTTTGCTGATCCAATTGGGCGGCCCCGGCATGCGCATCGGCATGGGCGGCAGCGCGGCCAGCTCCATGGCCACGGGGGCCAATGCGGCCGAGCTGGACTTTGACTCGGTACAGCGTGGCAACCCGGAGATTGAGCGCCGGGCGCAAGAGGTCATCGACCACTGCTGGGCATTGCAAGACGCCAACCCCATCCTCGCCATTCACGACGTGGGCGCGGGCGGCCTGTCCAACGCCTTCCCCGAGCTGACCAACGACGCAGGCCGTGGTGCACGCTTTGACCTGCGCGCTGTGCCGCTGGAAGAGTCCGGCCTGGCCCCCAAAGAAATCTGGTGCAACGAAAGCCAGGAGCGCTATGTGCTGGCCATCGCCCCCGAGTCGCTGGACCTGTTCCGCTCGTTTTGCGAGCGTGAGCGCTGCCCGTTTTCTGTGGTCGGCGTGGCGACTGAAGAGCGCCAGTTGGTGTTGGCCGATGCAGGGTCTGAGAGTCCCGTCAACATGCCCATGAACGTGCTGCTGGGTAAGCCGCCCAAGATGCATCGCGATGTTCAGTCCGTGGCACGCCAATTCCCCCCCGTGGACCTGACGGGTGTCAGCCTGCAACAAGCGGTGATCGACGTGTTGGGTCACCCGACAGTTGCCTCCAAGCGCTTTCTCATCACCATTGGCGACCGCACCGTAGGTGGCTTGACGCACCGGGATCAGATGGTCGGCCCCTGGCAAGTGCCAGTGGCCGATTGCGCGGTGACGCTGGCCGACTATGCCGGTTTTGCGGGCGAGGCCATGGCCATGGGCGAGCGCACGCCGCTGGCAAGCATCAACGCACCCGCCTCAGGCCGCATGGCCGTGGCCGAGAGCATCACCAATCTGCTGGCCGCGCCGATTGAACTGTCACGCGTCAAGCTATCCGCCAACTGGATGGCCGCCTGTGGCGAGCCCGGAGAAGATGCCGCGCTCTACGCCACAGTGCACGCCGTGGGCATGGAGCTGTGCCCGGCGCTGGGCATCTCCATCCCCGTGGGCAAAGACAGCTTGTCGATGCGCACGCAGTGGACGGATGCCCATGACGATAAAAAGAAGGTCACCTCACCGGTCAGCCTGATCGTCACCGCCTTCGCCACCTTGGCCGACGTGCGCGGCACGTTCACGCCCCAGCTCAACGCCGCCGAGCCCGACTCCACCCTGGTCTTGGTTGAACTGGGTCGGGGTAAAAACCGCATGGGCGGCAGCATTCTGGCGCAAACGCTCAACCAAACCGGTGATGCCGTGCCAGACCTGGACGAACCGCAAGACCTGGTGAATCTGGTCAAAGCCGTCAACGCCTTGCGCGCGCAGGGTCAAATTTTGGCCTACCACGACCGCAGCGACGGCGGCTTGCTGGCCGCTGTAGCCGAGATGGCTTTTGCCGGTCATGTGGGCGTGGCGCTCAATGTGGACATGCTCGTGACCGAAGGCGACGGGATCTCCGACAGCCGAGCCGAGCACGGCGACAGCAAAAACTGGGCCGGGCAGGTGAGCGCACGGCGCGAAGAACTCACACTCAAAGCACTGTTCAATGAAGAGCTGGGCGTGGTGCTGCAAGTGCGCACGGCTGAGCGCAACGCCGTCATGCAAACCCTGCGCGAGCATGGCTTGAGCAAGCACAGCCACTTCATTGGCAAGACCCGGCCCGCATCCGTCACCAGTGGCATGCAGACCGGCGTGGGCGAGGTGCAAATCTGGCGCGACGCCAAGGCCGTGTTCAGTGCCAAATTGCAAGACCTGCACCAGGTCTGGGACAGCGTGAGCTGGAAGATCTGCCAACAGCGCGACAACCCAGCCGGTGCCGATGCCGAGCACGCAGCCGCAGGCGACCCCGTTGACCCGGGCCTGCATGTGCACCTAACGTTTGAGCCAACGCACGAGCAAGTCTTGACTTCACCCCTTCCCCCCCTGGGGGAAGGCAGGGAAGGGGGCAGCCCCGCCCTCATGCTGTCAAAACCCAAAGTCGCAGTGTTACGCGAACAAGGCGTCAACTCCCACGTAGAGATGGCCTACGCCTTCACCCAAGCCGGGTTCGAGGCCTATGACGTCCACATGACCGACCTGCAAACCGGTCGTGCCCGCCTGCAAGACTTCCAAGGTGTGGTGGCCTGCGGTGGCTTCAGCTACGGCGATACGCTGGGCGCTGGCATCGGCTGGGCGCGCTCCATCACCTTCAACCCCGGCCTCTCGGAGCAGTTCAAAGCCTTCTTCGCTCGCACCGACACCTTTGGCCTGGGCGTGTGCAACGGCTGCCAGATGTTTGCCGAACTGGCCGACATCATCCCCGGTGCACAGGCCTGGCCGCGCTTCACCACCAACCGCAGCGAGCGCTTTGAGGCGCGCCTGGCCATGGTCGAAGTGTTGGAGTCCCCCAGCCTGTTCCTCACCGGCATGGCCGGCAGCCGCCTGCCCATCGCCGTGTCGCACGGGGAGGGCTACGCCAACTTCGCTTACCGGGGAGACGCATCAAAAGCCATTGCCGCCATGCGCTTTACCGACAACACCGGCGCAGCCACTGAAGCCTACCCCTTCAACCCCAACGGCAGCCCCGGCGGGCTGACGGCAGTGACCACAGCAGATGGCCGCTTCACCGCCATGATGCCCCACCCCGAGCGCGTGTTCCGCAACGTTCAGATGAGCTGGACCAGCGGCAGCAACTCAGAGCTCAGCCCTTGGATGCAGCTATGGCATAACGCGCGGAAGTGGGTGGCGTAAACGCAGTCATTCACTGTCGTCATTCCCGCGCAGGCGGGAATCCAGTTCATGACAAAGCCAAAGTCACGGCAAACGTGGGTGCAATCTTCGTCATAATTTGAAAGAGTTAACGGGGGCGAAGATTTCAATCGCCAAGTCGCAGCCGCCTCGCAGGCGGTTCAATCCAACAAGGTTTATCTGCCGCAGGAGGTGCTCTTGGTTTCTACGGGCATAGCCACGCGGCGGGTAAAAGCTATTCGATAGGCCTCGCAATGACAATTCAAGTTTGCACTTCGTTGCAATACGACTCTGCCCCGCCGCGAACTTCGACATTCGTCCTTGTTCGCAAAGCGATACCACCATGGATCGCCTAGCTGACGGTACGATGGCCAGAATTCAGAGTCCCAGCCCATCGCGTTCAACGAAAAAAATCTTAAGGTAACTATGGCAGCACCGCGTGTCTTCATCAGCTCAACTTGCTACGACCTCGCCGAAGAACGCGACGGACTGGCCGAGTTCTGCGAGAGCTTCGGATTTGACACCACGCTAAGTGAGCGCGGAGATGTTTTCTACCACCCTGACCTTCACACTCACCTCAGTTGCGTCCGAGAAACTTCTAACTGTCATCTCTTCATCCTGATAATTGGCGGTCGATTTGGTGGCAAATACAAAGTCGAACCAAGGAAGTCCATCACCAACGCCGAGTACGCGGCGGCCATACAGAACGGCTCGCCAACTTTCGCCTTTGTCAAGCAGGAAGTATTGAACGATCACAATGTGTGGCAAAGGAATAAAGACTTGCCATTTGCCAAAGATATACAGTACCCCTCAATCGACAAGCATGAGCACGCCGAGGAGATCTTCAAGTTCATCGATACCGTTCGTCTAGCCCCGGTGAACAATGGAATGTTCGGCTTCCGATTGGGGCGCGATATCCATGACATGCTTCGGAAGCAATGGGCAGGCATGATGTTTGACTACTTGCAGAACAGAACTGAAGTTGAAGTGAGGACAGGTATAAGAAGGACGTGTCAACCACGTCCTTTTTTCATGGAACTTCAAGCAGAACTGGCGCACCCCCTCATTGTTTATGGAAAGGAGTTGGAAAGAAGTGGCATAGATATAGAAATATTGACCCCCGCACCACCACGCCCAGTGTCAATTTGTATGTGTCCTCCATGCGTTAGAACTACTTCTTTCACAATCGAAAGACCCAAGCCACTGCCCGGTGTGCCTGTCAGTTGATGGCTTTGCGTTCCTTCGCCACGGTAAAAGCGTTGGAGTACGGCTTGCCGTTCATGCGCAGGAATGCCAGGCCCGTTGTCTTCGACAGAGATCCTCGCCGTATTCGAGTCAGCGCTACACACCTCCAGTGTGACGCGTGCGCCCTTACCTGCGTATTTGAACGCGTTTTCCAGCAGATTGGAAACGGCTTCCTTCAACATGACGGCATCGCCTTGGACCATCAAACTCTGTGCTTCAGAGGATTCAAAGCCAAAATCAATGCCGATTTCCAGTGAGCGTGAAACCCATTGCGCGCCGGTTTCAAACATCAGAGTTGTCAAATCCACGGGCTCAAAGCGTATCCTCGTGGCATCGGGCTCAGCACGGGCTAAAAATAACAACTGGTTGGTTAAACGAACCAACTGATCGGCCGAGGTTTGAACTTGCTGGAGAATGGGCGTTACAGCCACCAAGGAAGTTTCTCGGAGTGCATCGTCCACGTTGAGTTTCAGTCCAGTCAAAGGTGTCCTCAATTGATGTGCCGCATCCGCAATAAACCGACGCTGCGTAGCCACAACTGTACGCAGGCGGTCGAGCAAATCATTCAGTGCATGAGTCAACGGATGAACTTCGCTGGGTAAGGCGGCATCATCTATCCGGTCGAACGAGTGATGAGTGTGACTCTCCAGAGTGCGTGCCATGTTGTGAATGGGTGTAAGTGCGCGTCTGAGTTCAAACCAGACAACACTGATAGCGACCAAGATCAACACAATGAGAGGCAACAAGGAGTCACGCAACATTTTTGCGATCAGGACATTTCGTTTGTGCTGCGTTTCTGCCACGATGATTTCGACAGTTTCTCCCCCTTGGGGCGCATTCACATTCAAGACGGCAACTCTAATAACTTCGGTTTTTAAAACCGCGTCAAAGAGTTGAACCTTGCCTAGTTGGTTGAGGACCACCGAAGCCGGGCGCTCAATCAGATCACCCGCCAAATTGCCGCTTTGAGAACCTGTGACGTGGAAGTAGGTTTTATCTGTATCGTCCCACTCGAACATGCGTTGCGCCCCATTGGGGAAGACAAATGCAGCGCGACCTTCGTGCCAAGTGAGTAGCTGAGCTAAAGAGTTGACCGAGTCTGCCAGCCAGTGGTCATAGACCTCGTTAGCGGTTTTAAAGGCCTGGTAGTAGGCGTTGATGCCCGACAACAAAAACAACAGACACAGTGGCGGCAGCAAGCGCCGCAGTAACTGACGACGGAGGCTAGTCGGCTTGCTTGAGGATGTAGCCAAAGCCGCGCACCGTGTGAATTTCTACGCCAGACCCTTCGAGTTTTTTGCGCAAGCGATAAATGAAAACCTCGACCGTTGAATCACTGATTTCAAGCGCTGTGGCATCGGTTTCTGCCAGCAGTTCGATGAGTTTTCCTTTGCTCACCACTTGGCCTATTTTCCTTTGCATGACACTAAACAAGCCCCACTCTCGGGGTGATAAATCTAGGGACTTGCCGTCAAGACTAATCTCACACCCATCAAAATCAATCAGCAATTTTCCGATGCGAATTTTGGCCGAGTTGGGCTGAACACGTCGCATCACGGCGCGAATGCGGGCTGCCAATTCATCAAACTCAAAGGGTTTGCTGATGTAGTCATCCGCCCCGGTGTTTAAGCCCTTGATGCGGTCAGCTAGTTCGTCCCGTGCAGTAAGCAATATGACCGGGGTTTTGTCGTGCCGCTCTCGCATGCGCTGCAAAACCTGCAACCCATCAAGGCCGGGCAACCCCAGGTCCAAAATAACCAAGTCATAGCGCTGCACCATAAGTTGCGCATCGGCTTGCAAACCGTCTTTGAGCCAGGTAATCTGATGCCCTTCGCGCTGAATGCTGCGAACGATGCTACTGCCAATAGCGTCATCATCTTCTACAAATAAAAATTTCATGGCTCGGAGTCTCCAATAAAAGAGTCTACGCGAAGCCATCACCCTGCTTATGGCGGGAAGCTCCTCAGTCATCGCGGGGCCTCGCTCTTGAAGCCACCTCCCAAGGCCTGGTACAAGGCCACCGTATCACCCAGGTAGAAGGCGTAGGCTGTTTGAAAATTGACCTGAGACTGCAAGTAGGCTTGTTGACTAGCCAGAACCGCAGGCCGTGCCGCATAGCCCTGTGTCAACTGAGCCAGCACCAGCGACAGCGTACGTTGACTGGCTCCTTGTGATGCTCCGGCAATCTCCAACGCCTTGCCGTCGGATGCCAACGCATACAGGGTATCGGCCACATTTTGAAAAGCGATTAGCACCGTGCTGCGGTATTGCGCCTTGGATGCGTCCAGCGCGGCTTCGGCTGCCCGCTTGCGGGCCAGCAGTGTGCCACCTGAAAAAATCGGCTGCGCAATACTGGCACCCAAAGACCAGAAAGTGTTGTCGGGCGAAAACATTTGTGCCAAGGTTGTGGCACCGCCGCCCAGCAGGGCTGAAATCTGGAACTGAGGCAATCGGTTGGCTTGCGCCACGCCAACTTGCGCACTACTAGCATGTACCATGGCTTGGGCAGCCCTAACATCAGGGCGTTGCGCGATGGTTTCCGATGGAATCGCTGTTGGCAATTGCGCCGGCAATCTAACTGTATCCAGCGATAGACTGGGCAACGCTTGGTCAGTAGTTTGCCCAAGCAACACCGCCAACAAATTGCGAGTTTGCTGCTGTTGCTTTTGTAGTACCGGCAGGGCTTGCTGAACTTGTGTCAGCGCATTTTCCTGTTGTGCCACGTCAATGACGCTCAAATAGCCACGGGCGTACATCCCTCGAATGTGCTGTAGTTGCTCCATAGCGAGCGCAATGGTTTGTTCTGTGAGCCGAATCTGCTCTTTCAGGATCGCCTCCTGTAGCGCCGCTGCTACTACATTGCTGGCCAACGTGGTGCGCAGGGCGTCCAATTGATACGCTTGAATTTCCTGGTTGGCCAGCAAACCCTCCACTTGGCGTTGATTGCCACCAAACAGATCGGGAACGAATCCGACCGACAGTTGCGCAGATTGAAAGCTGTAGATCGAGGCACCTGAAGTCAGAGGTGAAGACAAGCTCTGCCCCACGTTTTGTTGGCTGATACCGAACCCGGCCTGAATCGTTGGGTAAAAGAATCCCCTTTGTGCCGTTACGGATTCCTGGGCAATTTTCAGATTGGCCAGGGCTACCTCTACTGTGGGGTTGTTCGCCAGCGCCCGTTCAACCAGTTGATTCAACTCGGGTGAACCATAGGCAGTCCACCAGTTGCGATCAATCTGGGTATTGGCAACGCTGGATTGCACCTCCGCCAGCGGCATCGGTTCGCGAGTAAAACGGTTGGCTGATGGTGGTACCGGTGGCACGAAATCAGGGCCAGCGGCACAGCCTGTCAAGACGAGAGCCAATAAAGCGAAGAGTGCGTTTGTGGTGTATTTTATTTTCATCATCTTCAACCGCCCAAGCCTTTACGACGTTTTTTGAACTTGACTCGCCTCAGAACGGCCAAACGAATCGCAGGCATAACCAGCAGCAGAAAAAGCGGGCCAATCAACATGCCGCCTACGACCACCGTGGCCAGTGGCCGTTGCACTTCGCTACCAATGCCGTGTGAGAGCGCTGCGGGGAGCAGCCCAATACAAGCTGACAAGGCCGTCATCAGAAGCGGGCGCATCCGGTGCTCGTAGGCTTGACTGATGGAGGCGGTGTCGTCCAGGCCGCTGAGCTTGAGCTCTTTAAAGTAACCCAGAATCAAAATGCCATCCATCACCGAAACCCCTAGCAACGAGATGAAACCGATGATGGCGGAAATACTAATGACTTGACCCGAAAGGTACAACGCGATCACACCGCCCGTCACTGTGAACGGTACCGCCGCTAGCGTGAGCCAACTGTAAACAAAGTTGCTGAACAGGGCATACAGCAATATCAGGATAAGCGCAACCGCGATGGGAACGGCAATTGACATGCGCTTCTTGGCTTGTTGCAATTCCTCAAACTGGCCGGCATAAATCACACGGTAGCCGTTGGGCAGAGTGATTTCACTGGCAATTTTTTTCTGCACCTCAGCAACAGTGCTACCCAGATCACGCCCGCGCGCACTGAACTTGATGGGGATAAAGCGCTCGTTGCTCTCGTGGTAAATGTAGGTCGCGCCAGTTTGCATGGTCACGGTTGCAATATCGGTCAATGGGACATACGAACTGCCTCCTGAGGTAGAGGTGACGTAGGCGATCCGCAGATTTTTAATCGCCTCCAGACTCCCTCGATCTTTTTGACGGAGACGAACCGACAAAGCATATTGGCGATCCCCCTCCCACACCGTCGTGGCCTGAGAGCCACCCAAAGCCGCTTGCACCACCGCTGTGACATCGCCAGTATTCAATCCATAGCGCGCAGCCTTTTCGCGATCAATTTGAATATTGAGATTAGGCTGCCCCAGGGTATTGAAGACACCCAAGTCGGCAACACCAGGAACTTTGGCCATGGTCGCCATGGCTTTGGCCGCCAGATCTTCTAAAACGGCCAGATCGGGGCCGATGATCTTGACCGAATTTTCTCCTTTTACACCCGACAAACCTTCCTGCACGTTGTCCTGGATATATTGCGAGAAATTGAAATTGACTCCCGGAAATTCGGTTGCAAATTTTGCTTGCAACTCCTCTACTAAGCGCTCCTTGTTCATCTCTTTGGTCCACTCTTCAAAGGGTTTTAGCGGCGCAAACAGCTCAACATTGTTAAAACCCGAAGCGTCGCTACCGTCATCAGGGCGTCCGTGCTGGGAGACCACGGTAATGATCTCTGGATAGCTTTTGATAATTTCTCGCATGCGGTGCACTTTCTCGGTGCCCGCTTCCAGCGAAATGGTGGGTGGCATGGAAGCTCTCACCCATAGGTTACCTTCTTCAAGTACGGGTAAAAACTCGCTACCCATGCGGGTAAGCAAAAATCCTCCGAGAGCCAGGAACATCATGCCCAGAATGATGGTGATGCGGGTATGCGCTAAAACCCACTTCAACATAGGCAAGTACGCCTTGAGAATGAGCCTCACAAAAATAGTTTCATGCTCTTGCATTTTGCGCGGCAGCAAGTAACTGGCAATCGCTGGCGTGATGGTGAAGGTGGCAAACAAGGCACCACCCAAGGCATAACCGTAGGTGCGAGCCATGGGGCCAAAAATCTGACCTTCAACGCCGGTCATGGTGAACAGAGGTGTAAATGCAGCAATGGTGATAAAGGTAGAGAACAAAACCGAGTTGTCCACTTGAATGGCACTCATGAAGATGGTTCGTAAACGGGTTGTCCAACCCATGGCGGGGTCAGTTAAGGTGGCACCCGGACCGGTGGCCATGGTGCGTAAGGCCTGAATACGCTCGCCCATTGGACGTTGGAAGTTGCGGAAAATGTTCTCTACCAAAATCACGGCTGAATCGACAATGATGCCGAAATCCACAGCCCCCAAAGACAGAAGATTGGCCGACTCGCCCGTAAGCAACAACATGATGATGCTGAAGAACAGAGCGAAGGGAATGTTGATGCTGACAATCAAGGCGCTGCGCACATCGCCCAAGAAAATCCACTGGATCAAAAACACCAGGAGGCAGCCAAAGATCAGGTTGTGGATGACCGTATGCGTTGTCACATTCACCAAGTTGGCACGGTCATAGTAGGGCTCCATGGTCACACCTGGCGGCAATGACCCATCGGAGTTGATTTTTGAAACCGCTTCCTTGACGCGTTCGAGCACCTGATTGGTCTGCTGAGTACGGTTCATGATGACGATACCGGTCACCACATCTTTTTGTTCATCGCGGCCGGCTTCGCCCAGACGCGGCATGGTGCCTTCGCTGATGTCGGCGACATCTTTGACCTGCACCGGCAATCCGTTTTGCTGCGATATGACGATATTCGCGATGTCTTTTTGGCTTTGAATCAGTCCTAAACCACGGATGTTGACCGACTGGTCGCCCACGCTGACCGATCGTCCACCGACGTTCACATTGGCATTGCCAACGGCAGTCAACAATTGCTGCAGACTCACGCCATAAGACTCCAGTTTTTTGGGATCAGCCTCCACGTGGTATTCCTTGGTGGTGCCGCCCCAGGTCACCACCTGGGCTACACCGGGTACGGTCAACAAGCGCCGCTGTATCACCCAGTCCTGAATGGAGCGCAATGCGCTCAAGCTATAAGTCGATGGGCCTTTGACTTGGTAGCGCAAAATTTCACCGACCAAACTGGAAGCCTGAATTTGGGGCTGTACGCCATTGGGCAGGTTGACGTTAGCCGCCAGATTGTTGGCCACCTGGGTCAAGGCAAAAAAATAGTCCGCCCCGTACTTGAAGGTGACACGTACAAAGGACAGGCCATAGAACGAGGTGGATCGGATGTTGTCAACACCGGGCGTGGTGGCCAAGCCAATTTCAATTTGACGAGTGTAGTAACGCTCCATTTCTTCGGCAGACAAGCCTGGCGCTTGAGCCGTGATTTCCAGAATCACCGGTGCCGGGTTGGGATAGGCCTCGACATTGAGCTTCAAAAAAGCAAACACGCCTATTGCCATGAAAACTAGCAAGCCCAGCAGGGTAATGGGGCGGCGCGTAAGGACAAAAGATAGTAAAGATCTAAACAAAATAGTGCCCTAATTCGGTCATTCGCAAGGAAAACGAGTAAAGCATTACTGCGTTGAGGTGTTGTAGAGATTGCTCAGAAACAAGGCGTTCTCACGGGCGATCACTTCACCTGCCTTCAGACCCGCAGTCACCTGTACCATGCCGTCTTGCGTCGCACCAACCTTGACCGAGCGACGCATGAACGTCAGGCTATCGGTTGTTACCCAGGCGAGATAGCTGCCATCGCTCTCTCTGGCCAATGCCTTGACGGGCACAGCCAATGACGTCACGGGTGCGCCCAAGTCAATGCTGAAATTAGCCAGCATTTGCGGGCGCAACAGATGATCGACATTTTTCAGGTCTCCGCGCAAAATCAGCCGATGCGTGGCGGGATCAACCGTATCACCTATGTAGCTAATGTTGCCGGTAAACCGCCGATCGGGGTAAGCGGGCACGGCGACCGCGAGCGTTTGACCGAGCCGGTAGTTGGCCAGCTCGGATTCAGGAACGCTGGCCACTACCCAGAGTTGCCGCATGTCAGACACCGTCACAGGCGCGGGAGCGACCCCGGGTTGAACCAAAGCCCCTAGAGCCGCACTGCGTGCCGTGACACGCCCTTCCAACGGGCTGCGAATTGGCATTTCGGCCGTCGGTTTTTTATCTTTCTCGACTTGATTGATATCGACCTCACTCAAGCCGAATAAGCTCATGGCCTTACGCGCAGCCTTGTAATTGGCCTCAGCAGTTTGTTGATCCGACAGGTTTTGATCGAGTTCTTTTTGAGGGATGCTGCCGAGTGTTGCCAGTTCTTTGGCGCGGCGCAGTGTTTCATTAGCCGTGTGCAACACGCCCGCCGTACTGATCAGACTGCTACCAGCCTGCACTAGTTCGGGTACGCTAACGGTGTAGATCGTTTGACCGGCTTTAACATCGTCGCCAGCTTTGACCAGAACCGTCGCGATTCGTCCTTGATAAGTCGAAAACACCTGAACCGTTTTGTCTTGATTGAAGTCAATCGTTCCAATCGCTTCCCGCTGACTAACAAAGCGTTGCAACACAACCGAACCTGGATTGAGATTTTTGGCTTGTTCTTGCGAAACCTTCAAGGTGTCCGCAGCGACTTTGCCCATGTCGGGTGACATAAGATTGCTTTGCTTGCTCTCCATTGGGTCTGGAGAATGTATGTAGAAACTAGCACCGACTGACAAGCCAGCAAAAATAACGACCAGAAGCCAAGCTTGGCGAGGGGCTTTAAAAATAGTCACGACTAGCCTTTAAATGATTTCTATCAAGGTTAGTCAGGCAAGCTGTCAACTTGCTTTACGTGTGATGCGCAATTTTTTTGTAAACGGTCAATTTGCAAGGCTTGGCGATCTTCTGACGATCACAACAGTGCGCGTGGCGGATAGTCAGCGGTTTACGTGTAAATAATTTTAATACGTATAATAAAACCTATGCAAAAACTCACCCTGTCTATCGACGACGAACTCTACGCCATGCTGCACAGCCAAATCGGGCGCGGCAGCATAGGGCGTTTTGTGTGCGATGCGATTCGTCCGCAATTGCGCCAGGCCGCTAATGACAAGCCCGGCACGGCGTTTGGCATGTTGTCGCACTTGGCCAAACCGGTCGCTGCCAGCACTGCCGCGCAGGCCAAGCGGCAATATCTGGAGCAGCGCTACGCCGCCAAGCAGGTCAGCTAAAACATGCTGACCGTTGACACCAACATCTTGCTGCGCTACGCGCTCAATGACCACCCCAAACTGTCAGCTCGCGCCAAGAGTTTGATTGAGGGCAACACCTGTTACGTACCGCTGCTTGCTCTAGCTGAAATGGGTTTTGTTTTGGGTTCGGTGTATGAAGCCAGCCCCACAGACATCGTGGCTTTCGCCAAAAGTTTGATGCAGCAAAAAAACCTGCGTTTTGAGCACGAAAGCCGGGTACTGCAAGCCTTGGCGGGTGTAGAGGCTGGTGTGGACTGGTTTGACGCATTGCTCTGGGCCGCCGCGCCCGCACAACACGAGTTCGCCACTTTAGATAAAAAGTTTGCCAACAAAGCGGCCAAATTGGGCTGGCAACCGCCAGTCGTGTGCAAGCTTTAGTACGGCAAAACGAATCCATTCCTTCCCGCATTGATGCGCAGCACCGTAGGCTTGCCGTCCACAACTTGCGCAAACAATGACACGCTGGCACCGGGAACCAGCAAGGTGCGGTCGGCCGGTCTGGAGCTCACGATGGGCGCATCAGCGGGGATGACAATGGTTTTATCGCCGTCTTTGTATTTGAGTTGAAGCGTGCGGCCGGTGGACCCATCGGTAATGCCTGCCACGCTTTCGACGCTGCCATTGGTCATGGTGCTTTGGGGCAGCAGATCAAACGGGCGGTGACCGTCGCCAGTGCCCCGGGCTGATTCTGGAAACACGCTCACGGCAATGGCGCGTTGGGTGTCGTCTGCCTGGGGCATGGCCGCTGTGCCAATGTAGCTGCCCGGCTTGATGTCTGCCAAGGCAATGGCGAACACTTCGTTTACGGTCACTTTGTCAGAGAGCAGCAACTCCACAACTTCTCCGCTTCGGTCTTTCACGGTGAGCGTACTGGGTGTCACATTCAGTACCGTCCCCCGAACCCTCACCGCAGCAGGCGGTGACTGGGCGAGGGACGTTCCCATGAACGGTGGGGTAAACAAACCGATGACCAAAATTAAAGCCAGAGGGGCGCTGATGGCGGGGATCTTCATGGGGTTCTTTCGGTGATGCCGGGTGGCGTTTGACCAACCACTATAGTGCAGCATGGACACCGACCAACTCCAAAAACTTGTCACAATTTTTTTTGAACACGCAGCCATCAACCGAGACACTCTATGAAACAGGCAACGTCAGTGATTTCACCCTTGATGCAAAACCTCTCCACCTACATTGCGGGGGCCGCACGGCGGGCACTGCCTGCGGAAGTACAGGAACGCGCCAAGCACCATCTGCTCGATACCTTGGCCGCCATGGTCTCGGGTGCGCCGTTGCTGCCGGGACAGCGCGCTATCGAATTCGCAAGCCTCCAGGGCGGCACAGCGGAGGCAGGGGTGGTGGGCACGACCATCGTCACCTCGGCGATCAACGCGGCGCTGGCCAACGGCATGCTGGGCCATGCCGACGAGACTGACGATGCCTATTACCTCGCGCTGGTGCACCCGGGCTGCGCCGTGGTGCCGGCCGCGCTGGCGATGGGCGAGCGCGAACGCAGTTCGGGCCTGCAACTGCTGCGGTCGGTGGCGCTGGGTTATGACATCTGCGCACGTACTTCCAAATCGCTGGGCATCGAGCATTTCCGAAGTGCCGGTCATTCCACCCACAGTTTCGGCGGCACCTTCGGCGCTGCTGCTGCTGCCGGGTCGCTGGCGGGCCTCAATGCCCGCCAGGTGCGCCACTTGCTCTCTTATGCGGCGCAGCAGGCCTCGGGCCTGTCATGCTGGGCGCGCGACGTCGAGCATATTGAAAAGGCTTTCGACTTCGGTGGCATGCCAGCGCGCAACGGCGTGACGGCGGCAGCCATGGTTTCGGCTGGCTTCACGGGCGTGGAAGACGTGTTTGCTGGGGATCGCAGCTTTTTCCATGCCTTCGAGATCTATGCCAAACCGAAGGAACTGGTGGCGGGGCTGGGTGTGCGTTACGACATCATGCAGACGGCCATCAAGCGCTGGCCGGTGGGCTACCCCATCCAGGCACCGCTCGACGCACTGGCCAACGTCATGGCCAAGCACGGCATCACTGCTGCAGATGTGGAAAAGGTGCACATCACGGTGGATGAGCAGGGCGCGCGCACAGTCAACGGACGCACGATGGCGGACATTAACCTGCAGTACTTGGCGTCTGTGATGTTGATCGACGGCGACATTGACTTCGAGTCTTCTCACGACCCCAAGCGCGTGAAGGATCCTGCCGTCAACAAGCTGCGTCAGCGCATTGAACTCTCAGGCAGCTCGGCGTTGTCGAAGACCAAGACGACGCAGGCCATTGCCGAGGTCACCACACGCGACGGCCGTACGCTGCGGCACCACACCCGTGCCGTGCGCGGCAGCGCCACCAACCCGATGTCGCGCGAGGAGGTGGGTGCCAAGGCTTTCGGTCTGCTCAGCCCCACGCTGGGCCGGGCCAAAGCGCGGCGACTGATCGACACCATCTGGCAGCTTGAGAAGGTCAAAGATGTGCGTGTGCTGCGCGGTCTGCTGCAGCCACCCCCCAAGCCACTCGTTAAGCGGACTCGGTAAGCGGACTCGTTAAGACGCAGTCATCCAGCAAAACATTCCAAAAAGAGGCAAGACATGCTGAAGGTTCCCCACTTTGCGCGCTTTTGCATGGTCTTTGGCGCGCTGCTGGCCAGTGCCGCCTCCGTACAGGCGCAGGCACAAACATCGGCTTACCCGACGCGACCGGTGCGTATCGTCGTGCCTTCTTCGGCGGGTGGCGGCACCGACATCCTTGCCCGGTTGATGGCAAAAAAACTGGCCGAGAGCATGGGTCAGCCCTTCATCGTGGAAAACCGCGCCGGTGCTGGTCAGGCCTTGGGCATCGACGTGGTGGCGCGCGCGCCAGCCGACGGGTACACGCTGCTGATGGCGGCTTCGGCCATCGTGCTCAATCAAGTGCTGTCGAAGAAGACCTCGTACGACACAGTGCGCGACTTTGCGCCGGTGTCGCTGGTAGCGACGGTCTCCAACGTGTTGGTGGTCAACCCTTCACTGCCGGTGAAGACAGTGGCTGAACTGATCGACTACGCTAAGGTTAACCCCGGCATTCTGAACTACAGCTCGGCTGGTTCAGGCACCTCGCCACACCTGTCGATGGAGCTGTTCCGCTCGATGGCTGGCATCACCATGACCCACGTGCCGTACAAGGGCACCGGGCCAGCCACGGTGGACGTGGTGGGCGGCCAGGTGCAGCTCTCCATGCCCAACCTGCTGACCGCCATGCCGCACATCAAGGGTGGCACGCTGCGCGCCCTGGGCGTCACCGGCCCGCGCCGCGCCACCGCGCTGCCGAGTGTGCCGACCATCGCCGAGGCCGGCCTGCCGGGTTACGAGTCGGTGCAGTGGTACGGCTTGCTGGCACCGGTGGGAACGCCCGCGCCCCTCGTCGCCCGCCTCCACGCGGAAATCGCCAAGTCCTTGGCGTCTGCCGAGATGCAGGCTGCCCTGACCAACGAAGGCGCCGAGGCCGTAGGCAACAAGCCGGAGGAGTTCGCCGCCTTCATCAAGAGCGAGATCGACAAGTGGAGCAAGGTGGTCAAGGCCGCTCGGATCCAGCAGGACTGATTGCATTTAGCCGCTTGCATTTAGCCGGTACATCCCCGTGTTGGTGCACCCGATATAGTGAGGCATGGACACCGACCAACTTCAAAAACTCGTCACGCGCGAGATGCCCTATGGCAAGTACAAGGGGCGATTGATCGCCGACCTGCCGGGCAATTATTTGAACTGGTTTGCGCGTGAGGGCTTCCCGTCCGGTGAGCTGGGCCGTCTGTTGGCGTTGATGCACGAGATTGATCACAACGGGCTGTCAGACTTGCTCAAGCCCCTGCGCTAAGATCATCCGACCCACTAAGGATCCCAAGATGAAACTCCCGCAGCCTGCTTTTAAATCAATAACAAATCTCTCAGTCATGACGCTGCTGGCATGGGCCGTGACGATGAGTTCGACCGTCGTGCTGGCGCAAAGCGCATCACCCATCGCCCCATTCCCCAGCAAGCCGGTTCGAATCATCGTGCCGCAAACACCCGGCGGCGCATCGGATGCACTGGCCCGTATCGTCGGTCAAAAATTGACCGAAAAATGGGGCCAGGCCGTGGTGGTGGAAAACCGGGCGGGCGCGGGCGGCAACATCGGCATGGACGTGGTGGCCAAGGCCCCGGCGGACGGCTACACGCTCTTGATGTCTTACGTGGGCTCGCACGCCATCAACGTCAGCATTTATAAAAAACTGCCTTTCGATCCTGAGGCCGATTTTGCCGCCGTGGCCACCTTGGCCAACGTGCCCTTTGTGGCAGCGGCCAATGCCAAGCTGCCCGTGAGTAACATGAAGGAGCTGGCGGCTTACGCAGCCAAGAACCCGGTGTCGTTTGGCTCGGCGGGCAATGGCTCGGTGAATCACTTGCTGGGGGAAATGTTCAACGCCTACAGCGCCGCCAGCACTGCGCAAGGTGCGACTGCGCCCAAGATGTTGCATGTGCCCTACAAGGGCGCAGCCCCCGCGCTCACCGATCTGATTTCCGGGCAAATCCAGTTGGTGTTCACCAGCCTGCCTTCGGTCGCGCAGCACATTCGCGCCGGTACGGTCAATGGGCTGGCAGTGACGGGCTCCAAGCGCGCGGCGGCATTCAAAGACATCCCCACCATTGCCGAGTCGGGCTACCCTGGTTTTGTCATCAACCCCTGGTTTGGCCTGTTCGCGCCCAAAGGAACACCGGTAGCGGTGGTGCGGCAGATCAATGCGGACATCAAGAAGGTTCTGGAAGACAAAGATACGTTGGAAAAATTTGCAGTGCTGGGCGCAGAGCCGTTTGAGACGCGGCCCGAAGAGTTCGCCGCCATGCTGCACGCTGACATCCAAAAATGGGCGGCGGTGGTGAAGAGTTCGGGCGCGACGGCAGACTGACAAGCACCACACACATTCCAACCACCATGCAAATCAAAAAAATAGCGGGCGCGCTCGGCGCTGAAATTTCGGGTGTGGACTTGTCCCAAGGCATTTCAGCCCGTTTGGCCGCTGACATTCGCCAGGTCTTTCTGGAACACCAGGTTATTTTTCTTCGTCATCAAGACCTCACCCCGGCGCAATTTCTGGCCTTTGCCCAAGCGATGGGCCAGCCGATTGAGTATCCCTTTGTCAAAGGGATTGAGGGCTTTTCTCACATCATTGAAGTTAAAAAACTCGCGCATGAGAAAGTCAATTTCGGTGGCATCTGGCATTCGGACACGACCTACCTGGACATGCCACCGATGGGCTCCATGCTGCTGGCCAAAGCCGTGCCGCCCTATGGCGGGGACACGCTGTTTGCCAATCAATACCTGGCCTATGAAACCCTGTCTGACACGATGAAAGGTGTGTTGGCCGGTTTGAAGGGCATCAGCAGTTCAGCCAAAGCCGATGTCTCAAAAACACGCGAAGACCGCATCAAGACCGATGGGAAAATCGATGTGAAAGGCGACGGCAAAGGGCAGGGCGCAGCCACTGCGCCACAGCAGTTCCAGGCCCTGCACCCCATCGTGCGCACCCACCCCGAGACCGGGCGCAAAGCGCTGTATGTCAACGTGGCCCACACCGCAGGCATTGACGGCATGACCGACACTGAGAGCGCATCGATTTTGAATTTCCTCTTTGCCCACCAAGTCAAGCCCGAGTTCACCTGCCGCTTTGCGTGGCAGCCCAACGCGCTCGCGTTTTGGGACAACCGCTGCACCCAGCACAACCCCGTCAATGACTACCACGGCCACCTCAGGCTGATGCATCGCATCACCTTGCAGGGCAATAAGCCAGTTTGATGCCGGTTTGACCTTCACCCCCAAGACACCATCCAGGACGCCAACGATGCCCCCCCCTTCGAGCCGACCACCCCTGAACATCCGAGGCCACCGCTTCGCCCCCCTGACATGGGACACCATGACCCCCGCCCAACTGGCCATGGCCGAGGGTGTGATGAGCGGCAAACGCGGCTCCCTGCAAGGCCCGTACAACGTGCTCATGCGCAGCCCTGAGCTGGGCCACCTGGCCCAGCAATTTGGTGAGCACACCCGCTTCAATTCCTCACTGCCCCTGGCGCTCAACGAGCTGGTCATTTTGTTGGTGGCCCGCTGTTGGACCAGCCAGTTTGTCTGGTTCGCCCACAAGCGGATTGCGCTCGATGCCGGGCTGGACTCGGCATTGGTCGATGACATTGCCGCAGACCGTATGCCAACCCACTTGAACACGCTGGCCCCTGAAGTCGCTGCGGTCTATGGCTTCTGTCATGAGCTGCTTGAGAAAAAACAAGTCAGCGATTCGACCTACGCAGCGTTGGCAGCCCACTTTGGCGAACGCGGCGTGGTTGATGTCATGGGCACGATGAGCTACTACACGCTGGTCAGCATGTCGCTGAATGTGGATCAATATCCGCTGCCTGAAGGGGTGCAGCCTGAACTTCAAGTTTTAAGCCGCGACTGAGTTTTCAAACCAGGCATCAGGCAACCTTAATACGCCTCAAGGAAACAAGCATGTCGATTCAGGACTCATACCTACAAAAACGCGTCTCGGCCGCAGACGCCGTGCGCCAGGTGCGCAATGGCGACCTCATCATCGTGCCAACCGGTGTCGGCGAGCCGCCGGCGCTGTTGACCGCGCTGTCCGAGCAGCGCCGCGATTTCATGGACGTCAAAGTGGCGCAAATCCTGGCCATGCGCAAATACGCCTACATCGATCCGCAGACCGTGGACCATGTTCGCCATGTCGCCTTCTTCTACGGCGCGGCCACCCGCGCGGGTGGGCAGGCGGGTTGGATCGATTTCATTCCCAACTACTTCTCGGAAATACCCGCCCAGATCGAGCGCGGGCAGATTCCCGCCGACGTGGTCTTCAGCATGGCCTCGCCCATGGACGTTCACGGTTATTTCTCCATCAGCCTGGGCGCCGACTACACCCTGGCCGCCATCGCCAAGGCCAGGGCGGTGGTGCTGGAGATCAACCCCAACGTGCCCTTTGCCTTTGGCAATTGCCATGTGCACATCTCGCAGGTCACAGCCCTGGTTGAAAGCAGCGAGCCGGTGCTCGAAGTCGGGCTGCCCAAGATCGGCCAGGTGCAGGAGGCCATTGGCAAGTACGTTGCCGACATGATTGATGACGGCTCGACCCTGCAAATCGGCTACGGCGGCATCCCCGATGCGGTGGTGATGCAGCTCACGCACAAGCACGACCTGGGCATTCACACTGAGATGATCGGCGACGGCATTTTGACTTTGGTGGAAAGCGGCGCCGTCACCAATCGGCGCAAGAACTACCTGCCCGGCAAAATGGTCGCCACCTTCGCCCTCGGCTCCAACAAGCTCTATCGCTTCATGGACCGTAACCCGGCGCTCGAAATCCATCCAGTTGACTTCACCAACACCCCCGAACTGGCAGGCCAGAATGACAAGCTGATCGCCATCAACGCCACGTTGCAGATTGACCTGCTCGGTCAGTGCGGCTCCGAAAGCCTGGGTTCTTCGCCTTACTCAGGCACTGGCGGCCAGTCCGACTTCGTGCGCGCCGCCAACCGCTCGCGTGGTGGCAAGGCCTTTATCGTGTTGCCGTCCACCGCCAAAAACGACAGCATTTCACGCATAGTCCCCGTACTCAGCCCCGGCACCCACGTCAGTACCAGCAAGAACGACATCAACTACGTCGTCACCGAGTACGGTGTGGCCCAGTTGCGCGGCAAGTCGGCCGGGCAGCGCGCGCGTGAGTTGATTGGGATTGCGCACCCGGATTTCCGGGGTGAGCTGACTGCGCAGGCTCAGCGGATGGGAATTCCGATCTGACCACGATTCTTCAGCTTTAACGGTTGGCCGGAATCTTTGAGTAAGGCATTACGCCTTAAGTCGAAATTTTCAGAGTGCTTGAAAATACCTGCCTTAACTGAGAAAATTCATGAAAAATACGGCTCTAACCCATGTGTATGCTGCGCAAACAGCTCTTTTATTTGTAGCAGTCGTCTCCTTCTTGACGCCTGCCATGTCCCACGCCCAAGCTGCTGCCTGGCCCACCAAGCCCATCACCCTCGTCGTCACCTACCCGCCCGCAGGCGGCGCGGACACCATGGCGCGCTTGATCGCCCCCAAGTTGAGCGAGGCCTTGGGCCAACCGGTGGTGATTGAAAACAAGCCCGGGGCCAGTGGGCAGATTGGTGCGGCCATCGTCGCCAAGGCCGTGCCTGATGGCCACACGCTGATGCTGGACGCATCCTCCTTCGCGGTGAATCCGGCGCTCTACCCCAAGCTGCCTTATGACACTGACAAAGCCTTTCACCCCAGTGGCTTGATCGCCTTGTTCCCCAATGTGCTGCTGGTCAATGCGCAGTTCTCTGCCAAGTCCGTGGCCGATCTGGTGAGCCTGGCCAAGGTGCGCAAAGACGCGGTGACGTTTGCATCCTCGGGCAATGGCTCGGCCCAACATTTGGCGGGGGCCTTGTTTGAGTCTGCCGCCAAAGTTGAGATGGCCCACATCCCCTACAAGGGCGCAGGCCCGGCGCTCAATGACGTGGTGGGTGGGCAGGTGCCGGTGTTTTTTGGCAACCTGGCTTCGATCTTGGGCCACATCCAGTTGGGCCGACTGCGTGCGCTGGCTGTGACCAGTGCCAAGCGCTCACCCATCTTGCCGGGCGTGCCCAGCATGGCCGAGGCGGGAGTAGTGGGGGCTGAGATTTATGAGTGGAATGTGATTTTGGCCCCAGCAGGCACGCCCGAGGCGGTGGTACAAAAGCTGGCTGCCGCGCTGCAAAAAGCGATGGAATCGCCTGAGGTGCTGGCCCGTATTGCGCAACTCGGTGGTGAGTTGCAAAAGGGCAGCCCTGATGCGGCGCAAAGCTTCATCCGCCAGCAAATGGCGCTGTGGGCGCGGGTGGTGAAAGAGCGCGGGATTGTGTTGGAGTAAACCCTGTAAGAGAACTGTGGCGTGCGTGGCACGATGCTGTCGGATCACCAGATGGTGATGAATAGGATGGTGACCGTGAAACGACAGGTGAATTTGAACGCGTTGGTACTTGCGGCTGCGCTGATGCTGTGGGGCTTGTGTAGCCCTGTTGTGGCGCAAAGCCCGGTACCCGCCAAGCCGATTCACTTCATCGTCGGTTTTACACCGGGCGGCCCTAGCGACGTATTGGCCCGCGCGCTGGGGCGTTATATGGGCGACGTGCTCAAGCAAAACGTCATCGTTGAAAACCGCCCAGGTGCGGGTGGCAACTTGGCGGCGGAGCTTGTGGCCCGTAGTCCTGCGGATGGCAACACGTGGCTACTGGGCAACAACAGCATCTTGGCCACCAATGCCGTGCTGTATCCGAAGTTGTCGTTTGATCCGATCCGTGATTTTGATGCAGTGGGTCTGGTGGGCATCCAGCCCAGTATTTTGGTGGTGAGTTCCAAGCTGCCGGTACAAAGCGCAAGCCAATTGATCGCCTATGCCAAGGCCCATCCGGGCCAACTGAACTTTGCTTCTTCGGGCACGGGTGCAGCGGCGCATTTAACCGGGCAGTGGTTCAAAACCGAGGCCGGTCTGGACATCGAACATGTGCCATACAAAGGCGCGCAACCGGCATTGACAGACCTGTTCGGCGGTCAGGTGCAAATGATGTTTGCGACCTCTGCCTCGGTGATGCCCTTCGTGCAGCAAAACCGGCTGCGGGCGCTGGCGGTGACCAGTGCCCAGCGCATGCCCGATTTACCCGATCTACCGACCATGATGGAATCGGGTTTGCCGAATTTTGAGGTGGTGAGTTGGCACGGCATCGTGGTGCCTGCGGGGACGCCCCGCGCGATGATTCAGCGTCTCAATCAGGCATTGAACCAAGCCTTGAACAGCAAGGACATTGGCACTCAGTTCAAGAATCTGGGGGTCCAGGTGAGCCCGGGCACACCGGAGTCATTTACCGCCTTTATCAAGAGTGCAGTAGTGTCCCAACGTTCTTCAGAGGAGAGCGAGCTGATTGGGCTCGAAATCCGGGTCTGAATCCGGTGATGGTGGCGTAAGTAGTTGATTGATAGGGATAGTTTCAAACATGGACAGGCTCAAGATCTGTAGGATTTCATACAGGCTGTGATGGTCAAGATGCAAACGCTTCTTCGCAATGGCAATCAGCAAGTAGGTCGATATGGCAATCCAGATCTGCGTCTTCACCGCGTTCTCGCTGGTGCCGAAGAACACCTTGATGCGCAGGTGTTGC
>JAYVPU010000158.1:0-6338 GCA_043757205.1 Comamonadaceae bacterium | reverse complement strand
GCGGGATCACCGGCAGGTTGGCAAAACTCCATTTGCCGCGCTTGACGTCAAATTCCTCCGGCGCCTGAATTTCCACCAGGTGGCCGACGGCGGACGTGACCAGCCAGTCGTCACTTTCAAAGTACTCGTCGTGCTTTTCAAACTTGCCCGCCGTGGGCGCCATCGCCCGCACGATGTCCTGGGCGACGGACGGTTTCTCGGCGATTACCAATGTTTTCATACAGTCTTTTTCAGTCAATTTCAGCGCAGGAGCCCGTAGCGGGCCCTCACTACAATACAAATTCTCGCGTGTGCACGCTCACGTGCACCCGGGTGCCTGTGCGCGCACCTGCATGAATTAACCATACCAAATTATTTCTAAACTCTTTGTCGTGTCGAAAAAACAGGCCACCTGCGTTGCAGCCGCAGCGCCCATTGAACCGTCTGCGCCGGTGAGCCTGGCACCGCGCAGCCTGCAAACTCGCCGCCTGCAAACCCGCCGCTCCGGCGTGCATGGCAAGGGCGTGTTTGCCGTGCAGAACTTGGCCGAGGGCGAGACCTTGATCGAGTACACGGGTGAGGTGGTGACCTGGGCCGAGGCGCAAGACCGCCACCCGCATGATCCGAGCGACCCGAACCACACGTTTTATTTTCACATTGATGAAGACCATGTCATCGACGGCAAGGTGGATGGCAACTCGGCACGCTGGATCAACCACAGCTGCGCGCCCAACTGCGAGGCCGATGAAGACGAGGGTCGCGTCTTCATCAAAGCCCTGCGCAACATCAAGGCCGGTGAAGAGCTCAACTACGACTACGGCCTGATGATTGACGAGCGCTACACGCCCAAGCTCAAGGCCGAATACCCCTGCTGGTGTGGCGCCAAGGCCTGCCGTGGCACGCTGTTGGCACCCAAGCGCAAGCGTTAAGCCCATTGCGCGAGCCCTATACCCGTTCGGACTGAGCTTGTCGAAGTCATTACCTATCCAGTGGCCCGCAGAGGCCATCTGGGAGGCCGTGTCGCCCTTGTTGCCGAGCTTCTCGGTGGAAATCCTGCCCCAGCTCGACTCCACCAATTCCGAGTTGATGCGCCGCGCCCGCGCGGGACAAACCGAACCTATCCTGCTGGTGGCCGAATCACAAACGGCCGGGCGCGGGCGCTTGGGACGAAGCTGGTTGAGCGAGAACGCGATAAGCGCGGAGGTAGCCGCAGCGCCGGGCCGCCCCAAGCAAGGCACGACCCCCTCGGGGGGCAGCGCAGCACACAAAGTGGCAAGCGTGGGGGCAACATCCTTGACGTTCTCCCTCGGTCTGCCGCTGCACAGGACCGACTGGTCCGGCCTGTCCCTGGCCGTGGGCGTGAGCGTGGCGGCCAGTCTGCACCCTGACCTGCAGCTCAAATGGCCTAACGATGTCTGGTTTCAAGGGCGCAAGCTGGCGGGCATCCTGATTGAAACCCTGACCATGGGCGCGACACGCTATGCCGTGATCGGCGTGGGCCTGAACATCGGCCCGCGTGAGGCCGCAGGTCTGAGCACGCCCCCAGCCTGGTTGCAGGAGTTGCTGCCCGGCATGGACGCCCCGCAGGCCCTGCTGCGCATCGCGCCTGCGCTGCTACAAGCGGTGCAGCGGTTTGAATCTCAAGGTTTGGTCCCTTTCCTCAAGACCTACGCGGCGCGAGATGCCCTGGCCGGGCGCGCTGTAACCTTGAGCGACGGCACGCACGGGCAAGCGCAGGGCGTGGACAGCAGCGGTGCCTTGCTGGTGCATACTGACGCGGGCCTGAAAAAAATCAACAGCGCTGAAGTCAGCGTGCGCCCGGTGATCAATTGATGCTTCGTTTTTTTGTTTTGCTGCTCCTCTTGCTCAATGGCCTGTACTACGCTTGGGCGCATGAATGGTTGCGGGGCTATGGTTTCGGACCGACCCAGACGGCTGAGCCACAGCGCTTGAGTCAACAAATTCGACCTGAGGCCATACGCATCTTGTCGGCCAAGGAGTCGGCGGACGAAACGGTGACTGCCCAGACCCACGCCAAGTCCACAGAATGTTTGCAAGCCGGTTTGTTTGACGAGCGTCAGGCCACCGCCTTGCGACTGGCGCTCAAGGCCAGCTTGCCGGAGGGTGCTTGGGCTTTGACCCTTGAAACCAACCCGGCCCGCTGGATTGTGTACATGGGCAAGTACCCCAACATGGAGGCCTTGGTCAAAAAACGCAAAGAATTGATGGCCCTTAGGTTGAACATTGAGCCTTTAGGCAATTCCAGTCTGGAGCCTGGCATTTCATTGGGTGGTTTTGAAACCCAAGCAGCCGCTGATGCAGCATTGGCTTCGTTGAGCCAACGCGGGGTGAAGACGGCGCACGTGGTACTCGAGCATGAACTCGTCACAGGCAGTCGGCTCAAGCTCCCTGCGGTGGATGACGCCTTGCGCGCACGCTTGAGCACATTGAAGCCTGAGCTGATCAATAAGCCTTTGCAGACCTGCTCATAAGCGACCTGGCTGGCAGGATCAGAAACGCACGGTGAAGCGCGCCCCGGGGGGCAGTTGCCCCACGTGGGTGTCGGTCACGCTGACGCTGGCTTGGTGTTGACGGGCGATCTCTTTGACGATGGACAAGCCCAGACCCGAGCCATCGGCCTCAACCCCGAGCGCCCGGTAAAACGGCTCGAACACCCGCTCCCGCTCTGCCTCGGGAATGCCTGGCCCCGAATCTTCCACCTGAAGCACGAGCGTTTGGCTTAACGGATCCAGCAGTACGCGCGCCGTGATGACGGCGGGCTGCGCGGCACTGGAGGGGGTGTAGTTGAGGGCGTTGTCCAGCAGGTTGCGCACCATCTCTTTGAGCAAGGTGAGGTTGCCCTGCAGCATCACGCCCGGCGAGCCGGGTTCGACCCCTTCAAAGCCCAGGTCAATGTGCTTGTCCATCGCGCGTGGCACACAGTCGCGCACCACGTCCATGGTCAGACGCGCCAGGTCGCAGGGTTGGCGGTTGATGGCGGGATTGCCGCCTTCGGCGCGGGCCAGGGCGAGCAACTGGTTGACCGTGTGCGTGGCGCGTATGCTGGCACGCCCAATCTGGCGCAGTGACTGTTTGAGTTCCTCGGTGTTGGCCCCTTCGCGCAGCGCCAGATCGGCCTGCATGCGCAAGCCCGCCAGCGGGGTTTTGAGTTGGTGCGCAGCGTCGGCCAAAAAACGTTTTTGGGTGGCCATGGAGTCGTGCAGACGCAGCAACAGTTCATTGACCGAAGTCACCAGGGGGGTGACCTCGATGGGAACGGTCTGGGCGTCCAGCGGGCTCAGGTCATCGGGTTTGCGGGCTCGGATGCGCGCCTCCAGCCGACTCAAGGGTTTGATGGCCTGCACCAGCGCCAGCCAGACCAGCAGCACCGCCATCGGCAGGGTGACGAATTGCGGCAGCATCACGCCCTTGATGATTTCTGCGGCCAGGATCGAGCGTTTGTCCAGCGTCTCGGCCACTTGCACCAGTGCCATTGGGGTGTCTGGCAGATTGAGCGGCACCCACATGTAGGCGACTCGAATCGCGGTGCCGTGAAAGTCGTCATCGCGCAGTTGAACCTGACCAGGCACGGCCGTGTCGGCGTCGGTGGGCAAGGGAAAATCACGTTCGCCGCTCATGTAGGCCCCACGCGGGCCGACGACCTGGTAGTAGACCGTGTCGGCGTCATCGGCACGCAGCAGTTCGCGCGCGGGCAGGGGTAAATTGAAACTCACGCGCTGGTCTTTGACCGCAATCAGTTGCGCCAGCGCGCTCACGTTGTACTCCAGTGCGCGGTCAAAAGGTTTGCCCGCAATGCCTTGCGCCACCAGCCAAGTCAACACCAGGCTGACGGGCCACAGCAGCAGCAGCGGCGTGAGCATCCAGTCCAGGATTTCACCGAACAGCGAGCGTTGCTCGCGCTGGAATAGCTTCATCAGCTTATCTTTTCTAAGCAATAACCCAGGCCGCGTACCGTGGCGATGCGGATCGGGCCTTTTTCGATCTTCTTGCGCAGGCGGTGGATGTACACCTCAATCGCGTTGTTGCTCACCTCTTCGCCCCACTCGCACAGGCGCTCGACCAATTGATCTTTGCTGACCAGTCGGCCTGTGCGCTGAAGCAAAACCTCAAGCAGACCCAGTTCGCGCGCCGACAGCTCGACCATCTTGCCGTCAATCGTGGCCACACGGCCGGTCTGGTCGTACACCAGTGGGCCATGCTTGATCAGGTTGCTGGTGCTGCCCGCACCACGGCGCACCAGGGCGCGCACGCGGGCTTCGAGTTCTTGCAGGCTGAAGGGCTTGGCCATGTAGTCGTCCGCGCCATAGTCCAGTCCTTTGACGCGCTCTTCCACGCTGTCGGCGGCCGTCAGGATCAGCACCGGCAGGGCGGAGCCGCGTGAACGCAGGCGTTTCAAGACCTCCAGGCCGTGCATGGTGGGCAGGCCCAAGTCCAGGATCAGCAGGTCAAACTCGGTGTTGGTCATGAGTGCCGCGTCGGCCTGCGTGCCGCTGGCCACGTGGTCCACCGCAGCGCCGGAGTTGCGCAGGGTGCGCAGCAACCCGTCGGCCAGTACCTGGTCATCTTCGGCAATCAGAATTCGCATGGGAGTCTCCTGGGGGTGGGCGGCGTTGCGGTAATTTTAGGCCCCTGACCTGAAGCGAGCCTTGCACGCGAAAAGCCGGCCAGTGGTTGGCCTGCTTCAGCTGGCATAGGCCTCTAGCCCGATGGCGATCACCGTGGCAATCTCTCCCCCTACCGCTTGGCGCAACTCTGCTTCGGCCTGGCCTACGGCCTGCTGGAAGGCCTGCAACCAAGCCAGCCCATCGGGGGTGAAGCACACCAGCCGTGCACGCGCGTCACGCCCATCAGGCCTGCGTTTGACCAGGCCCCAGGCGTCGCACTGGTCCACCAGCTTGCCCATGGCCTGCTTGCTCATGCCGGCTTGCGCGGCCAGCTCGGTCAGGCGCGAACCCTCCAGCGCCAAGTGGCGCGTGATGTGGATGTGGGCCGCACTCACCTGGCCGCGCGCCGCCAAGTTGGACAGGGCCAGCGGCACGTCGGGGTTGCTGGCCATCAGCTGAAAAACACGCGCGTCAAAGCGGCGCATGGCGTGGCCGAGCAAGCGCCCCAGATGGGTTTGGCGCCAGCCCGCCGAGGGTGGGGATGCGAGGGTTTGCGGCATCAACATATAGTAAATCAAACTGACTAAAAATAGCGTTTACTTATTTCAACACGCTGCGTTAAACTACTGTTCAAGCATCCAGCCTGTTGTTAAAAGCAGCGGATGAATTGAACCCCCTCAACGTTAAATTAAGGAGCCTTTCATGGACGCAGCCGTTAAAAACCTCACCGCCGCCAGCAGCGAAAAAGCCAAAGCCCTTCAAGTGGCATTGGCCCAAATTGAGAAGCAGTTTGGCAAGGGCACCATCATGCGGCTGGGTGAGGGGGAGGTGATTGAAGACATCCAGGTCTGCTCCACGGGTTCGCTGGGCCTGGACATTGCCCTGGGTGTGGGTGGCCTGCCGCGTGGCCGCGTGGTCGAGATTTATGGCCCGGAGTCGTCCGGCAAAACCACGCTGACCTTGCAAGTCATTGCCGAGATGCAAAAAATCGGCGGTCAGTGCGCGTTTGTCGATGCCGAGCACGCGCTGGACATCCAGTACGCGCAAAAACTGGGCGTGAACCTGCAAGACCTGCTGATCAGCCAGCCCGATACGGGCGAGCAGGCGCTGGAAATCGTTGATTCCCTGGTGCGTTCCGGCGCGGTCGATCTGATCGTGGTGGACTCGGTGGCGGCGCTGACGCCCAAGGCCGAACTCGAAGGTGAAATGGGCGATTCATTGCCCGGTTTGCAAGCCCGCCTGATGAGCCAGGCCCTGCGCAAGCTCACCGCCCACATCAAAAAGACCAACTGCATGGTGATCTTCATCAACCAGATCCGCATGAAGATTGGCGTGATGTTTGGTAGCCCCGAAACGACGACGGGCGGCAATGCTCTGAAGTTCTACGCCTCGGTGCGGCTCGATATCCGCCGCATCGGCTCGATCAAAAAAGGCGACGAGGTCATCGGCAATGAAACCCGCGTCAAGGTGGTTAAAAACAAGGTTGCATCGCCTTTCAAGATAGCCGAGTTCGACATTCTTTACGGAGAAGGCATCAGTCGCCTGGGCGAGGTGCTGGATCTGGGTGTGGCGGGCCACATTGTTGAAAAAGCGGGGGCTTGGTATGCCTTTAACGGTGAAAAAATCGGTCAAGGTCGCGACAACTCACGCGAGTTTTTGAAAGAAAACCCCGAGCTGGCGATTGAGATCGAAAACAAGGTGCGCGAGTCGCTCGGCATCGCGCTGATGCAGCCA
>JAYVPU010000157.1:0-1659 GCA_043757205.1 Comamonadaceae bacterium | reverse complement strand
CACGCTGGTTCGCTGATTGACTGGAACAGACAACATGAAGATCGCAATCTTGCCGGGTGACGGCATCGGCACCGAAATCGTGGCTGAGGCCATCAAAGTTCTCAAGGTCCTCGACCTCCCCTTTGAGATGGAAACCGCCTTGGTGGGCGGCGCCGCTTTTGAGGCGCATGGCCACCCCTTGCCCGAGTCCACACTCAAGCTCGCTCAGGCGTCTGACGCGGTGCTGTTTGGTGCAGTCGGCGACTGGAAGTACGACACGCTGGATCGTCCGCTGCGCCCTGAGCAAGCGATTTTGGGTCTGCGCAAAAACATGGGCCTGTTCGCCAACTTCCGCCCCGCCATTTGCTACCCACAACTGGTAGGTGCATCCAGCCTCAAACCCGAGCTGGTGGCAGGCCTGGACATTTTGATCATCCGCGAGCTGACGGGTGACATCTACTTTGGCCAGCCTCGCGGCCGCCGCATCGCCACCGATGGGCACTTCCCCGGCGCGGAAGAAGCCTTTGACACCATGCGCTACAGCCGCCCGGAAATCGAGCGCATTGCCCATGTGGCCTTCCAAGCCGCCATGAAACGCGACAAGCGCGTGACCAGTGTGGACAAAGCCAATGTGCTGGAAACCTTCCAGTTCTGGAAAGACATCGTCACCGAAGTCGGCCTGCAATACCCCGAAGTGACGCTCGACCATATGTACGTCGATAACGCCGCCATGCAACTGGTGCGTGCGCCCAAGCGCTTTGACGTAGTGGTCACCGGCAATATGTTTGGCGACATCCTGAGTGACGCCGCCGCCATGCTGACCGGCTCTATCGGCATGCTGCCTTCGGCCAGCTTGAATTCCAAGAACCAGGGCCTGTACGAGCCCAGCCACGGCAGCGCGCCCGACATTGCAGGCAAAGGCATTGCCAACCCGCTGGCCACGATTTTGTCGGCGGCCATGATGTTGCGCTTCTCCCTGAACCAAGTCGCAGCGGCAGACCGAATTGAAGCGGCTGTGTCGAAAGTACTCGACTCGGGTCTGCGCACGACCGACATCTGGTCTGAAGGCACGACCCGTGTCGGCACGGCTGAGATGGGCGACGCCGTGGTGGCTGCGCTTGCAAAATAAACAGGTGACATCATGAAATTAGTTGGGTTGGTCGGTTGGCGCGGCATGGTCGGTTCGGTCTTGATGGACCGCATGCAGGCCGAAGGTGACTTTGGTTTGATCGAGCCGATGTTTTTCTCCACTTCCAACGCGGGCGGCAAAGCCCCGGTGATGGCGAAGAACGAAACCACGCTGCAAGACGCCTTCAATATCGACGCGCTCAAGCGCTGCGACATCATCATCACCGCCCAAGGCGGCGACTACACCAGCGAGGTGTTTCCCAAGCTGCGCGCCTCAGGCTGGACCGGCCACTGGATCGACGCCGCATCCACCCTGCGGATGAACGACGACGCAGTCATCATCCTGGATCCGGTCAACCTGAACGTCATCAAAGACGCGCTGGCCAAGGGCGGCAACAACTGGGTCGGCGGCAACTGCACGGTCAGCTGCATGCTGATGGGCGTGGGCGCGCTGTACAAGGCTGGGCTGGTGGAGTGGATGAGCACCCAAACCTACCAAGCCGCTAGCGGTGGCGGCGCGCAGCACATGCGCGAGCTGCTGACGCAGTACGG
>JAYVPU010000156.1:0-6407 GCA_043757205.1 Comamonadaceae bacterium | reverse complement strand
GTGCCGGGTTTCATCTTCAGCAGCGTTGGGCGCAGTTGAAAATTCAGCTCCGGCAACAAATAAAGCGTAACCACGGAGGCTGGGGAAAAGTCTTCTGCAAAAATGTCGCCATGTATGAAGTTGACTTTGTCGCCCACGTTCGCGCGCTGTGCGTTGCGGCGCGCCAACTCCACCAGTTTGAGGTTGTACTCAATGCCCACGGACTTGGCCCCAAACTGTGTGGCCGCGACGATGGGGATGATGCCGTCGCCCGCACCCAGGTCGTAAACCCTATCGCTCGCGGTTACCTTGGCGGCGTTCAGCAGGTTCATCACATGGTCTTGTGCTGTGGGCATCCACATCACATCCCGGCCCATTTGGCCGCGGATGGGTTGGTAAATTTCATCACCAAACTTTGTGGTTTGCGCGTGGACGCCAGCCCCCATCAAGAGCCACAGTGCCAGTACACAAGCGCTAGGTTGAATGTATTTCATGGCTGCTTCACCCCATCTTGAAACCGGTGGCCTTGATCACTTGCGCCCAGCGTGTCACTTCGTCTTTTAGAAATTTTTCAGGATCGGGGTGGGAGAAAGTCTCGGCTCCCGCTTTGTCCAAATCTTGCAGAAACAGCGGGTCTGATCGCACTTTAAGGTTGACCGCTTTGAGCAACTCCATCACCTCGCGCGGCGTACCGGCAGGGGCAAAAACGGCGTTAAAGACTTGCACCCTCATGTCTGGCACACCGGCTTCGACTGATGTCATCAAGTCTGGCGCCGCCTTGAGTCGTGTATCGCTGTTGACACCCAAAATACGGGCGCGCCCAGAACGGTGCTGAGCCAGTACGGCTGATGACATGATAGGCGTGATGATTGGCACATGGCCTGCAATCAAGTCCTGCATGGCCGGGCCACCGCCTTTGTAGGGGACGTGCTGCAAATCCAGCTTGCCCGCTTGCAACTTGAACAACTCCCCGGTGAGGTTGGTTATCGTGCCCTGCCCGGCCGAGCCATACGAGTACTTGCCGGGGTTGATTTTGATCAAGGCAACCAACTCTTTCAAGTTGTTGGCAGGCACACCCGGATGAACGACGATACATGTCGGGTTCATGCTGACCATGCCCACCAGCATGAAGTCCTTGAGCGGGTCGTACTGCGGGCTGGCCGATGCGGCTGGGTTGATGATTTGGGTGGTGGTGGTGCCCAAAAGTAGGGTGTAACCATCGGCTTTGGCGCGTGACACTTCAGCCGCACCGATGCCGCCGCCCGCGCCCGCTTTATTGTCAACCACCAGACTGGTGCCGGTGTGAGGGGTGGCGAATTTGGCCCATACCCGCCCCATGATGTCGCCGTCACCGCCGGGGGCAAACGGAACCACCAGACGAATGGGGCGCTCTGGGTAACGCGACTGGGCCAAGCTGCTAACCCACGGGGCAAGCAAGGCGCTTGTGATGCCTAGAAATGTGCGTTTTTTCATATTTACGTGCTTATTTCAGGAGTTGCAAAAGGTCGGCAGGTGCGTGAATGGTGGCATGAGCACCCCAACTGGCTATATCTGATTTTTGCCCCAGATAGCCATAACTGACGGCCACTGTGCCCATGCCAGCGGCCAATCCCGCCACGATGTCCCGCTCATCATCGCCCACGTAAAGGCAGCGTTCAGGGGCTAGGCCAAGGCGCCGGGCGGCCTCGAACAAGGGTTCTGGGTGGGGCTTGGCGTGGGCCGTGGTGTCACCACTCACGATGGCGCGTGCCGTTGCAAAAAGTGGCATGGAGTGGGTCAGTGGATCGGTAAACCGTTTGGACTTGTTGGTGACCACACCCCACAGCATTTTTCTTTGCAGCAGTTGTTCGATCAACTCCTCCACACCGGCAAAGGCGTAGGTGCGTTCGGTCAGACAATTTTCGTAATTGACAAAAAATTCTTCACGCAACAAAGGGAAATCAGGGTGCTCTGGCGATAGGCCCAATGCCACGCCTAGCATGCCACGCGCACCCGCACCTGCCATGGGGCGATAGTTCTCCAAGGGCAAAGAAGTTTGTCCACGGTCTGTGCGCAGTTTGTCGGCTGCTGAGCCCAGGTCGGGGGCGCTGTCGATTAAGGTGCCGTCCAGATCAAACAGAACGGCTTCTATGTTTTGAAACGGCTTCATAAGGAACTTCATGCAGGCTTCTTCATCGCGAATAGATAGTTGACGCCAGTGTCTTCATCCAGCCAGTATCGGCGCGTGATGGGGTTGTAGCCCATGCCGCGCGTTTGCTGCAGCTCCAGCCCGGCCTCACGGGCGTAGCGGGCCAGCTCACTCGGGCGAATCATTTTGGCGTACTCGTGGGTGCCTCGGGGCAGTAAATTGAGCAGGTACTCCGCGCCCACTATCGCAAACAGAAAAGATTTGGGACTGCGGTTCAGGGTAGAGAAGAACACCCAGCCGCCGGGTTTGGCGAGTGTGGCGCACGCGCGCACGATGGATGCGGGGTCGGGCACGTGCTCCAGCATTTCCATGCAGGTCACGACATCAAAACTCGCAGGCTGCTGTTCTGCCAGGGCTTCGGCGCTGATCTCCTGAAACTTCACATTCTGCGTCTGAACTTCCAGTGCATGAAGCGTTGCGACCTTCAGTGCTTTGGTGGACAGATCGATCCCCAAAACCTGAGCCCCCTTGCGCGCCATGGCGTCCGACAAGATGCCGCCGCCGCAGCCCACGTCAAGAACCCGTTGCACTTGAAGAGGGCATAAACGGTTGATCCACTCCAGCCGCAACGGGTTGATTTGGTGCAGGGGACGAAACTCGCTCTCCGGGTCCCACCAGCGATGCGCTAATTCAGAAAATTTGGCCAGTTCGGCGGGGTCGGCATTCAAAGTAGTAGTCATGCTTAGATTATCTTGCACTGAGACCAGAAACAAAAAACCCCGCCGAAGCGGGGTTTTTTAAATCACTCGGAAGCAATTATTTGTTGGCGCGGGTACCAACCACTTCGATTTCAACGCGACGGTTCTTGGCACGGCCAGCAGCGGTCTTGTTGTCAGCCACGGGCTGGCTTTCGCCTTTACCTTCGGTGTAAACGCGGTTTTTCTCAATGCCTTTGGACACCAAGTAAGCCTTGACGGCTTCAGAGCGCTTAACCGACAGCTTCTGGTTATAACCATCAGTGCCGATAGCGTCAGCGTGACCCACAGCGATGATGACTTCCAGGTTGATGTCCTTGACCTTGGAGGACAGGTCATCCAGCTTGGCTTTGCCTTCAGGCTTGAGCACAGCTTTGTCAAAGTCAAAGAAGGCGTCAGCCGCGTAAGTCACCTTGGTGGCTGCGGGAGGCTGGGGAGCTGGTGCTGGTGCTGGTGCTGGTGCTGGTTCGGCAGCCTTAGGTGCTGGTGCGGGAGCAGCAACGGGTGCAGGAGCTGGTGCAGCTTTGGGGGCGGGAGCTTCAATAGCACCATCGCAACCCTGAACAGCCGTAGCAGGTGTCCAGCTACCATCACGCCAGCACTGACCGTAAGCATTTTTCCAGACCTCACCACCGGTATTACGCCAGTTGTCAACGGCCTGTGCGCCAGCAGTAGTAGCGATAGTTGCGACTGCGATCAACATTGCCACTTTGTTCAACTTCTTCATGAGACTCCTCTTGGGGAAAAATTCACAGTATTCCTGTGAGTAATTAATAAATGATGGCAAAGTTATTCTTACTACCACCGAACTGTCAATGTCATTGTGCCACAGGCAACAACGCATCCCCAATACAAACAACACACACCGATAGGTACAAAGTCACGATTCTTCATCTTGATGTTGCTGTCGCACAACATGGCAGCCCCCTTAGAATCAAAGATTGCCCACGTTACCCACCAGACACCCCCTCATGACCCAGTTTGCCAAAGAAACCCTGCCCATCAGTCTTGAAGAAGAGATGCGGCGCAGTTACCTGGATTACGCCATGAGCGTGATTGTGGGCCGTGCTTTACCCGATGCTCGGGACGGACTCAAGCCGGTGCATCGCCGCGTGTTGTTTGCCATGCATGAACTGAACAATGATTGGAACCGGCCCTACAAAAAGTCGGCCCGTATCGTGGGTGACGTCATTGGTAAATACCACCCCCACGGCGACCAGTCGGTGTACGACACCATCGTGCGAATGGCGCAAGATTTCTCCATGCGTCACATGCTGGTGGATGGTCAGGGTAACTTCGGCTCGGTCGATGGCGACAACGCCGCCGCCATGCGTTACACCGAAATCCGTTTGGCCAAAATCGCCCACGAGTTGTTGGCGGATCTGGACAAGGAAACCGTCGATTTCGGCCCCAACTACGACGGCTCGGAAAAAGAACCGCTGGTCATGCCAACCCGCTTGCCCAACCTGCTGGTCAACGGCTCGGGCGGCATTGCCGTGGGTATGGCCACCAATATTCCGCCGCACAACCTCAATGAAGTGGTGGACGCCTGTTTGCACCTGCTGGCCAACCCGGAAGCCACTATCGACGAGTTGATGGAGATCATCCCCGCGCCCGACTTCCCTACCGCCGGCATCATTTACGGCATCAATGGCGTCAAAGACGGCTACCGCACGGGCCGTGGCCGCGTGGTGATGCGAGCCAAGTGCCACTTTGAAGACATCGACAAAGGTCAACGCCAGGCCATCATCGTGGATGAACTGCCCTACCAGGTCAACAAAAAGACCTTGCAAGAACGCATGGCTGAGCTGGTGCACGAGAAGAAGATAGAAGGCATCAGCCACATCCAGGACGAGTCGGACAAATCCGGTATGCGCTTGGTAATTGAACTCAAGCGCGGTGAAGTGCCCGAGGTGGTGCTGAACAACCTGTACAAGCAGACCCAGTTGCAAGACACCTTTGGCATGAACATGGTGGCCTTGATCAACGGCCAACCGAAGTTGTGCAACCTCAAAGATTTGATTGAGGTGTTCCTGGAGCACCGCCGAGAGGTGGTGACCCGTCGCACCGTGTTCACCCTGCGCAAATCGCGAGAGCGCGGCCATGTGCTCGAAGGTCTGGCCGTGGCGCTGGCCAATATTGACGACTTCATCGCCATCATCAGGAATGCACCCACGCCCCCCGTGGCCAAAGCCGAGTTGATGACGCGCTCTTGGGACAGCAAGCTGGTGCGCGAAATGCTCACCCGTACCCGCACCGACGGCGGCGTGGTCAATGCCGACGACTACCGCCCCGACGGACTGGAAAAAGAATTCGGCATGGGCGGCGACGGTTTGTACCGCCTCTCTGACACCCAGGCGCAAGAAATTTTGCAGATGCGCCTGCAACGCTTGACCGGCTTGGAACAAGACAAGATCGTGGTCGAGTACAAAGATGTCATGGCCGAGATCGAGGACTTGCTCGACATTTTGGCCAAACCGGCCCGTGTCTCGGTCATCATCACGGATGAGCTGGGTGCCATCAAGCAGGAGTTTGGTCAAGGCAAGATCGGTGCGCGGCGCAGCCAGGTGGAGCACAGCTCGTTTGACCTGAGCACCGAGGACTTGATCACCCCGACCGACATGGTGGTCACGCTCAGCCACAGCGGCTATATCAAGAGCCAGCCACTGTCTGAGTACCGAGCCCAAAAACGCGGTGGCCGTGGCAAACAAGCCACCGCGACCAAAGAGGACGATTGGGTTGACCAGCTCTTCATTGCCAACACGCACGACTACATCCTGTGCTTCTCCAACCGGGGCCGACTGTACTGGCTCAAGGTCTGGGAGGTCCCAGCCGGTTCGCGCGGTTCTCGCGGTCGCCCGATCGTCAACATGTTCCCCTTGCAAGAGGGCGAGAAGATCAACGTGGTGTTGCCTCTGACGGGCACGCACCGCAGCTTCCCTGCCGATCAGTACGTGTTCATGGCCACCAGCATGGGCACGGTCAAAAAGACCGCGCTGGACGAATTCAACAACCCACGCAAGGGCGGCATCATCGCTGTCAATCTGGATGAGGGCGACTACCTCATTGGTGCCGCGCTGACCGATGGCAAGCATGATGTGATGTTGTTCAGCGATGGTGGCAAGGCTGTGCGTTTTGACGAGAACGACGTCCGCCCATTGGGCCGCAGCGCGCGTGGCGTGCGCGGCATGATGCTGGAGGAAACCCAAAGTGTCATCGCCATGCTGGTGGCCGAAGACGAGCAGCAAAGTGTGCTCACCGCCACGGTCAACGGCTACGGCAAGCGCACCAGCATCACCGAGTACACCCGCCATGGCCGCGGCACCAAGGGCATGATTGCCATCACCCAGTCCGAGCGCAACGGCAAAGTCGTCGCAGCCACGCTAGTCCATGCAGACGACGAGATCATGCTGATCACCGACAAAGGCGTGCTGGTGCGCACTCGCGTCAGCGAAATCCGCGAACTGGGCCGGGCCACGCAAGGCGTGACCCTGATTGGTCTGGACGAAGGCTCCAAGCTGAGCGGGCTGCAGCGCATCGTTGAA
>JAYVPU010000155.1:0-1674 GCA_043757205.1 Comamonadaceae bacterium | reverse complement strand
ATACCGCTGATTGATGGCAAGAAAGTAATCATCTTTATGGACATCAAAACTGGTCTTTTTTATGTATTCGCTGCCGTGCTGCTGTTTGCATCACTGCGCGTGATCACAGCCCGCAACCCGGTGCATGCGGCGCTTTTCCTGGTTCTGGCGTTCTTCCAGGCTTCGGGTATTTGGTTGCTGCTCCAGGCCGAGTTCTTGGCCATCACCTTGGTGCTGGTTTATGTGGGCGCGGTCATGGTGCTGTTCCTGTTTGTCGTGATGATGTTGGACATCAAAATCGATGCCATGCGCTTGGGTTTTTGGAAGCACTTCCCCTTGGCGGCCAGCGTGGGTGCGCTGATTGCGCTGGAGATGGCGGCCGTGTTGATGTCGGGCTTTCGGGTGTCCGAAGGGCCACGCGTCGCGGGCGTTATTGGCCAACCCTTGATGGAGCTGGACAACACCAAAGAACTGGGCAAGTTGCTCTACACCCAGTACGTGTATCCGGTGCAAATTGCGGCCGTGATTTTGCTGGTCGCTATCGTGGCGGCCATTGCCCTCACGCTGCGTGAGCGCAAAGACAGCAAGCATGTGGCCGTGTCTGACCAAGTGCGGGTCAAGGCCCGCGACCGTTTGCAAGTCGTCAAAGTGGCACCCACCCAAGTGCAACCCCCTTCTGCCGGAGATGCAGCATGACCTTGACCCTTGGACACTTTCTTTCGCTGGGTGCGATGTTGTTTGCCCTGTCGGTGATTGGCATCTTCCTCAACCGCAAAAATCTGATCGTGCTGCTGATGGCCATCGAACTGATGCTGTTGGCCGTGAATATGAACTTTGTGGCTTTCTCGCACTTTCTGGGCGACCTGCACGGGCAAATCTTCGTTTTCTTCATTCTGACCGTGGCCGCTGCTGAATCGGCCATTGGCCTGGCCATTTTGGTGCTGCTGTTCCGTAACCGGGCCAGCATCAACGTGGACGAACTCAACACGCTCAAGGGCTGAACCCCCAGGTTCATCAACACCACGTCAACATGAGTCAAACCCTCTCCGCTTCAACCCTGCTGGCCGTGCCTTTGGCACCGCTCGTCGGCTCCGCTTTGGCGGGTATTTTCGGCACGAAATTCGGTGGCAACTGGATCGGTCGCCGTATTACACATTCACTCACCATTCTGGGTGTGCTGCTGGCCTTCGTGCTGTCGGCCATGACGCTGCAAAGTGTGGCCATGGACGGGGTCCGCTTCAATGAGACGCTCTACACCTGGATGGTGGTGGGTGGTCTCAAGATGGAAATCGGCTTTTTGGTCGATGGCCTGACCGCCATGATGATGGTGGTGGTGACCTTCGTCTCGCTCATGGTGCACATCTACACCATTGGCTACATGGAAGAAGATGAGGGTTACAACCGCTTCTTCGCCTACATCTCGCTGTTCACCTTCGCCATGCTGATGCTGGTGATGAGCAACAACATGTTGCAGTTGTTCTTCGGCTGGGAAGCGGTGGGATTGGTGTCCTACCTGCTGATCGGTTTTTGGTTCAACAAGCCTACCGCCATTTTCGCCAACATGAAAGCCTTTTTGGTTAACCGTGTGGGTGACTTTGGCTTCATCCTGGGTATTGGTCTGATCGTGGCCTATTCCGGAACGCTCAATTACACCGAGGTGTTTGCCAAAGCGCCCGAGCTGGCTGACCTGATTTT
>JAYVPU010000154.1:0-24727 GCA_043757205.1 Comamonadaceae bacterium | reverse complement strand
GTGGCCCCGCACGTGCCGGTGATCCTGGACGCCAAGCGCGGTGACATCGGCAGCACAGCCGAGCAGTACGCCAAAGAAGCGTTTGAGCGTTACGGGGCCGACGCCATCACGCTCTCGCCCTTCATGGGCTTTGACTCGTTGCAGCCCTATTTGAAGTACCACGGCAAGGGGGCTTTCTTGTTATGCCGCACTTCCAACCCCGGGGGTGACGACCTGCAAAACCAGCGCCTCGCATCCGTCGAGGGCCAGCCCCTGCTGTACGAGCACATTGCCAAACTGGCGCAAGGCCCGTGGAACCTGAACGGCCAGCTCGGCTTAGTGGTGGGTGCCACCTACCCGGCTGAGATCGAGCGCGTGCGCGCTGTGGCCCCCACCGTGCCGCTGCTGATCCCCGGCGTGGGTGCGCAGGGCGGGGATGCGCGGGCCACCGTCAAAGCGGGCTGGCGTGCCGTGGATGGCGAGACCACCGCGCCCATCGTCGTTAACTCGTCACGGGCTGTGCTGTACGCCTCATCGGGCGCAGATTTTGTGGCGGCGGCACGGCAAGAGGCCAGCAAAACCAGAGCGCTGCTGGAAGCGGCCAAACGCTGATTGATTTGCCCCCACGGGCGCTCACTGCGCGTGGCTCCCTGCCCCTCACTCCAACTCAATCCGCAGCTGGCTCACCACCTTGCGCAGGTTCTCAATATCGCGCTCCACGCGGGCTTGAAACTCTGCCGGTGAACTGGCACGCGGGCTGCCGCCCAGGGCGATCAATTTCTGCTTCACCTCTGGCTGCTCCAGCACCGTGCGCAAGGCTTTGTTGAGCTTGTCCACGATGGTCACTGGCGTGCCTGCCGTAGCGGCAATGCCGAGCCAAGACTCAAACACCAAACCGGGCAAGCTGTCGGCCACCGCAGGCACGCCGGGCAGGTTGCTGGCCCCTGCGGGTGAGGTCACCGCCAGCACGCGCACGCGCTGGTCTTTGAGCAGGGCGGCGGTGAGCGTCATAGTGTCGATCATCACGTCCACCCGGCCGGCGAACACTTCGGTCATGGGTCCGGTGCCCCCTTTGAACGGCACATGGATGAGGTTGATGCCCGCCTCGCTCACCAGCCACTCGCCAATCAGGTGCGGAGCCGTGCCCACGCCGGAGGTGGCGTAGCTGTATTTGCCCGGCTCGGCCTTGGCGCGCTGCAACAGATCAGCAAAAGACTTGAGCGCAGAGCCCGGTGCCACGCTGAGCGCCAGCGGGTAGGTGGTGAGGGTGGAGACCCAGGCGAAGTCTTTCACCGGGTGAAAGGGCAGGCTCTTTTTCATCGCCGCGCCGCTGGCGTGGCCGCTGGGCAGCAGCACCAGGGTGTAGCCATCGGGCGCGGCCTTGGTCGCCATCTCGGCGGCGATGTTGCCGCCCGCGCCGGGCTTGTTGTCCACCACCACGTTCTGGCCGAGCAACTCACTCAAAGGCTGGGCCACCAGCCGCGCCACGATGTCGGAACCACCACCGGGGGCAAAGCCGAGCAGCAGGCGGATGGGCTTGCGCGGGTAGTCGGTATCGCTTTGGGCGAGCGCGGGGGTCAGCCCTGTGAGACCCAACAAGAGGGCGGCCAGAAATGACCAGCATGAACGCCAAGTGAAATGTGCCATGGGAAGGGATCCTGTGTGAGTCATCGGCCGACTTTACTCGTCGCGAATGCCGTTGCGCAGGATGCCAATGGCGTCCACTTCGACCTCCACCACATCACCCGGTTTCATGAACAGTTGTGGCGTGCGCTTGTTGCCCACGCCGCCGGGCGTGCCGGTCACGATCACATCACCGGCCTGCAAGGGCGTGAAGGCCGAGATGTAGGCGATCTGGCGCGGAATGCTGTGGATCATCATGTCGGTGGTGGTGCGCTGCAGTTCCACGCCGTTCAGGCGGGTCGTCAGCGTCATTTTCTGGTCGGCTGCAATTTCATCGGCCGTCACCATCCAGGGCCCAAAGCCACCGGTGCGCCAAAAGTTCTTGCCTGCTGTCCACTGCGTGGTGCTAACTTGCCAGTCGCGAATGCTGCCATCGTTGTAGCAGCTGTACCCGGCAATGTGTTTCCAGGCATCGGCCTCGCTGATGCGCCGTCCGCCCTGGCCAATGATGATGGCGATTTCACCTTCGTAGTCCAGTCGGCTCGATTCGGGTGGGCGCACGATGTCCTGGCCGTGGGCCACCTGCGAGGCGGGCACACGCAGGAACAGGGCGGGGCTCTCAGTGATCGCGCGGCCAGTTTCGCGCACGTGTTCGCCATAGTTCAGGCCAACGCAGATGATCTTGTCCGGGTTGGGAATCACCGGCAGCAAGCTGAGCTGGGCCAACTTCAGCGTGGGTGGGTGGGTTTTAGCCACTGCCGCCGCCACGTCAAGCAACTTGTTTTCGATCAAGGTACGCAGGTCGATGGCCTGTGCGCCCAGGATCGGCGTCAGGTCGAGCACATCGTCACCCAAGACGATGCCATAGGAGGGAATGCCGGCGTTGAGGAAGCTAATGAGTTTCATGGGAAGAGTCCTTTTAATGATGCAAAGTTCAGGGAATGCGGGCCGTGATTTCGTGTGCGGCCCGCACCAGCAGTTCGGTCAATTTGGAAACATCGATGACGGCCATCCGGGAAGTCGTGGTCACCAGAGAAATCGCCCCCAGGAGCGGGCCATCGGCTTTTTTCAGCGGTACGGCCAGGGCGGCCAGATTGGGTTCGAGTTCACCGTTGGAAAAATAGCTGCCCGCCCTGCGAATGGCGCTGTAGTACTTGCGAAAGGCGGGCCATTCGGTGGGTAGGCCAACCTGGGCAATCTTGACGCTGTGTTGGTCAAATAGTTTGTGCAGTTGGGTGTGCGTAAAGCACGCCAGGATGACCTTGGGCGCAGCCCCCAGAAACAGCGGGCGTGGGCGACCCCGTCCATAGCTCAGCGTGGCCGGGGCGCTGCCCGACTCGCGGTGCGTGTCGAGCACCTGCTGGCCATACAGGCCGGAGATCACGCAGTCAAAACCGGTGCGCTCCACCAGTTCGCGCATGAAGGGCGTGGCGTGTTGCAGCACCGGATCGGCCATGCGGATGTAGTGGTCCAACACCACAATGCGCGCGCCCAGTGTGTAGTGGGCGTTGGCGGCGTGTTGCAGCAGACCGGCATCGACCAGCAGCTTCATGTAGCGGTAGCCGGTGGGCAAAGAGACCTGCAAGGCCTCGGCGATGGCCTCGGCCGACCAGGTCAACTGCTGCTCGTTGAACAAGTCCAACACGCTGAGCATGCGGGCTAGGCTGGAGTCGGTCTTGTCGCTCATGACGGGCTGAGCTGAGACAGCAGCGCGGTGGTGAGGGCGTCCAGCGCCGGGGCCGAGCGCGCCACGCCTGCGATGTAGCGGTCAGGCCGCAGCAGCACCGCCTGCACCGCTTGCGCGTCCAGCCAAGCCGCCAGTGCAGGGTCGTTGGCGGGCAAGATCACCATACCGGCCTGCGTCCACAGTGCGCGTGTGCTGTCGCTCACGCCAGCCGCACCCTCCAGCAGTTCAGCATGGGCAATCACCGCGAAGTGCGGGCCGATGTGAACGTCCAGTAGCTGCCCATCGGCCAGCGTCGGTTGGGGAAAGTGCTGGCCCACCGGTGCGACGGCGTTGCTCAAAAAACCAGGCCCCAGACCGGGCGCTGGAAACTCAAAAATCTCAGGCTGACCGGCCCTGAACTTGGCGTCGCGCGCGCGCGCCAGCGCGGGGTCGGTGGTCTGAATGATGTCGCCCAGCTTGACGGCCAGGGCGATGAAAGCCTGCACGTGCGGGGAGCGCTCGGACTCATAGCTGTCCAGCAGCTCGTCGCTGGCCTGGCCGCGCAGCACGGCGGTCAGCTTCCAGGCCAGGTTGGCGACATCGCGCATTGCCGCGCACATGCCCTGACCTAAAAAGGGCGGCATTTGATGCGCCGCATCGCCCGCCAACAGCAAGCGGCCTTGACGCCAGCCCTCGGCCAGCACGGAATGAAAGGTGTAGATCACGGCGCGCTCAATGTCGGCGTGCTCGGGGCGAATCCAAGGCTGAACGAGCTGCCACAGCGTGGCGGGCTGCACCAGTGTGACCGGGTCGTCACCGGGCATCAGCATGATCTCCCAACGGCGGCGATGGCCTGTGACGTTGCAATAAGTCATGGGCCGGGCTGGGTCGCAGTGCTGCACAGTGTGGTCGGGCAGGGTCGGGGCCTTGTCCTTGAGCAGCGCGTCAAACACCAGCCAGGCTTGGTGCAGGCCCAAGTCGCGCAGCGGGCTGCCCATGGTTTTGCGCACCACCGAACGGGCTCCGTCGCAGCCCACCACAAAGCGCGCGCGCAGTGTGTGTTGGCGACCGTCTTGCAGCGCGACTGCCGTCAATTGCACATGGTCTGGGGTGGGGGTGATGTGCGTCACCTCATGGCGCAGCATGACCTGCACCTGGGCAAAGCGCGCCACGCCCTCGCGCAACACCTGCTCCAGTTCGGGCTGGTGAAAATAATAGTTGCTGGCGCAACCGTGGGGGCCCAGCGCTGAGATGCCGCCGCGAATCAGCAGCGTATCGCCCACCGCGTTGACGAAATGCATGCCCTTGAGGCCGGGGCGCGAGATGGCTTCCACCGCGCTGCGCAGACCGACGGATTGAAACACCCGCATCACTTCACCGTCAAAGTGAATCGCGCGCGGCAGTGGGTAAATGGCGGCGTCTTTCTCCAGCACGCACACCGACAAGCCCGCCTGCCCCAGCAGATTGGCCAGCGTGGCCCCGGCAGGGCCGTAGCCGATGAGGGCGACATCAAACAGGGGCCCGGCCCCAGGCGTGGTTTCAAACGCGGTCGTGCTCATGCTTCGGGCGACACGTCCACCGTGCTCTCCACGCCCATCAGGTGCGCCATGCGGGCCTGCCACTGCGCGCGCGGCTGAAACTGCGGGCGACTGCGGGCGATGGCCTCGGCCCGGGCCATGATGGTGGCGTCTGGCAGATCCAAATCAATCGGCTCGCGCAGCGGTTGCGCGCAGTACCAGGGCGTGTCCATGAACACCTCCAGCCGGTTGCCTTCCGGGTCGCGGAAGTACATGGAGACCGCGTTGCCATGCGTTGCGCACAGCAACTCCGTCACGTCCGGTTCGGCCGCCACGCGCTTGCGCACCAGGCGCAGCGTGGCCAGGTCGGGCACGCGAAAAGAGATTTGGTTGATGACGTTAAAGCCCAAGTCCGCAGGGCGACCTGTGGCCAAAATGATTTGGTGGTGCTCGCTCGGGTCGCGGCTTAAAAACACGATTTGCACCGTGCCCAAATCACCCTGATCGGTTTGGGTGAAGCACAGCACCTCTTTGTAAAACCGCGCCATGCGCGCCAGATCGCGCACATAAAAGCCCATGTGGCTGAACACCAATGAGCCCAGCTTGTGCAGGGGTGAAGCCACCGATACAGGGGAAGTGATCATGGATATTTTGCCTTTTAATGTGAAAAATAGTTCGTTAATTTTGCATCAATTTCTAATTTAATGCATCATATTCTTATATTTTGACAATTTAGTTAATTTAATGAAGAATCTGCCTGTCTGTCAATTTCTACACACTTCTACTGGAGACCCCGTGCAAACCTTCGCCCCTTTGACCCCCCTAGCCCAGCCCCCGCGCACCAGCCGCCGTGCACTCTGGAGCCTCCTCACCCTGGCCTTGCTGACCAGCATGGGCGCGCAAGCACAGGACTACCCGACCAAGCCGATCCGCCTGATTGCGCCCTTCCCGGCCGGTTCCGGCCCGGACGCCAATGCCCGTGAAATCGCCGGTGAATTGACCAAGCTCCTCGGCCAGAGTGTGATTGTGGAGAACCGTCCTGGTGCGGCGGGTCAGATCGGCATGGAGGCAGCGGCCAAGGCCACGCCAGACGGTTACACCCTGGTCGTGGGCACGACCAGCACCATGTCGGTGTTGCAACACCTCTATAGCAAGTTGCCGTTCAATGCCGAAAAAGATTTCGTCCCCGTGAGCCTGCTGGGGGTGTTGAACACCGGCCTGATTGCCAACCCGGGCGTGCCGTTTAAGACGGTGCAGGAACTGGTGGCCCAGGCCAAGGCCAAGCCCGACAGCATCACAGCAGCAACCCTCGGCGTGGGCAGCTACTTCCATCTGGCGGGCGAATGGTTTGGCCACGCCACCGGCACCAAGCTCCAGTTTGTGCCCTACAACACCACCAGCCCGTATGGCGATCTGGTCGGTGGTCAGGTGCAAGTGATGTTTGATGCGCTGCCAGCCGCAGCGGGCAACATCCGCGGTGGCAAGCTCAAGCTACTGGCGATCACCGGCAAGGCGCGGCATGCGGCCTTCCCGGAGGTGCCCACCTTTGCTGAAGTAGGCGTGAACGACTACACCCCGGTCGCCTGGCAGGGCGTGCTGGCCCCCGCAGGCACACCCAAGGCGATCATCGAAAAACTGAGCGTAGCCATGCAGACGGCCACGCAAAATCCGCAGTTGGCGGAGAAATGGCGCGCCTATGGTGGTGAGCTGCGCGCCACCACCTCCGCCGAATTTGCCGCCTTCATCAAGGACGACGCCGCCAAATGGGGCCAAGTGGTGCGGCGTGCGAATGTGAAGCTGGACTGATGCTTTCTTGGCCCAGTTTCAGACTGGCACCTGCGTCACGTCATAGGTGAACAACCAGTCATAGCGCTGGCGCACCCGCTCTTCGTTCCACTCGCGCTCCACATAGGCGCTGGCCCCTTCTTTGTGGGCCAGCTCGGGGTTATGGAAACGTTTGGTGTTGTCCGCCGCGCCTTGCACGATGCGGCGGGTGCGCTCCAAGCGCGCAGCTTCATAGCGGCGCAGTGCTTGAGGAATGTCACCTTTGTCATTCACTTCAGCCTCCAACGCGCGCGCCAGAATGAAGCCGTCTTCCAGCGCCATGACGGCCCCCTGCGCTAGAAAGGGCAGGGTCGGGTGGCAGGCGTCACCCAGCAAGCTGACGCGAGCCTCGCTCCAGCGCGCCATGGGTGGTCGCTGCATCAATGCCCATTTGTAGAGTGTGTCTATGGCCTGGATCATGGCCTGCACGTCGTCGTGCCAGCCCGAGAAGTCCTTCAGGCAATCTTCCCGCGAACCACGCACGCTCCACGACTCCACCGGGATGTCGCTGCGCTCCACCACACCGATGAAGTTCATCAAGGCCCCGCCGTGCAGCGGGTAGTTCACCACGTGCGCACCCGGCCCGACCCAGTTGGTGCCCACTGGGCGGCGCAGGTGCGCGGGCAGTTGATCCATGGGGATCACACCGCGCCAGGCCATCAGGCCGGTGCGCTCGGGCTCATCCGCGCCAAACAGGCCTTGGCGGATGACCGAGTGCACGCCGTCGGCACCGATCAGCGCGTCGCCCTGCACCGTGTGGCCTACCGTGCCGCTCTCCAGTTGCAGCGTGACGCCGCTGGCGTCTTGCGTAAAACCGAGCACACGCGATTTCAAATGAATCGCATCCGGCTTGATCGCGCGCACGGCCTGCGCCAGCACCTCGATCAGATCCGGCCGATAGACCGTGAGGTAGGGGTAGCCGTAGCGCGCCACCGACACCGCGCCCAGGTCAAACAGCTTCCAGGTATGGCCGCTGTTCCACAGGCGGATTTCCTTGCCCGTGGCTTCGCACGACAGGCGAGTGAGTGCCTCGCCCACGCCCAGCTCGAACAAAACACGGTTGCCGTTGGGCGAGAGCTGCACGCCCGCACCCACCTCTTTGAGTTCGCTGGCCTGCTCGTACACATCGACGTTAAAGCCGCGCTTGAGCAGAGACAACGCCGCGGTCAGGCCGCCGATGCCACCACCGGCGATGAGGATGTGAGTTTTTGAATTGCGCATCATGGGGTTAACGATCTACATCGATTGGCCCATGCGGCGTGCCATCTCGGCCTGCCACTGAGCACGGGCTTGAAACTTGGGTCGGCTGCGCGCCATCGCTTCGCAGCGCGCCAGGACGGCGTCGTCCGGCTGACTCAAATCCAGCGGTTCGCGCAGCGGCTGCTCGCAGTACCATGGCGTGTCCATGAACAGCTCCAGACGGTTGCCCTCGGGGTCACGCAGGTACACCGAAATCACATTGCCGTGCGTGACAGGTTGAACATCGCTGGCGAAGCCGTCGGCCCGAGCGAGCGCCAAAAATGCGCGCAGCGTGGTCAAGTCTGGCACGCGAAATGAAATCTGGTTGATGACGTTAAAGCTCAGATCAGCCGGGCGACCACTGGCCAGCACCAGTTGATGGTGCTCGCTCGGGTCGCGACTCAGGAACACCAGTTGCACCGCGCCCAAGTCACCCGAATCGGTCTGGGTAAAGCCCAGCACCTCTTTGTAAAAACGGGCCATGCGTGGCAGGTCACGCACGCAAAAGCCCATGTGGCTGAACATCAGCGAGGCACGAGAGGCAAGATGGGGGGCGGGAGAATGAGAAGTGTTCGTCATGATTTTCATGTGAATGCCAGAACAAGCGGCATCTTACAAGCGCCCAAGCGGGTGGTCTTGCCTTCGGCCTCACGCCAGCACGCAAGTTACACCAAGACTGAACTGCTGGCTGCGCCGGTTGATTCATTATCTTTGGGGTTGGATAATGAATTCAAAAAAACAGATAATCTGTTTTAAATCAATGACTTATCGCCACCTTCATTATCCAAAGCTGTATCTAATCACATGTCAGCATGGCAAAAAAACCAAACCGGATTGCGCTTTAGCGGCAGGGGTGAGCAAGCCTTGCTGGATTTGTCGATGACGGCTTTTTTGCCTCTCGCCAGTGCCCGGGCACGGCCATTCGAGCCGCTATGAATTGGGCGGTGCAGCAGGCTCAGACAAAGCGCGTGGTGGTCAGTGGCTTTCACTCACCGTTGGAGTAATCGGTATTGAAAGTTTTATCGCAAGCGCGCAGCCCTGGTGGCGCCTTGGGTGGCCTGTGTGAGGTGTGGCGCGCACAGGGACTGCGGGTTGACGGGTTGATACGACTTATCGCCAGGGCAAATTAACCTGATCCACCCCCGCGCCCAGATTTCAAAGTTTTCATGACACGTCGAGCCGCAATCGCCCAGAAATTAGTTTTTTTGGGCATGTGGTAGGTATGATGCCCAAATATGACGCCTATTGCTCCGCTTGAAACCCTGGATGCCCGCCGCTTTGAAACGCCGGGCATTCTCAAGCGACTGGCCAGCAGCAGCCGCAAGCTGGCTGAGCTCAAGGGGATTGCGGCTTCCATGCCGAATCAGGGCATTCTCATCAACACGTTGGGCTTGCAAGAGGCCAAAGACAGCTCGGAAATCGAGAACATCATCACCACGCACGATGAGTTGTTCAAGGACGATGTGCTGCCTGAGACGTTTGCCAATCCGGCAGCCAAAGAGGTGTTGCGCTACCGGCAGGCGCTGCGCGTGGGCTTTGGGCTGGTGCGTGAAACCGGGCTGCTGACGTCGAATCACATTGTTCAAATGCAGGGGGAGCTGGAGCGCAACAACGCGGGCTTTCGCAAGCTGTCGGGCACGGCGCTGAAGGATGGCGCAGGGCGCACGGTGTACACCCCGCCCCAGGAGCCTGCCGAAATTGTGGCGCTGATGAGTGGGCTGGAACGCTTCATCAACGATGCGGGCTTGTTCGATGCTGACCCACTGGTGAAGATGGCGCTAATCCACCACCAATTCGAATCCATCCACCCGTTCTACGACGGCAATGGCCGCACGGGCCGAATCATCAACGTGCTTTATCTGGTTAAAGAAGGTTTGCTGGACATCCCCGTGCTGTACCTGAGCCAGCACATCGTGCGCACCAAGGCCCGCTATTACGACCTGCTGCAAAGGGTGAGAACCGAGGATCTCTGGGAGGAATGGGTGCTGTACATGCTGGAGGGCGTGGAGTTGACGGCGGGCCGCACCTTGCAGACGGTGCAAGCCATCAAGGCCGCGCTGATGGATTACAAGCACCGCATCCGCGCCGGACACAAGTTTTACAGCCAAGATTTGATCAACAACCTGTTTTCGCACCCCTACACCAAGATCGAATTTTTGCAGCGCGATCTGGATGTCTCGCGCATGACGGCCACCCGCTATCTGGATGCCTTGGCTGACGCTGGCTTTTTGCATAAGCAAAAAATTGGGCGTGGCAATTACTACATCAATCTTGCGCTCAATGAGATTTTGCGCAACCAGCATCAAGCACCCTGACGCTTAACAAATCCGCTCCCGTTTAACATCGGGGCCACCCCCTTTTTCTGGAGAACCACATGGCGCAAGCGACTTTTCACTGGGACGATCCCTTTTTACTCAACCAGCAGCTCAGCGACGACGAACGCATGATTCGGGACGCGGCCACGGCGTATTGCCAGGACAAACTGCAGCCCCGCGTGATCGAGGCGTTTCGCAATGAGAAGACCGATGTGGAGATCTTTCGCGAGATGGGTGAGTTGGGTCTGCTCGGCCCCACCATTCCTGAGGCCTACGGTGGCCCGGGCCTGAACTACGTGGCCTACGGCTTGATTGCGCGCGAGGTGGAGCGAGTGGACTCGGGCTACCGCTCGATGATGAGCGTGCAGTCGTCCCTGGTGATGGTGCCGATCTTTGAATTTGGCACCGAGGCGCAGCGGCAGAAATACCTGCCCAAGCTAGCCACGGGGGAGTGGATTGGCTGCTTTGGCCTGACCGAGCCGGACCACGGCTCCGACCCCAACTCGATGATCACGCGCGCGCAAAAAACCGCAGGCGGCTACAAGCTGACCGGTGCCAAGATGTGGATCTCCAACAGCCCGATTGCCGACGTGTTTGTGGTCTGGGCCAAAGAGGTGAGCGAGAGCGGCCAAGTGGGCCCGATTCGCGGCTTCATCTTGGACAACGGCATGAAGGGCTTAAGCGCCCCGGCGATTCACGGCAAGGTAGGCTTGCGGGCCTCCATCACCGGCGAGATCGTGATGGACAACGTGTTCTGCCCCGAGGAAAACGCCTTCCCCGAGGTGCAGGGTTTGAAGGGGCCATTCACCTGCCTGAACTCGGCGCGCTACGGCATTGCCTGGGGTGCTTTGGGTGCGGCAGAGGACTGCTGGTTTCGCGCCCGCCAGTACGTGCTGGATCGCAAACAGTTTGGCCGCCCACTGGCCGCCAACCAGCTGATTCAAAAGAAGTTGGCCGACATGCAAACCGAAATCGCACTGGGTTTGCAGGGCTGCCTGCGTCTGGGGCGCATGAAGGACGAGGGCACGGCAGCGGTAGAGATCACCTCCCTCCTCAAGCGCAACTCTTGCGGCAAGGCGTTGGACATTGCGCGGCTGGCACGTGACATGATGGGTGGCAACGGCATTTCAGATGAGTTTGGTGTTGCGCGGCATTTGGTGAACCTGGAGGTGGTGAACACCTATGAGGGGACGCACGACATTCACGCTTTGATTTTGGGGCGGGCGCAGACGGGGATTGCTGCGTTTTCTAACTGACCGTTGTTGTGTTGTCGTGGTTTGTTGGTTGAGAGTTTAGGTTTGTGGCGTGCGGGCTTGGTGGGTGGCGGGGCAGGGGGTGTGGGCCAGTGCCTCAGAGGCGCTTCGCTTGCCAAGTCGGCCCTAGCCCACACCCCTGCCCCGCGCCGATGGATGAGGACTCTGCGGTGAAAATACCGATACCGACGCCACAGTCGATCAACGTGATCTGCATTCCGTATTTCCAATGAACGCCACTTCACCCCATCACGCCATGCGGGCATAGGCTGGGGGCCGACTTGGCAAGCGAAGCGCCTCTGAGGCCCCCAGCCTAAGCCCGCGTGGCGGGTACAAAAGCACAGCGCAAAGCCAAGCACCAGACACAACAACAGGACAAGCAAAATGACCACCACACCAGCCGCCCTCCCCCACATCAAAGTCCTAGACCTCTCAAGGGTGCTGGCCGGCCCCTGGTGCACCCAAATCCTGGCCGACCTGGGTGCCGATGTCGTCAAGGTCGAGCGCCCCGGTGCCGGTGACGACACGCGCCACTGGGGCCCACCCTTCATCAAAGACGCGCAGGGCCATGACACCGACCAGGCCACCTACTTCACCGCCTGCAACCGCAACAAACGCTCCATCACGCTCGACCTAGCGCACCCTGACGGCCAAGCGTTGATACGCCAGATGGCCGCGCAAAGCGACGTGCTGGTGGAGAACTTCAAGGTCGGCGGGCTCAAGCACTATGGGCTGGATTACGAGAGCCTCAAAGCCATCAACCCGCGCTTGATCTACTGCTCCATCACCGGCTTTGGCCAGACCGGGCCCTACGCCGAGCGCGCGGGCTATGACCTGATGATCCAGGCCATGAGCGGCATGATGAGCATCACCGGCCGCGCGGACGACGTGCCCGGCGGCGGCCCGCTGCGTGTCGGCGTGGCGCTGACCGACCTGTTCACCGGTGTCTATGCCGCCACCGCCATCCTGGCCGCTATCGAGGTGCGGCATCGCACCGGCGTGGGCCAGCACATCGACATGGCGCTGCTGGACGTGGGCATGGCCACGCTGGCGAACCAGGCCGGTGCTTACCTCAACACCGGCACCGCGCCCCAGCGCATGGGCAATGGCCACCCCAGCCTGGTGCCCTACCAGGACTTCCCCACGCAAGACGGTGCCATGTTGCTGGCCGTGGGCAACGACGGCCAATTCACCCGCTTTTGCGAAGCCGCTGGCATCCCTACGTGGGCGCAAGACGAGCGCTTTGCCACCAACACCTTGCGCGTGAAAAACCGCGAGGTCTTGCTACCCCTGCTAGAGCAAGTCACCCGCACCCGCAGTACTGCCAGTTGGGTCGCCCTGCTGGAAAACAAGGCCGTGCCCTGCGGCCCCATCAACGACATCGCCCAAGCTTTTGCCGATGAGCAGGTGAAGGCTCGAAATTTATGGGTGAATCAGCCTGTAACCCAATCAAATCATCCACAAGCAGCTATTGAATCAATAGCGACTGTGGCGAGCCCCTTACGTTTGCTGGACACGCCCCCAGTGCTGCGCAACGCACCACCGGCCCTGGGTGAGCACACCGATGAGGTGCTGGCAGCGCTGGGGCTGGACGCAGCACAGATTGCCGCGTTGCGCGGGGCAAAGGTGATTTGATTTCTACAGTTAAAGTCGTTTGATGAACCATTGGCGCAATCGCAAAAGACTGATCACCCGTCGGGGGCTGATCTACTCGTTGATCATGTGTTTGATGATCATGGGATTTGGCGGCATGGGGTTTTGGCTGCTCGAACCCAAAGTGGTGACTTTTGGTGACGGCCTTTGGCTGGCGTTCACCACGGCAGCCACGGTGGGTTATGGCGATCTCGTGCCGAGCACCCATTTATCGCGCATGTTTGCGGTCGTGGTGGTGTTGCTGGGTCTGGCCGTGTTGTCGCTGGTGACTGCGTCCGTGGCCGCCGTGTTTGTGGAAACGGAAGAACGACAAATCGAACGCGATCTGATGCATGAAATTGGGGCGCTACGCCAGGACATTCACCAACTAAAAAAGCAAGTCGAGTCACTCCGGCCTCTGGCAGATCCTGCTGACTCGCGTGACGGCTAAAGCCGTTTCCCGTTTGCCTCAGGCCTGAAACCGCTTGCGTGTTAGCGCTAGCGCCAGCCAGAACGACAGCACGGTATAGGCCAGCAACACCAGCGCGTGCTGCACCGGGTGCTGCGGCCACTGGTCCATGAACAGCGGGCGCACCAGTTCCACCGCGTTGGTCAAGGGCAGCCAATCCGACACTGCGCGCACCATGCTGGGCAATTGCTCACGCGGGAAAAACACGCCGCTCAAGAACATCATGGGCGTGAGAAACAGGGTGAAGTAGTAGGTGAAAAAATCGTAGCCCTTGGCCAAGGCGTTGAAGATCAGGGCGATGCAAGAAAAGGTGATGCCCACGCCCAGCAAAATCGGCCAGGCCACCAGTAGCTTGGGGCTGTGGCTGATGCCCAAGACCAGCATCACGCCCAAAATCGCCGTCACGGTGAACAGGGCCTTGAACGCCGCCCACAGCATCTCGGCCAGCACGATGTCGTCCAGGCTGACCGGCGCGTTCATGATGCCGTCCCAGGTTTTTTGCACATGCATGCGGGAGAAGGCCGAGTACAGCGCTTCAAACGAGGCTGCTTGCATCGCGCTCATGCAGATCGAGCCACTGGCCAAAAACAAAATGTAGGGCACGGGCGTGGGGCCCAGCGGCCCGTCCAGCGTCACCTGCCCCACCAGCGCACCCATGCCGTAGCCAAAGGCCACCAGCCACATCAGCGGCTCGGCGATATTGCCCACCAGGCTGGGAATTGCCAACTTGCGCCACACCAGCAGATTGCGCAAAAACACGGGCCAAAAACGCAGCGACACCACGGGCGCGCGCCACACGCTTTGATTTGCAACCTTCGTCATCACGCGTCCTCCCTGATTTGGCGGCCGGTGAGTTTGAGGAACAAGTCCTCCAAATTGGCCGGGCGGTGCAGGGTGCGCAACTGCGGGTACTTCGCCAGCGCGTCCAGCAAGCGCCGCGCGTCTTCGGTGTAGAAAAAGACGGTTTCGCCGCTCACCTCCACCCGCGCCGCCAGCGCCTTGAGTGGCGCATCCACCAAGGCCAGTGCGCCGACACCATAGACCTCCACCACATCGGGCTCCAGGTGCTGGGCAATCAGCGCGCGCGGCTCGCCTTCGGCAATCTTCTTGCCGTGATCCAGCACCAGCAAGCGGTTGCACAGGCGCTCGGCCTCGTCCATGAAGTGGGTGGTCAGCAGGATGGATTTGCCCTGTTGCAGCAGCACCTGCAGCCGCTCCCACATCAAATGCCGCGCCTGCGGGTCCAACCCGGTGGTGGGCTCGTCAAGCAGCAGCAACTCGGGGTCATTCACCAGGGCGCGCGCCAGGCTCAGGCGTCGGCGCATGCCGCCCGAGAGCTGGCCGGGCTTCACATCCGCCTTGTGGGACAGAGAGGCAAACTCCAGTAGCTGGGGGATGCGCGCGCGGATGGCGGCGTCCTTCATGCCAAAGTAGCGGCCATAGACCAGCAGGTTCTCGGCGCAAGTGAAGTCGGGGTCCAGCGTGTCGAACTGACTCACCACGCCCAGCCGCGCCTTGATGGGCAGCGCGTCTTGCGGCATGTGCCAGCCGCCGTGCGCTGGGCTTGCAGCGTGGCCCTTGGGCTGATCTGGCCCATGGGGGAAATCAAAGCGGATGCGCCCGGCGTCGGGCACGGTCAGGCCCAGGCACATGCGGATGGTGGTGGTCTTGCCCGCGCCGTTGGGGCCGATTACGCCCAGGCATTCGCCCGGTGCAATCTCGAACGACACGTCGTCCACCACGGGCGGGCCAGCATAGTGCTTGCGCAAGCCCTGAACGACAAGGAGTGGGGGTGGCATGGTGCGGGGTGGATTCAAGTTATGTCGGATCGTGCCGAAAACAGGAGTGTCACACAAAGGGAGCGTCCGCATGGGCGGTATCAATCATGTTCAATCTCACCCGATATTTTTCAAAACTGTGTTTTTACTGATCGGACTGTTTTCCGGCCTGCTGATAAACATCCAAGACCCCACAGCGATCAGCGGGGAAGCGGAGAAACTGTTGGCGCTGTTTTAACAGCCGTTTGCTGTGGACAACAACTTGCTTTACCTGTCGGCCAGCATTGGCATCAGCCTGGCCCCGAGCGACGGCGATGAAACGGCCCTGCTGGTGCGCAATGCCAATGCCGCCCTGTACCAAGCCAAGACCCTGGAGTTTCATTTTTACACCCCGGAAATGACGCTGGCGGCGCAGGATCGACTGCAGCTGGCGGGGCTTTTGCGCAGTCGATTGTGGGCAACGAGTTGTGCGTTCACTACCCGCCCAAGGTGAATCCACGCAACGGTCAACTGTGCGGTGCGGAAGCCTTGCTGCACTGGACCCACGCTGAAGTCGGTTCGGTCTCGCCGGCCCGCTTCATTCCGCTGGCCGAGGACATTGGTTTCATTGTGGAGATTGGCACCTGGGTGTTGCGAGACATCCTGGACGAAACTGGGCTGACCCCGGATCGGCTGGAACTCGAAATCACCGAGTCCGTCATCATGGAGGTGGACAACGCCTATGCCATCCTGGCCGAGCTGCGGGTCTTGGGCGTGCGCTTCTCCCTCGACGACTTTGGCACCGGCTATTTATCACTGGCCTACCTGAAAAAATTGCCGGTTCAAACGCTCAAAATTGACCGCGCTTTTGTCATCGGCATCGGCCAAATCACCAGTGACGAGGCCATCATTGAAGCCATCGTGAAAATCGCCAGCAGCCTGGGTTTGCTCACCGTGGCCGAAGGGGTGGAGACCGAAGTCCAACTGGCCTTTTTGCGCAGCATGGGTTGCGACCAAATTCAGGGCTACTTCTACAGTAAACCGGTCAAACACAGTGATCTCTTTGACCAGTGGTTCTATCGGCAGCCCCGTTTGGCAGGCTCGTCTGTCAGGCAATTCCCTACACAACGTTCAGCCAGAAGCTGACTGCACTTTCTGGGAAGCGGGGCTACATTCACTTCACACCGTTCTTTTGGTGTGAAGCAAAGGGAATCATCATGCGTACCAACACCGTTTCACTCAATCCTTTCAGCCTGCTGATGGAGCCTGAGCTGGTGCTCCAGACCATGGAGCGCTCACAAGGCCTGCGCGGCCTGCGCCGTCAAAAATTCCATCCGCTGGACAAGCCGCTGATCCCGTATGCGAAGTCCCACATGGCGGTCATCGATTTCGACTTGGAAATCGACGAGTCCGAGGACGAGCTCGAATACGAACTCAACGACTGAGTGCCGCGTGCGAGTGCACGCCCTTGCCCTGCGTGGCCAGGGCGTGGCCAGTGCTAGGATGGGCAGATGAACTTCTGGCCCTCCTGCGGATTTGAGCAACTGCGTCGCAATGCGAGCGGCTGCTTAGAACCCACCGCTGACTACATCGCTCTTTTGCTCACGCGCCCCGAGATGGCGCTGGTGCCCGAGTCTTGCAACGCTGAAGTGCGCCTGCACAAAGCCTTGCAAGCCGCGCCACTCAAGGCCGTGCTGCCCTCTGAGCTGGCGCGCATCCAAGACGCCGACGCCCGGCACAACTACCAGGTCTTTTTAAGCTTTCGCGACGGGCTGATCGCTAGCGGCACGCTAGAGGGTTATTACCGCAGCCTCTTTGCGCAGAGCGCCATTCACATTCCCCCGGTGTTCATCGACTTGCTGGTGCAGGCGATATTGCGCCATGTGCTGGACGGCTGCACCGACGCGCAAGAGGTGCGCGCCGCCGAGCTGCTGTTTCGCCCCCAGCGCATCGCCATCCAGGACGGCCAAGTGCTGGCCGCTGACCGCGAAGCCGTGGATCACTACAGCGAGACCGCCGGTCTGGGCGAGCTGGGTCGTCTCTTGCTGGAGAGCAAGGCCAGCTTGCGCACGGCCAACTTCAAAGTGCTGTCGCCCGACAACGCAGAGCGTTATTGGTCAGCCCCCGAGCGCCACCCGTTTTTGCTGGACTTGACGCACGAGATCACCCAGGAGCTGAGCCACGGCCTGACGCTGCGCATGGCGCGCGCGCGCAGCGGCCTACAGGCGCTGGCGCGTGTGCTGGAGCAATGGGTGTGGCATTTTTGCGCGGTGCAGGTGCGCATCCAGCCCGAAGCGAGCGTGACCGATGCGGCCTGGCGCTGGCATACCGGGCTGGACGCCGAGTCCAGCACCATCCTGAACCGGCTGTACGAGGGCGAGGTGGTGGAGACGGATCAAATGCAGCGCCTGATCAGTCTGTTTCGCCTGACTTTTGACAACCCGCAAGATGTGCAGCCCGAGCTGGTTGGCAAGCCCGTTTACCTGGGCCTGGCCATGAACTCAGACAAGGTGCTGCGCATCAAGCCGCAAAACCTGTTGCTGAATTTGCCGCTGGCAAACCCGCAGCCCGCGATTCAGATGGACATACCGCCATCAATGGCGTAAGCCTGGCCCGTCACAAAGGCCGACTCGTCACTGGCGAGAAACACCACCAGCGGCGCAATCTCATGGGCCTGTGCCAAGCGCCCCATGGGTTGGCGGTCAATGAAGTTTTGACGTGCCTGCACCGGGTCGTCAAAGGCGTTGATGCGGTCTTGCAGTGAGGGCGTGTCCACCGTGCCGGGGCAGATGGCATTGCAGCGCACGCCCTGGGCCACAAAGTCAGCCGCCAAGCTCTTGGTCAAGCCGATCACAGCCGCCTTGGAGGCACCGTACAGAAAACGACTGGGCAGCCCCTTCATGCTGCTGCACACACTGGCCATGTTGATGATGCTGGCACCGGATTTGGCGTACTTGGCCTTCTCCAACATGCGTGGCAGAACCGCCTGGATCATCCAGAACTGTGCGCGCGCGTTCAGGTTGAAGGCGAAATCCCACTCTTCGTCTTGGGCCTCCAGAACCGTGCCTTTGTGCACAAAACCAGCGCAGTTGAACAGCACGTCCAGCGCAGGGAGTGTGGCCACCAACGCATGGATGGCCGACTTGTCCAGCACATTGAGCACCGCAGTTTGAATGCCCGCCACGCCCTCGTAGGTCTTGAGCAATTCAGCATTGATGTCGGTTGCCCAGACCTGCGCGCCCTCAGCAGCCAGTGCCAGCGCAGTGGCCTTGCCAATGCCTTGCCCGGCGGCGGTGATCAGGGCGCATTTTCCTTTGAGTCTCATGCCATCTCCTTTAAAGTACATGCTGAAGATTGTCCCCCAAACACGTCACCCCAAACTCAACGCAAGCCCACCGCCAACCCATGACCCCCTTCATTCGCCTTCACCCCGCCGACGATGTGTTGATCGCCCGCAGCCAGTTGCTCGGCGGCACCGTCGTTGAGGGCATTGCCGTCAAGGGCCTGATCCCGCCCGGGCACAAAGTTGCCACCCGAGCCATTGCCACCGGCCAGCCGGTGCGGCGCTACAACCAGATCATCGGCTTTGCCTCGCGAGCGATTGTGGCGGGCGAACACGTCCACACGCACAACCTCGACATGGGGCCGAACAAGGGCGACTTTGCGCGTGACTATGCGGTAGGCGCTGACGTGAAGCCCGAGCCGATGAGACGCGAGGCCGCCTTCATGGGCATCGTGCGCGAAGATGGCCGCGTGGCCACGCGCAACTACATCGGCATCCTCTCCAGCGTGAACTGCTCGGCCACCGCGGCGCGCGCCATTGCGGACCACTTCTCGCGTCGCTCTAACCCGGCTGCGCTGGCCGCCTTCCCCCGCGTGGATGGCGTGGTGGCCCTGACCCACGGCACCGGCTGCGGCATGGACACCGAGGGGCTGGGCATGAAGCTGTTGGAGCGCACCTTGAGCGGCTACGCCACCCACGCCAACTTCTGGGGCGTGCTGGCGATTGGTCTGGGCTGCGAGACGAATCAGCTCAAAGCCTGGATGGCGAACAGCAGCCTGGTGGAGGGCGACACGCTGAAAGTCTTCAACATCCAAGACACGGGCGGTACGCGCATGACGGTAGAAAAAGGCATCGCGCTGATCGAGGCCATGCTGCCCAAGGCCAACGCCGTGCAGCGCCAGCCGTGCAGCGTCGCCCACATCACCGTGGGCCTGCAATGTGGTGGCTCGGATGGCTACAGCGGCATCAGCGCCAACCCGGCGCTGGGTGCGGCGGTCGATCTGCTGGTGGCGCATGGGGGCACGGCCATCCTCTCTGAGACGCCCGAGATTTATGGCGCTGAGCACTTGCTGACGCGCCGTGCCGTGCGGCCCGAGGTGGCGCAAAAATTGATTGATCGTATTAAATGGTGGGAGCACTACACCGCCATTAACGAGGGCGAGATGAACAACAACCCCTCGCCCGGCAACAAGGCCGGGGGGCTGACCACCATCCTGGAAAAATCTCTGGGCGCGGTGGCCAAAGGCGGTACCAGCAACTTGCAGGCGGTGTACGGATACGCCGAACCCGTGGCCGCGCACGGCTTTGTGTACATGGACACACCGGGCTACGACCCGGTCAGCGCCACGGGTCAGGTGGCGGGTGGCGCCAATCTGATCTGCTTCACCACCGGGCGCGGTTCGGCTTATGGCTGCGCGCCCTCGCCCAGTTTGAAGTTATCGACGAACACGGCGCTGTGGCAGCGGCAAGAAGACGATATGGACATCAACTGCGGCGAAGTGGTGGACGGCACGGCCAGCGTGGCCGAAATGGGCCAGCGCATCTTCGAGATGATGCTGGCCACCGCATCCGGCACACCAAGCAAGAGCGAGCAGCACGGCTACGGGCAGAATGAGTTCGTGCCTTGGCAGGTGGGGGCGGTGATGTGAGATGGCTGACGTCGCTTCGCTGCGATAGCCAGCACGCTAATACAATCGCGAAACAGTTGCCGTCGCTTAGAAAACGGCTTAATTGAACAAGGAAATCCCCATGGTGAGTGATGTGACAACAGCTGCCGGTCTTGACCCGCTGGCGCAAGACTTCGTGCAATTCGCAGTCGATTGCGGCGTGCTGAAGTTTGGTGAATTCAAGACCAAGGCCGGTCGGCTTTCGCCCTATTTTTTCAACGCAGGTTTGTTTGACGACGGGGCCAAGCTCAGGCGCTTGGCGGCGTTTTATGCGCAGCGCATCATAGCCAGCGCCATCGAGTTCGACATGATTTTTGGCCCGGCCTACAAGGGTATCCCGTTGGGTGCAACGCTGGCGGTGGAGCTGGCGCGGCGTGGATGCAACGTGCCCTTTGCCTACAACCGCAAAGAGGCCAAGGACCACGGCGAGGGCGGCTCGTTGGTGGGCGCTCCCCTCAAAGGCCGGGTGCTGATCGTGGACGATGTGATGTCAGCCGGCACGGCGGCACGCGAATCCATCGCCCTGATTGAGGCCGCCGGGGCCACGCCGCATGCGGTGGTGATTGCCTTGGACCGCCAGGAAATGGCCACCGAAGGCGGGCAAGACGTGGCCTACAGCGCCGTACAGTATGTGCGTGAACGGCTGGGCCTGCGGGTGTGCGCGATTGCGCAATTGGATGATTTGCTACAGTATCTCGATACACACAGCCGTACGGGTCTGGCCACTGAGCACCAACGGGTGCTGGACTACAGGAGACGATACGGCGTTTCTTAAGGGAAGAACGATGAGCGCAGTGATGATGAGGTGGGGCCTTACACCCCCCCTGCTTCTGGCCGTTATGGGGGCAGCGGTGGCCCAGTCTGCGGGCATCTACACCTGCGTGGACAAGGCGGGCCGCAAATTCACGGCTGATCGCCCGATCCTTGAATGCATGGACCGAGAGCAAAAAATCCTCAATCCCAGCGGCAGCGTCAGATCGATCCTCACCCCACCCAAGACCGAGAAAGAGTTGGCTGATATGGTGGCGCAAAAAAAGAAAGACACTGAAATCCAGGCTCAGCTAGAGGAAGAAAAAAAACGGGATCGGGCATTGATTGGTCGCTATCCCAACCGGTCAGCGCACGACACAATGCGCGTTCAAACCCTGGCTGAAGTGGGTCAGGCGCGGGAGGTGGCGATGAACCGAATGAAAGAGTTGATGACTCAGCGCGACACAATTGCGATTGAGCTGGAGTTCTACAAAAAAGACCCGGGAGCTGCCCCTTTAAGCCTGCGTCGCCGGACTGAAGACAATACCCGCAGCATCTCGGAACAGCGCCAATTCATGGCCCATCAAGACAAAGAGGTCGTGCGCGTGAACGCTCGCTTTGATGAAGAGCTGGTGCGCTTGAAGCCCCAGTGGGCACTGCGGCTATCTGCCGCGTCCCCGGTCGCTGACAAAGCCAAGTGAGACACGCCCGCCCCCGGGGTGCGTGCGCTCACCCCAACTTGCTGCGCAGCAGCTCGCCCGCCTGTTGCGGATTCGCCTTACCCTGACTGCCTTTCATGATCTGACCGACCAGCGCGTTGAGCGCCTTGCTGTTGCCCGCGCGGTACTCCTCGACGTTTTTGGGGTTGGCGGCGATCACGGCGTCGATGATTTTTTCCAGGGCGCTTGTGTCGTTCATCTGACGCAAACCTTTGGCTTCGATAATGGCATCGATGTCGGTGGCAGAACTCAGTTGACCTTGCTGCGTCGCTACAGCCGTTCCATTCAACTGCACCACAGTGTTCAAAGGCCACAGCACGTCGAGCACCTCTTTTGCCTTGGCGTTCAAAATCACACCAGCGGAAATTCGATTCACCAGCTTCGCTAACTCCGAAGGTGGAATGTGTGCACGCAATCTGTCAAAGTCAGCCTCGCCTAATTTGAGGCGCCGCGCGATGTCACCCATCATCCAATTTGCTATCGCCTTCGGCGTTGTTTCGGCAGATCGATGTGCTGCCGCCTCTTCAAAATAGGATGCCGTAGCAAGACTCTGCGTCAGCTGAGTCGCGTCGTATTCAAGCAAGCCATACTGCTCCACAAAGCGCGCGGCCATCACACGCGGTAATTCCGTCATCTCACTGCGCACGCGTTCCACCCATTCGGGTGCTATCACCAGCGGCGGCAAATCCGGGTCGGGGAAGTAGCGGTAATCAGCGGCGTCTTCCTTGCTGCGCATGGAACGCGTTTCGCCGGTGTCGGGGTCAAACAGCACGGTGGCCTGCTGGATGGCATGGCCGTCTTCGATCTGCTCGATCTGCCAGCGAATTTCGTAGTCCATGGCTTGTTGCATGAACTTGAAGCTGTTGAGGTTTTTGATCTCGCGCCGTGTGCCCAAGGGCGCACCCGGTTTACGAACCGACACATTGGCGTCACAGCGGAAGGAGCCTTCCTGCATATTGCCGTCGCAAATGCCAATCCACGTCACGATTTTGTGCAGCTCTTTGGCATAGGCCACCGCTTCTGCCGTTGAGCGCATGTCGGGTTCGGTGACGATCTCCAGCAGCGGCGTGCCTGCGCGGTTCAGGTCAATACCGCTCATACCCACAAAGTCTTCATGCAGCGATTTGCCGGCATCTTCTTCTAGGTGCGCGCGTACCAGCCGTACCGTTTTCTTCTCGCCATCCAGAAAGAACTCCACGCTGCCGCCTTGCACCACGGGGATCTCGAACTGGCTGATCTGGTAGCCCTTGGGCAGATCGGGGTAGAAGTAGTTTTTGCGCGCAAACACACTGCTCTCGGCAATGTGCCCATTCACCGCCAGGCCAAACTCAATGGCACGCTGCACAGCGCCCTTGTTCATCACCGGCAGTGCGCCAGGCAGCGCAAAGTCAACGGCAGATGCGTTGGTGTTCGGCTCTGCGCCGAACGAGTTGGACGCACGGCTGAAAATTTTAGACTGCGTCGTGAGCTGGGTGTGGGTTTCAAAGCCAATGACGACTTCGTAGCCTTGAACCAGCAATGATTTTGTGTTGCTCATACCGTGCCTCCCTGCAGATTTGCAGGTTGCTGCATATGCCAGTCCGTCGCCATCTGAAACTGATGCGCCGCGCCCAGCAACTGCGCTTCCCTGAAGTAGTTGCCAATCAGTTGCAGACCCACCGGCATGCCGTAGGCGCCAAAACCGGCCGGCACGCTCATGCCTGGCAGGCCCGCCAGGCTGGAGGACAGCGTGTAAATATCTGCCAGGTAGCTGGCCACCGGGTCTTTGGCGTTTTCGCCGATCTTCCAGGCCACGGTGGGGGATACAGGGCCGGCAATCATGTCGCACTGCGTGAAGGCTTTTTGAAAGTCTTCGGCAATCAGGCGGCGGATTTTTTGCGCCTTCAGGTAGTAGGCGTCGTAGTAGCCGTGCGACAGCACGTAGGTGCCTATCATGATGCGGCGTGTGGCCTCGTCGCCAAAGCCTTCGGAGCGCGACTTTTTGTACATGTCCGTCAGGCCGGTGTAGTGTGCCGCGCGGTGGCCGTAGCGCACGCCGTCAAAGCGGCTCAGATTGCTGCTGGCCTCTGCGGGTGCGATCACGTAATACACGGGAATTGACAACTCGGTCAGCGGCAAATCGATATCCACCAGTGTGGCACCGAGCTTTTCAAATTCGGCAAGAGCAGCGCGAACCGCTGCCAGCACGTCAGGCGCACAGCCTGCGCCAAAGAACTGCTTGGGCAGGCCAATGCGTAATCCCTGCAAGCTTTTCAGGCCTGTGTGGCAGGCTTTATCGAGGCTTGCTGCTATTAATTCAGTAGCGTAGTTGGTGACCGGCAAGTCCAGCGAGGTCGAGTCGCGGTCCAGGTCGGGGCCTGCCATGCTTGACAGCAACAACGCGCAGTCGAGTGCGCTGCGCGCCATGGGGCCGGCCTGGTCCAGGCTGGAGGCAAAGGCCACCATGCCGTAACGGGAGCAGCGTCCATACGTTGGTTTGATGCCGGTGATGCCCGATAGCGACGCGGGCTGGCGAATCGAGCCGCCAGTGTCGGTGCCCGTGGCGGCAGGCACCAGGCGCGCGGCCACGGCAGCTGCGGAACCACCCGATGAGCCACCCGGAATGCGGCTGACATCCCACGGGTTATGCACTGGTTTGTAAGCGCTGTTGTCGTTGCCTGAGCCCATGGCGAATTCGTCACAATTGAGCTTGCCCAGCGTGACCATGCCGGCCTGGGCCAACTTGCTGACGACTGTTGCATCAAACGGGCTGCGATAGTTTTCCAGCATTTTCGAGCCTGCCGTGGTGGCGAAATCGCGCGTGACGAACACGTCTTTGTGGGCCAGTGGCACGCCCAGCAAAGGCGTACGCTCGCCAGACGCCAGGCGCACGTCGGCCGCCCTGGCTTGCGCCAGCGACACATCGGTGTCGAGTGCCAGAAAAGCACCCAGCGCATCTTGTTGCTGGATGCGGGCCAGAAAGTGCTGGGCCACTTCAACGCTGGAGATTTCGCGTGCGGCCAGTTTGGCGGCGAGTTCTGCAATACCGAGCTTG
>JAYVPU010000153.1:0-6543 GCA_043757205.1 Comamonadaceae bacterium | reverse complement strand
ACTGGCCACACCAGTTCCATCTCTATCGCTCAAAACGCGGTAACGCTCATCGAGCGTGCGATCAAACGAATTGAAAACTGGGTTTCTCAGGGGCGACTGATCTACGCGGCTACCCCCGCCAGCGACTTCATTTGCGGCACGCTGCAACTGGCCGCCGGCATGAACCTGCATGTGTTCACCACCGGGCGCGGCACACCCTATGGTCTGGCCGAATGCCCCGTCATCAAAGTGGCGACGCGCACCGATCTAGCAAGACGCTGGCACGACCTGATGGACATCAATGCCGGACGCATTGCCGACGGCGACGCCACGATTGAAGACATCGGCTGGGAGATGTTCCACCTGATGCTCGAAGTCGCCAGTGGCCGCAAGAAAACCTGGGCCGAACACTGGAAGCTGCACAACGCGCTGGTGCTGTTCAACCCGGCGCCCATTACCTGATAACTACTCTCAATACCCAGCCTCACGCTGATGCCGCACCGCCAGCAAATAGGCGGTGCTGCCGTCAAAGCGGTACAAAACCACGTAGCCGCTGTCGCCAAAGGTGATGATCCACTCGCGGTATTCGATGGGCATTTCTTCGGCTGGCCTGCCAATGCCGGGTTGCTTGGCCAGCACCTGCACCCCTTGGCGGATGGTTTGGATGGCGCGGCGGGCGGCTTCTGGGCTTTTTTGGGCCAGAAATTGATACAGCCTGTGCGCGTCTCGGGTGGCAGGCGGCGTCCAGATGAGCTGCGCCATTTAGCGGTGCGGCGCAGGTGGTGCGGTATCGCGCCCCGCTTCCAACTCGGCCAACCACGTGTCCGCCTCTGGCGCGGTGACGTGCAAGCCGTCTTCCTGATAGGCATCCCAGGCTTTGATGGCGGCTTGTCGGATGGTTTCACGCTTTTCCTCGCGGTCCACATACTGCACGATGGCTTCGCGCATGAGCCAGTGCGAGGTGCGGCTGCGGGCATCGGCCAGGCGCTTGATACGCGCCTTGGTGTCTGCATCAATCTTGATGGCGGTGGGGGTCAGGATGGCGGCGGTCACGGTCAATGCTCATAGTTAGTTTATGGTATTACCTTAACATACCAACGAAGCTTATGTAAATTCTTATCTACAGTGTCTCGCTCGAATGTTGTGCCACTCAGACCCGACCTCTGCGACCTGATAATGCGCTGAGTTCGTGAAACCCACACCCGCAGGAACGTTATGACCCTCGTTATGAATCGCCGCTCCCTCACAGCCTTGTGCGCTTTCACCGCACTAACAGCGTTGACGGCCCAGCCCGCCCAAGCCCAAAGCTGGCCCACCGGCACGATACGCATCATCGTGCACTATGCGCCGGGCGGCTCATCCGACATCATCGCACGCGCCATCAGCCAGCCGCTGTCGGAGGCCTTGAAACAATCCGTCATCGTTGAAAACCGCGCCGGGGCCAATGGCAACTTGGGGGCCGACTTGGTTTCCAAATCCAAACCCGACGGCCTCACCCTGCTGCTGTGCGACACGGGCGCACTGGCCATCAGCCCATCGGTCTATGCCAAGCTGGGGTTTGACCCCAGCAAAGACTTGCGCGGCGTCACCATGCTGGCCTATGCGCCGCACATGCTGGCGGTGCACCCCTCCGTGCCTGCCAACAACTTGCAAGAGCTTGTGGCTTTGTCCAAAAAAATGCCGATCAACTTTGCCGTCACCGGCATGGGCAGCGCGCCGCACTTGGCAGGCGTGGCGGTGGAGCGTGCCAGCAAGGCCAACTGGGTTTACATCCCCTACAAGGGCGGCTCACAGGCAGTGGCGGACACGATTGCGGGCCAGACCCATGTGGTGATGAACGGCATGTTGGCCACCCTGCCCTATGTGCAAAGCGGTCAGCTCAAAGTGATTGGCATCTCGAAAGCCCAGCGAATGCCTTTGGTGGCCGATATGCCCACCCTGGCCGAGCAAGGTGTGACCGGGTTTGAGTCCGGCACTTGGCAAGGCATGCTGGTGAGCGCGGCCACGCCCAGAGCGATTGTGGACAAACTGAACGCTGAACTGATCAAGGTCATCCGCACCCCCGAGGTGCGCAGCCGCCTCGTCGCCTTGGGGGCCGAGGTCATCACCATGCGCCCAGAGGAGCAAGATATTTTCTTCAACAAGGAACGTGCCCGTTGGCTCAAGGTCGTCACCGAGGCCTCCATTCGCATCGACTAACCTCGTCTCATTTTTCATTTTTTAATTAATCACCATGACCTACAAAAACACCCAACTCCTCATCGACAACCAGTGGTGCGACGCCGCCAATGGCAAGACCCTCGCCGTCGTCAACCCCGCCACCGGCCTGGAGATTGGCCGCGTGGCCCACGCGGGCATTGCCGACCTGGACCGCGCCCTGCTCTCCGCCAAAAAAGGCTTTGCCCTGTGGCGCAACACCCCCGCGATTGAGCGCTCTAACATCATGCGCAAAGCCGCTGTCTTGATGCGCGAACGCGCAGCCGACATTGGCGCGCTGATGACACAAGAGCAGGGCAAGCCGCTGATTGAGGCCAAGATGGAAGCCATGGCCTCAGCCGAGATCATCGAGTGGTGCGCCGAAGAAGGCCGCCGCACCTATGGCCGCATCGTTCCCGCACGCGCCATGAACGTGTCGGCCCAGGTGCACAAAGAACCCGTAGGCATCGTGGCCGCCTTCACGCCCTGGAACTTCCCCATCAACCAAGTGGTGCGCAAGTTGTCCGCCGCGCTGGCCACGGGTTGCTCCATCATCGTCAAAGCCCCGGAAGAAACCCCCGCCTCTCCCGCCGCGCTGATCCAAGCCTTTGTCGATGCAGGCGTGCCACCCGGCGTCATCAGCCTGGTCTATGGTGACCCGGCCGAGATTTCGGGCTACCTGATCCCGCATCCACTGGTGCGCAAAATCACATTCACCGGCTCCACCCCCGTGGGCAAACAGCTCGCCGCCATGGCTGGCCTGCACATGAAGCGCGCGACGATGGAGTTGGGCGGTCACGCCCCCGTCATCGTGGCCGAAGACGCCGACATTGCACTGGCACTCAAGACCGCAGGCACGATGAAGTTCCGCAACGCGGGCCAGGTCTGCGTATCGCCCACGCGCTTTCTGGTGCACAACGCCGTCAAGGCCGAGTTCACCAAAGGTCTGGTCGCCATTGCCGAAAAACTGCGCGTCGCCGACGGCATGAGTGAGGGCGCACAAATGGGCCCACTGGCCAATGCACGCCGCGTGTCAGCCATGGTCACATTGACGGCCGACGCCCGCGCCAAGGGCGCAACGGTTGCCACCGGTGGCGAACGCATCGGCAGCAGCGGCAACTTCTTCGCGCCCACCGTGTTCACCGATCTGCCCATGAACGCCGACGTGCTCAACACCGAGCCCTTCGGCCCCATGGCTGCCATCCAGGGCTTTGACGCCTTGGAAGACGCCATCAACGAAGCCAATCGCCTACCCTTCGGTCTGGCCAGCTACGCCTTCACCAGCTCGCTCAAAAATGCCCACATGCTGAGCCAGCGCCTGGAGGTGGGCATGCTGTGGGTCAACCAAGGCGGCGCGCCTTGGGCCGAGATGCCGTTTGGCGGCGTGAAAGATTCCGGCTACGGCTCTGAGGGCGGCACCGAGATTTTGGAAGCCTACCTCAACACCAAGGCGGTGGGCATCGTTTGCGTGTGATCTTCAGGGTGCTTTAAGCCTACAGCTCAATGAATAGTAACGCAAGAAGCTACTAAATTTGTAGCAACTTTGTCGAGCGGCTTACTTCTTCTGGTCGACCTTCAAGGCCGCCTTGTCGCTGGCGATGTTGTTTTTATCGGCCTTGACGAGCTGCTTGTCCAGGTAGATTTTCTCTGAGTCCTTGGACTCGGCAGCCATCTTGCCCAAAGCCTTGTCGGCTTTGAGCTTGGCTTCATCAGTTTTGAGCTGCTTGCGCTCTCGCTTCAGGGCGGCCTTGTCAGCCTTTTGCTGCATGGAGCCCGGGATGTCGGTCGCAATGGCTTTCTTTTCGCTCTTGATGCTTTGCTTGTCCTCGGCAATTTTTTGCGCGTCCTCGGATTGCGCGGCCATCTTGCCGGCGGACTTGTCGGCCTTGAGCGTGTTCTGGTCGGCCTTCAGCTGCTTTTCGTCAGTCTTCAAAATCGCTTTGTCGATCTTTAGCTGGGCCTTGTCTTCCGTCACTGCGGCCGAGGGCTGCGCCAGGGCGCTGACGGCGGCAAAAGACAGAGCGGCGGCCAGGACAGTCAGGCCGGTTTTGAACATCGATTTCATCGTGATACTTTCTGGGTGTTTCTGAGTCAGCGCTTGAACCCGGACTGGGTTCAACACATGTCGTCATGTCGTGGGCATGGTTATCGCGCATCCTAGCAAGCCGTTTCGACCGTTTGACGCGCATCCTGTGCACACTTCCATAACCAGTGTGCGTGCGGCATCTACAACGTGTCCGTGCGCTATCGCACACAGTCTCGCGCGCCGACCAGGGTCCATGAGGGTTGTGGCTGCGCCTTTCACTCCTTCTGCGGCAGTCCTTTCGAAAGCGCATCCGCAATGTCGCTGGCACTTGCCTGGGTTTGCGCCGTCCAGCAGACGTGCAGCGCTCGTTCGGCGTCTTTTCGGGACAAGACTTTTTCGGCCAGTAGAAGGAATTTTTTGCTGAGGTCGTCGTCGCTCATGGGGCGACCGAGGCTGCCCAAGGCGTATTCGACATGGTGTTCAAAGCGCGTTCCGTCACGCAGTGTGAACACAGCGCGTGCCTCATCCACACGGAGTTCTGGGATGGATTGCACTTTGACACGGTCGCGCACGTCAATGACGTCTTGCCGGTGCACGGTCGCGTCTGTGAAGTGTGACGATAGGCTGCATCCTTCGATGAGCGCCATGGCCGCAGCGTGATAAACGCTGAACTTGCCCTCCAAACCCGTTGTCGGCCGCGTCTTGCCTGTGAGTTCTAGCACCAGAGGGTTCGCGTACAGCGTGATGTGATCGACATCTCCGGGGACGACCTTCCCGCTCGCGTGGGCTGCCACGCAGGCGTCGATGATGGGGTGGATGACCAGGCCGCATGCGTAGGGCTTGTAGGTGTTGTTAAGTATTTCCCAGCGGACGCCGATTTCGGCAAGGAGTCGTTCCTCGTGCGGCTCGCTGGACATGACTTTGGCAAACCCACGTGGGCCTTCGATAGCTTGCGTGGAACTTGTAAAACCCGCCTGCGCCATGAGCGCCGCGCCGAGGCCGTTTTGTGCCGCTTTGCCCGGATGCAGACTTTTGCACATGGAGCCGAACATCTCGCGAAGCCCCGCAGCCTGAGTCGCTGCGATGCCCAGCGCCCAGGTCATTTGCTGTGAATTCAGTCCTAATGCGCGACCGCATGCCGCTGCGGCCCCAAAGACGCCCGCAGTGCCCGTCACGTGCCATCCGCTGTTGTAGTGTGCCTTGCCCGCAGCCTGAGCAACGCGGCATTCGGTCTCGATGCCCATGGCGATGGCATCGAGAAAATCCCTGCCGTTGATCGGGTGGTGTTGCGCCAGCGCCAGCAGTGCCGAGAGGACTGGGCCGCTCGGGTGCACCAGCGTGTCAGGGTGGGTGTCGTCAAAATCAAGCACATGCGAGCTGATGCCGTTAAAGAGGGCTGCGTGCAAGGCGTCAACCCGCTCGTGGCGGCCCAGCACACTGGCGCGGCCAGTACCGGCGAAGGGCGTCAGCGCCAGTAATGCGGCAGTTACGGCGGGATGGCCCGAGCCACCGAGCGCACAGCCTGACCAGTTCACAAGGCTGCGCACCGCCTCATGTCTTACGTTGGTGGGAATCTCGGCCGATGGCGTCTCGACGATGAATCGAGCCAGGTTTTCTGTCATGCCCATGATTTCAATCCGCTTGAACGTTGGCCGCCTTGACCACTTCGGCCCACATAGGCACTTCGTTATTGATCAACTTCTCAAAGCTCGCTGCCGACTGGCCGCCTGCTTCAGCCCCGATCGTGGTGAGCTTGTCCTGAATTTCTGGCGATCGAAGCACAGCGGCAACGTCTTCGTTGATTCGGTTGATCACAGCCTGCGACGTTCCAGAGGGTGCGACCAGCCCCCACCATTGCAGCACTTCATAGCCCGGCAGTTCGTCGGTGATCGCTGGCACCCCTGGCAAGGCAGCGAAGGGTTTGGTAGACGTCACCGCCAACGCCTTGAGCGTGCCGCTCTTGATCTGCTCAAGCACAGTGGGCACGGGTGCAAACATGGCTTGGACTTGGCCCCCCAGCAGATCAGTCAAGGCAGGCGAGGTGCCTCTGTAGGCGATATGCACCAGGTCCACCTTGGCACGCAATTTGAAGAGTTCCCCAGCCAGATGAGGCGAGCTACCAGCACCGGCAGAGGCATAGTTGATGCTGCCGGGTTTAAGCCGTGCCGCATTCAAAAAATCTTTGAGGGAATTGAAGGGACTAGTGCTTTTGACGACCAGCACCAAGGGGCCGGAAGCGCCGAGCACCACAGGTGCAAAATTCTTAACCGCATCAAACGTGAGGTTCTTGTAGAGCGAGCCGTTGATGGTGTGGCTGGGAGACGCCATCAGCAGCGTGTAAC
>JAYVPU010000152.1:0-6568 GCA_043757205.1 Comamonadaceae bacterium | reverse complement strand
GGGCCGGGTCAATGTCCAGCGCACGGTTCACCGCACAGGCTTGTGCCGCAAAGGCTTCATTCAGCTCGAACAGATCCACGTCAGCGGCCTTCCAGCCCGCGCGGTCCAGGGCTCTTTGCGAAGCCGACACCGGGCCCATGCCCATGGTGGCCGGGTCCAGTCCGGTGGTGGCAAAGGAGGCGATGCGCGCCAGTGGCGTCAAGCCCAATGCAGCCGCCTTGGCAGCCGACATCACCACCACAGCCGCAGCGCCGTCGTTAATGCCCGAAGCATTGCCCGCCGTCACGCTACCGGCCTTGTCAAAGGCGGGGCGCAGTCCCGCCAGCGCTTCGGCATTGGTTTTCTTGTTGATGAACTCATCGGCATTGAAAAGGATGGGATCGCCTTTACGCTGCGCCAGTGACACGGTGACGATCTCGTCCTTGAACTTACCTGCATCCTGTGCAGCCGACGCTTTTTGCTGGCTGGCCAGGGCCAACGCGTCTTGCATGTCGCGAGTGATGCCGTGGGCCTTGGCCACGTTCTCGGCGGTGATGCCCATGTGGTATTGGTTGTACACGTCCCACAGGCCATCCACGATCATGGTGTCGATCAGTTTCCAGTCGCCCATGCGCTGGCCGTCGCGCGAGCTGGGTAGCACGTGCGGGCTGGCGCTCATGTTTTCCTGGCCACCGGCCACCACGATCTCGCTGTCGCCCCAGGCCACCGACTGTGCTGCCAACATCACGGCCTTGAGGCCGGAGCCGCACACGGCGTTGATGGTCAGGCCGGGGGTTTCTTTAGCGACACCGGCCTTCATCAAAGCCTGACGCGCAGGGTTTTGCCCTGCGCCTGCGGCCAGCACCTGGCCCATGATCACTTCACCGACCTGGTCCATGCCAATGCGGGCGCGGGCCAGGGCTTCCTTGATCACGAGCGCGCCCAGCTCGGTGGCGGGCGTCTTGGCGAGCGCACCACCGAACTTGCCCACGGCGGTGCGGGTGGCTGAAACGATAACGATGTCTTGCATTTTTGTAGTCTCCTGAGTAAAAAACGGGTCGATGAAAATTATGCCTTGGCCTTGACGTAGCGCCCGGGTGCTGCCTCGATCACTTTGTATTTCGCGCCCTTGCCGTAGGTCTTGGGGACCGCAACTTGCTTGCCCGCATGGCCTTTGAGCCATTCAGACCAATCCGTCCACCAACTGCCGGCTTGCTCTTTGGCCCCGGCCAGCCAAGCCTCTGAGGTCTTGGGGAATTTGCCGTCATCGCGCACCCAGTGGTTGCGTTTTTTGGCGGCTGGCGGGTTGATGACCCCGGCAATGTGGCCCGAGGCCCCCATGACAAAACGCTTCTTGCCCTTGAGCACCTGGGTGGACGCGTAGGCGCCGCCAATGGGCACGATGTGGTCTTCGCGTGATCCGTAGATGTAGGCGGGCATGTCCAGCTCACTCAGGTCAATCGTTTCGCCACAGACCGTCACAGCGCCCGGCTTGATGAGTTTGTTTTCCAGGTAGGCATTGCGCAAGTACCAGGCATAAAACGGGCCGGGCAGATTGGTGCTGTCGCTGTTCCAGTACAGCAGGTCAAACGGGGGCGGCGTCTCGCCCTTGAGGTAGTTGCCCACCACGTAGTTCCAGAGCAACTCGTTGGGGCGCAGCGCACTGAAGGTTGACGCCAGCTCCTTGCCCTTGAGCAAACCGCCCTGCCCCATCTGTGTCTCACGGTATTTGACGAAGGTTTCATCAATGAAAACGTCCAGAATGCCAGTGTCTGTGAAGTCAATCAGTGTGGTCAAGAAGGTGGCGCTGGCCACGGGCTTTTCACCGCGTGCCGCCAGCACGGCCAGTGCATTGGACAGAATCGTGCCGCCCACGCAAAAGCCCAGGGCGTTGATCTGCCCGCCCTTTTTGTCTTGCCCCGTGATTTCTTGGACCGCATGAATGGCTTGGATGGCTGCGTCTTCGATGTAGTCGTCCCAGGTCTTGTTGGCCAGTGACTCGTCCGGATTGCGCCAGCTCACCACAAAGGTGCGATGACCCTGGCTCACGGCATAGCGGATCAACGAGTTCTCGGGCTTCAAGTCCAGGATGTAGTACTTGTTGATGCAGGGGGGAATCAGCAGGAAAGGTTTTTCATAGACTTTGGTGGTCAGCGGCTTGTATTCGATCAACTGAAACAGCTCGTTCTCAAAAACGATGGCACCTTCCGTCGTCGCCACATTGCGGCCCACTTCAAACAGACTCTCATCTGTCATGGAAACATGGCCTTGCTTGAGGTCATGCATGAGGTTTTGCAGGCCTTTGGCGATGCTTTCGCCTTTGGTTTCAATGGCCTTTTGTTGGGCGTCGGCATTGAATGCTAGAAAGTTACTTGGGGCTGAGGCGGCAGCCCACTGCTCCACCGCAAAGCGAACACGGGCACGGGTTTTCTCGTCCGCCTCTACCGCATCAGCCAAGCCCATCAAGGTGCGGGCGTTGAGCAAGTAGCTGGCCGCAGTCATGGCGGCGGTCGGGTTGGCCGCCCAGGCCTGGGCTGAGAATCGTCGGTCGGTGGCCTTGGGCAGGCCGTCAGGCTTGCCGCCTGAGGTGACGGTGGTCGCTTGACTCCAGAGGTTTTGTGCCTCTTGTACATACTGCTCTTGCAGGGTTTTAAGTTTGTCGGGCGAGAAGGCCAAGGGGGCCGGCGCTTCGGGAAGGCCTTGCCCCAACCCACCCAACCCCGCACCGGGCAAGCCCTGCATGGCCTTGGACCAACTGTCGCCCAAGGTTTGTTGAAATTGCTGTGCGGCCTGAGCCCATTCTTGCGGGGTTTGTTGATTCACGATGCACTCTTCCTTCACTACACTCGTTGTTTTGAACAGGTTTCGAGTATCCCCGTTTTACCCTGTCATTAAAATTACATTTTCGAAATAAGAATATTGGCATAAGCATATCCATGTATATCGTCCCCATCGCCTGGCTCTACGTCGTCCTCATGATGGCTGTGGCCGAAGCCACCAACACCACGGGCACCGTACTGGGCGCCATCATCACGTTTCTGCTTTACGGCTTGGGGCCGGTGGCGCTGGTGGTTTACCTGATGGGCTCTCCGGCCCGAAAACGCGCCATCAAAGCGCGTGAGGTGGCGCAAGCAGCTCAATCAAATGAAGCAGCACATACCCTTATGGCGACTGACTCAAATCAGCCAGATACAAGCGGCCATGCGGCCACTGATGCGGTCTCGCCGGTGCGAAAAGAACTTTGAGAGGTTGCTCACGGTGCACCAGGGGCTGCTACCGTCATTGCCAAAGACCTGCGTGACCCCCAGCGTCTGCAGCCGCTGACGCGCTAGGCCTTGCAGATCGCATAGCCATTTGTCTGAGGAAAGTGCCTTGAAGCAAGCTGCCGCCTGCGCGTCATGACTCACAAACGCGGCCCGGACTTCAGGCCCCACTTCGAACGCCTCAGGGCCAATGCAAGGCCCCAACCATGCTATTATTTTTGTAGCTTTATGTGCATATTTTGATTGGTCTACAGCCATTTTTGATTCAAAAACAGACTCCAAAATCCCCTGCCCCTCATGCCCTGCCAGCCCACGCCAGCCCGCATGCGCTGCCGCCACAAAACTGCCCGCCTCATCAGTCAAGAGCACGGGCAGACAGTCGGCCACCATGATGGTGCAGGCCAGGTCACGCCGGGTGCTGATGCAGGCATCGGCCACGGTCGCGTCGGGCGTGTTGGCATCAAGCTTGACCACCTGCGTCCCATGCACCTGGTTTAAAAACACCGGTTTCACGACGGGCCTTGCGTCTTGCCCCACATTCAATCGCTTGGCAAAAGCGACACGGTTGGCCGCCACCGCCTCGGGGGCATCCCCGACATGGTCGCCCAGGTTCAGGCTGTCATAGGGTGGCTGCGACACGCCACCCGCACGCGTGGTGCACAAGGCCTGTACATGCGCGGGCGCAGGCCAGTTGGGCGTGAGAACGTCAAACGGCTGATCCGACATCACGGCTCGGGCGTTCCGGTGTCTTGGAATCCACGGCCCAACTCGGCTCGGGCGGCGCTCGCCAGCGCCTGGTATTTGCGGCGAAAGGCGTCGAGGTTATCTTCCTCCAGTTCTTCCAGATCCAGCAGCGCGTTGTGCGCGCCTTTTGTCGCTCGAATCAGTTCATCGAGCTTGACCTGAATAGCCTCGGTGTCCCGGTTTTGCGTGTTCTGAATCAAGAAAACCATCAGGAAGGTGACGATGGTAGTGCCGGTGTTGATGACCAACTGCCAAGTGTCGCTGAAGCCGAACATCGGGCCGGTAATGATCCAGACCGCAATCACGGCAACGGCCAACACAAACACCCGTGGCCGGCCGCAGAAATGCGCTGCTGCCTTGGCGAATTGGGAATACCAAGCGGTGGGGTGCATTTCAGGCCTCGAAATCAGGGCAGTTTTTAGGCTCGGCTGCCACAAAGGCAGGCAGCTTCATGCAGGCCTCAAACGCAGCCATGGTGCGGGTCAGACCTGTGAAGTCGCAGTTAAAGCGTTGACCATTAAAAATTTGCGGCACCAGGCAGCAATCGGCAAGGCTTGGGGTGTCGCCGTAGCAGTAAACCGAGGCTGCCAACCCGGCCTGATGGCGCTGCGCTTCGATCAATTGCAACTGCCGTTCAAAGCTCAGCAAGCCTTCACGTACCCAGTGACGGTACCAGGCGTTTTTGGCGTCTTCGTCCACCTTGAGATCTTTGACCAAATACTTGAGCACGCGCAGATTGTTGAGCGGGTGAATCTCACACGCAATGCTTTGCGCCAGGGCGCGCACGCGGGCGCGGCCCAGGGCGTCGGCGGGTAGCAGCGCGGGCCTCGCGGGATGAGTCTCGTCCAGGTACTCCATGATGGCCAGGGACTGGCTGAGCAAGACCGGACCGGAGCCATCTGGGGCATGGGTTTCCAGGTCCAACAACGGCACCAACTGGTCGGCCGAGAGGCTGGCATAGTCTGATTTTTTATGACCACCACTGGGCAAGTGCACCGGGATGTAGTCGTAAGGCAAGCCCTTAAGCGCCATGGCAATGCGCACGCGAAAGGAGGCGGAGGATCGGAAGTAGTTATGGAGCTTCATGGTTGTAAGGATAGCGGAATTCAACGCAAAACTCTCGCAGCAAAGTCCGGCTAGACTCCACGTTCCATCCACCCTTGCCTTCAGCCACCATGATCCTCGAACACGTTGACATCCGCATTCACCCCGGCCAACAGGCTGCTTTTGATGAAGCCATTCAACGCGGTGTCAACACCGTGATTGCGCACGCCAAAGGCTTTCGGGGCTTCAAGGTGAACAAGTGCATTGAAAGCCCCGAGCGCTATATCTTGATGCTCTTTTGGGACAGCGTTGACGACCACATGGTTGGCTTTCGTCAGTCACCCGCCTTCGCCGAATGGCGCGCCATTGTGGGGCCATTTTTTGCCTCGCCCCCGGTGATGGAGCACTTCAACTTGCTGGCCAAGTCAAACTGACCCACGTTGGCCGCTTCATCGGGCCAGCAGCAGGCCCTTGGTCTCAATAAACGCCACCACCTCACTCAAACCCGCCAGGGTTTTCAAATTGGTCATGACGAAGGGCTTGAGGCCCTTGGGCGTGGTGCGCATGCGCCGGGTGTCGGCGTCCATCACGTCCAGATTCGCGCCCACGTAAGGGGCAAGGTCGGTCTTGTTGATGATGAATAAATCGCTCTTGGTGATGCCGGGGCCGCCCTTGCGCGGGATTTTTTCACCGGCGGCCACGTCGATCACGTAAATCGTCAGGTCGCTGAGTTCGGGGCTAAAGGTGGCCGCCAGGTTGTCGCCTCCGGACTCGATGAAGACGATATCGGCATTGGGGAAATCCACCAGCATGCGGTCAATGGCTTCCAGGTTGATGGAGGCGTCTTCGCGGATGGCGGTGTGCGGGCAGCCTCCGGTCTCTACGCCCATGATGCGCTCGGCAGGCAGCGCACCGCTGACGGTGAGCAGGCGCTGGTCTTCCTTGGTGTAGATGTCATTGGTGATGGCCACCAGGTCGTAGCGCTCGCGCATGGCTTTGCACAGCATCTCCAGCAAGGTGGTCTTGCCCGAGCCGACCGGCCCGCCGATGCCCACGCGCAGCGGGGGGAGTGGTTTTGTACGGTTGGCAATGTGGTGCAGTGCGGACATAGATGTTCTCAATTGGAAAAATCAGGATCTAAACAGTCTTGAGTATTGGGTTTCATGCTGGGCCGAGAGGATGGCAAGCATGGGGGAAAAGGCTTGACGCTCGCTGTCCATGAGCGACATGGCGTGGTCGACCGCCGCAGGGATGTCAACGCTCAGGCGCGCGAGGATGCGTTGCCCCGCGCTTTGCCCCAGCGGGATGGCTTTGATAGCCGCTTGCGTCATATTCTCGGCCCAGCTAAAGGCATAGGTCAGCAGACAGTCGCGCACACTGGCCTGGGTGGATGAAGCCGCCAAGGCAAACGCAATGGGATAGGTGGGAGGGGAATCCGTTCGGGCTGAGCTTGGCCTGTCCTGAGTCTGCCGAACGGGCGAAGCCCATGGGTGCGCGGCCCCTTCGACAAGCTCAGGGTGAACGGTCTTAAGCAACTG
>JAYVPU010000151.1:0-1721 GCA_043757205.1 Comamonadaceae bacterium | reverse complement strand
CGCCCCAAACGACTCGTTTGCGGCGCTTCTTACATCTAAAACCATCTTGGAGACGACCCATGGAAATGCTGCAAACCCCCGAATTTTGGATCGGGTTGATGAAAATCATCTGGATCAACATCATCCTGTCGGGTGACAACGCGGTGGTGATCGCCCTGGCCGCCCGTTCTTTGCCGCCGCACCAGCAAAAGCAAGCTATTTTCTTCGGCTCGGCGATGGCTGTTGTGTTGCGGATTGTGTTGACTATAGTGGCCGTCAAGTTGTTGGAGATGTCCTATTTGCAAGTCATCGGTGGTGGCTTGCTGCTATGGATTGGCGTACAGCTGCTCAGCGAGCAAGAAGAGGGCGAAGGCGAAGCCAAGGAACACGGTACTTTAATGGCCGCGATTCGCACCATCCTGATTGCCGACCTGGTGATGAGCCTGGACAACGTGATTGCGGTGGCCGCTGCCGCCAAAGGCAGCATGACGCTGCTGATTTTGGGCCTGGCCATCAGCATCCCGATGGTGATTTTCGGCAGCACCTTGATGATCAAACTCATGGAGCGCTTCCCCATCATCGTCACGCTGGGTGCAGCTTTGATCGGCTGGGTGGGTGGTGAAACCATGGCCAGCGATGTGGCTTTCAAAGACTTTGCCATGGCCAATACATGGCTGCACTACACAGCCGCAACGGCGGGTGCGGTGTTTGTGGTCTTGCTGGGCAAAGCTTTGCAAAAACGGCATTCCGTGCCAAGCACGGCAAGCTGATTTTTTGGCTTGCGCAGATCAGAAAAGGCGCTGAGAACATGGGCTCACGCCAGTGAAATACTCTTTTTGCACTCACACGGACGCAGGTCGAGTTAGAGACAACAACGAAGATGCGGTGGCTTTTGATGAAGCCAACCGACTCTGCGTTCTGGCCGATGGTATGGGGGGCTATAACGCGGGCGAAGTGGCTAGCGCCATGGCCACCGACCTCATTTTGGCGGACATGAGCCGTTGGCTTGCCGAGCCCGATCAGAGTGGCGAGGCACTAGACATCCGAGCGGCCATTGACGATGCCGTTAATCAGTCCAATCAAGCGATATTAGAAGCGGCGCATGCCAACCCTGAATGGGCAGGCATGGGAACGACGCTGGTGGTGGGGGTCTTCAAGGAAGATCGCTTGTTGCTGGGTCATATTGGTGACTCCCGTTGTTATTGCTTGCGGCGCGGTCGCCTGCGTCAGCTGACCAAAGATCACACTTTGCTACAGGAACAGCTGGACGCGGGTTTGGTAACTCCGAAGCAGGCGCAAACCTCGATGCACAGAAATCTGCTGACACGTGCTCTGGGTGTAGAGGCGCAGGTGTATGCAGATTTTACCGAGCACGAGGTGCTGCCTGGCGATGTGTATCTGCTGTGCTCTGATGGGTTGACCGACATGGTGAGGGGCACAGAAATTGCGAAGCTTCTGGACTTGAAAACACCTTTGGCGCAGCGCGCGCAGCAGCTGATTCAGGCGGCCAATGCGCGTGGCGGGCGTGACAATATCACGGTGTTGCTGGTTAAAGTGGACGAAATGCCAGGCGATTCGGGATTGGTTACAAGATGGCTGAGAAAGCTAAGGCCGTTCAAACATAATAAATAGATAATAGAACGGTAGTGTCCCAACGTTCTTCAGAGGAGAGCGAGCTGATTGGGCTCGAAATCCGGGTCTGAATCCGTTGAGGGTGGGGTAAGTAGTTGATTTATAGGGAT
>JAYVPU010000150.1:0-6617 GCA_043757205.1 Comamonadaceae bacterium | reverse complement strand
CTGTTCCATGGGGCTTCGTATTCGTCGATCTCGAAGGACGCACCGCTCATCTCGTTTTTCCAGCGCACGCCGTCAAACACGAAGAACTCGGGCTCAGGGCCGAAGTAGGCAGTGTCGCCCAGGCCGGAGGCTTTGAGGTAGGCTTCAGCGCGCTTGGCGACCGAACGCGGATCGCGGTCGTAGGCCTTGCCGTCGCTGGGCTCCACCACATCACAGCTCATGAACAGCGTGGTCTCTTCATAGAAGGGATCGATGTTGGCGGTGTTCGGGTCGGGCATGAGTTGCATGTCTGACGCTTCAATGCCTTTCCAGCCCGCGATGGACGAACCGTCGAAGGCGTGGCCAGCGGTGAATTTTTCTTCATCGAAATGGGACACAGGCACGGTGACGTGCTGCTCTTTGCCACGGGTATCGACAAAACGGAAGTCAACAAACTTGACCTCGTTTTCCTTAACCATTTTCATCACGTCTGCGACGGTCTTTGCCATCAAAATCTCCTGGTTGGATGGTTGCTAAAAAGTCTCTGACACCTGAATGCAGTTTTTATGCCAAGGCGGCTGGTTCAGCCGATTTGCCAAACCCCATATTCTGCCCTGAGTTTTCGCCTTTTTTGACGCCATACGCGCCTCACAAGGGGATTCGTCAAAAATTTGAGCACCGGCCAAGTGCGGCAGGTCAAACCAGAGCGCACCAAATTAGTGCAAACTCATTTACGCACCATTTCAGGGCCAAGCTTGGCATTGAAAACTTTGAGTCCCATCAACAGTTCGGCATAGGCGAGCGCAACGGCGTCAGGCGCGCCTTTGACGCCCAACTCGATGTGCCGCCCGTGAACAGGGTGGTCCACGCTGGGCAGGCTGAAGACTTTGATGCCGGGATGGTCTAGCTCCAGCGACTCCATCAGGGGCGTTAAAGCCGCCTCCATCGCGCCAAACACCACCACCGACTGCTCGACCCAGGCCTCTCGATTGAAATGCTCGGCGTAATGCGTGTCCAACACCCACGCCATCATGGGCCAGGCCATCACCGGAAACCCTGGAACGAAGTGAACGGTGCCCCCACCTTGCGCCACACAACTGAAACCCGCGATCTTGTTGTAGGGGTTAGGAATGATGCTCGCCCCCACCGGGAACACACCCATATTCAAGCGGTGGATGTTGTCAGGCCGATCCGGGTCATACACCGTGCCCTGCTCCTTGGCCGTGTCTTGCATGCGTTCACGAATCAAAGCCTCGGCTTGCGGGTGCAAGGCCAGCTCACGCCCCAGCGCGCGGCCCGCACATTGCCGGGTGTGGTCGTCCGGCGTGGCCCCAATGCCGCCGGTAGAAAACACCACATCACCCGAGGCAAAGGCGCGCGCCAGCGTTTGTGTGATGCGCTCGGGCGAATCCCCCACATACTCGGCCCAGGCCAGCGACAGGCCACGCTCATGCAGCAGCTCAATGACCTTGGGCAGGTGTTTGTCAGCCCGCTTGCCGGAGAGGATTTCATCGCCAACGATGATCAGGCCAAAATCAGGCTTGGGCGAGGCGCTAGTCATGGTCATCATGAGTCATCTTTATTCTTGTCGCGTAGTTCAGTTAATGCCGCCAGGCAGAAGTGGGCAAACCACAGTGCCGAAAAAACAAATACCAGGGTGTAGATCCAGATCGCCAGCGGCACCATCAAAGGGGCCATCACCACCGCCATGGCCCCGACTGCAAACACCAGACCGGGGGCCGCCCCCAAATAACCCGTGATCACGCCAATGGCCAACAACCAGCCACGGTGGCGTCGAATGAGTGCCCTGCGCTCCTCAAGGCTGGCGTGCTCGGCCAGCACGTCATAGCCCATGACGCGGTAGGTCAGCCAGCCCCAGATCAAGGGCGGCAAAATCAAAAACAAAGGGGGGATCAACCACAGCGGGATAGACACCACCAGCGCAAGGGCCGCCAGCGCCGAAGAGCCCAGCCCCAAGCCCACGCTGCACCAAAAGCTGCCACCATGCTGGCGCTCCAGTTGCGAAAAACGCCGCTCCGACACCAGCGACACAATGGCAGGCGTCATCAGCCAGGACACGCTGAGCAGCGCCAGCAAAATAACGATGGGCAAGCTCAGCAGCAGCATCAGCAAGGGCCCCACCACGTTACGCAAATTACTGAGCCCCATGCTCTGAAGCCAGCGCATCAAGCCTTCCAGCAAAGACCATTCGCTCAGCCAGGCTTGCAGACCCTGAATCGCGTTTTCCCAGAAAAAATACACGCCCGCCGCGTACAAGGCCACCGTTAGCAGCAAAGGCAGCAGGGACAGGGCGATGACGCGTGGATGCACGCAATAAGCCAGCGCGCGCCAGAAAGAGTCAAGAAAGAGGTTCATGGGGCGTCAAGGATACGTCAGGCCCGCCCCATCAGCCGCAAGACGCCCTGCCATTGTTGAGACCAGAAACCACGCCCATAGTCGCGCACATGGCCTTGTGCGTCTGGCTCCACCTGGTCGCGCACGCCGGTCGGGTCATAACGCTGCTCAAAATTGGCCGTGCCAAACAGCATGTCCCACCAGGGCAACAAAACGCCAAAGTTATGCCCTCCGAGCGTACCTTTGCCCCCGGCTTCATGTCCAATGCCAATACTGTGGTGCAGCCGGTGAAAGCGCGGGCTGATCCACAAGCGCTCGCCCACCTGGCCAAACCACAGGCGCACATTGGCATGTTGCAAGCTCTGACTCAACTGGGTCAAGGCCACGATGGCCACAAACTGGCCCGGCGCAATGCCGATGAGTTGCGCTGTCAGCACCAAAATCACATCACGGATCACGTCGTCCAGCAGGTGGTTGCGGTTATCGCTCCACATTGTCATTTGGCGTTGTGCGTGGTGCAACGCGTGCAAACGCCACCACCATTCAAAGTGGTGCTGCCCCCGGTGCACCCAGTAATCCAACAGGTCAATCACCAGCAGGTAAATCAGCAGGCTCACCAGCGCTTGATCGGTCACCCCTGGCCACACATCGTCCAGGTGAAACGTCCCCACACCGGCCACACGCAACACACCCAAAAAATCATCCATCAACGGCGTGAGCGTGAAAAACAAAACCAGACGCAACAGGCCCAGCCGGTGGATCACGGTGTAGAGCATGTCGGTGCGCACCGTCAGGCGGTCGGTGATGGCTTCCACCGGACGCCAACGCTGGAACGGCCCGATCAGCGCCACCAGCACCCCCAACTGAAGCAGCCCGACCAGTAACCAGCCCGTGGCGTCATAGGCCTCTTCCAGCCGATGGCCCAGGCCGATGGCAAAGGCCAGTGGCTGGATCAGGGACTCAAACAGCCACTGCTGCACGAACTCAAAGGGCTCAACAAACCAGTTCATCTCGGCACCCCGGGTTCAAGGTGTTCGTGCAGCGATCCAGCCCTTGTAAGCCGGGTGCTCACGCAGGGTCTGGAAACAGAAACCTTTGGCCTTCAGGCCCACAATCAGCGGCTCCAGCACGGCCGGGGCCCAGGGGTCTTTGCGCGACCAGATGCCCAAATGTGCCAGCAGGATATCGCCCGCCCGAATGTCCCTGAGGGCTTTGTCCAACAAGGCCTGGTTGCTGAATTTCTCGCTCGGCAACTCGTCGCCCAGAAAGCCCGCCGCCGCCCAGCCTACGTGCTCAAATCCGCAGGCCTTGGCCGCCGCTAACAACTTGGGCGAGGTTTTGCCGCCAGGGGCACGAAACAGCGGCAAGGGCTTGCGTCCCGTGTGATCTTGCAAGCGCTCGGCGGCGTAGGTGATGTTGTCGCAGTATTTTTTGGCGTCCCAGGTGAACTCGCGATCGGCCAGCGCACCCGCCGTGGGCCGGATGCGAAACTGAGGCTCCACGCCACGCACATCCCCGCGCCAATAGGCATGGTCGTAGGTGTGAGAGGCAAACTCATGGCCCTCGGCAGCCCGCGCCTTCCACCAAGGGGCCCAGTCCCGACTCAAACTGCCGTTGCCCACTTGCGTGCGCTCATTGGCCGCGAAGAAGGTGACCTTCACCTGCTGGCGCTGGAGCACCTCGGCCACAAAGGGCGCGATGCTCATGTGGCCGGTATCAAAGGTCAGGTAGAGCGGGTTTTCACACTGTTTTTCGGCTGAAGACCAAGCGGAACCAGCGTAAGCTGCTATAAAAAATAAAGCAGACAGGGAACGCTTCAAGCTTTTATTGGCGCGGCGCATGGTCCAGCGTCCAGACACCGTGTGGCGACTTGCCAACTTTGATCTGCCGCACCACTTTGCGGGTGGTGGCATCAATCACGGTGAGCTTTTGCGCCCAGCGTGAGGCCACAAACAAGGTTTTTCCGTCGGCCGAGAGGTCGATGCAATCCGGTCCGCTGGGAGCGACGAATTGATCCACTACCTTCATGCTCTGGTAGTCAATTTTGTTGATGGTGTCGGCCACGCGGTTGCTCACGTACACATGGCGTTTGTCACCGGCGGCGCGAAAGGCGTGCGCCCCTTTGCCGGTCTTGATGAACTGAGTCAGCTTGGGCGCAGCACCCGTGACGTCATAGACCTCAACCCCCTCCCCACCGGTCAGGCCAATCAGCAAAAATCGGTCATCGGGCGTGCCAAACACGTCGGCTGGCATGCGGCCGGTCTTGCTGCGCCACTTCAGGGTCTGCGTGGGCAAGTCAATCGCCACCAGCTCGTCACTGTCTTGCATGGTGGCGTAAATCGTGGTGCTGCGACTGTCAATCCACAAATGGCTGGGCGTTTTACCGGTGGCAATGCGCTTGACCAAGGTGGGGGTGTTGTTCTCCCAGCGGTAAATGTCCACATGGTTGAGCCGGTTGGCCACGGTGACAAACCACTTCATGTCGGGCGAGAACCGCAACTGATACGGGTCCAGAATACCGCGCACCGTGCGTTGCACCTCGGCCGTGCGGGGGTCAATAAAGGTCAGAGAGTCGCTCAGGGCGTTGGCGATGATGAGCGATTTTTCGTCCGGGGTGAGGTAGAGGTGGTGCGGCTCTTTGCCGGTAGGGATGCGCTTGATCTCTTTCCAACTGACCGGGTCAACCACACTGACGCTGGCATCCAGCGAGTTGAGTACAAAAATGGGCCGGATTTGGGCCAAGGCCCCGGGCGTGGAGGCCAGCGCCCCGGTCAGGGTCACCCAAAAAAGCAGCGTACGAAACAGAAAATTCACAGCAAATCACCCAATGCAACAACCCTTGAGTGTAACGGTGCGCGTATTCTCAAGCGCTGATGCGGGCCAAATCTGCCGCGCTGAGCCAGCACCACTGCCCCGGTGCCAAGTCGGCTGGCAGCGTCAAGCCGCCGATCTGGGAGCGGTGCAACGCCTCTACCCGGTTGCTCACCGCCGCCACCATGCGCTTGACCTGGTGGTACTTACCCTCGGTCAGCGTCAGACGCAGGTGATGCTCACTCACCGCCTCACAGGCGGCAGCACGCACGGGCGTGGGGTCGTCATCCAGCACCACGCCCGAGAGCAATTTTTGCACCTGCCTGTCGTCCAGCGGGTGCTTGACCGTCACCTCATACACCTTGGGCACGTGGTGGCGCGGTGAACTCATGCGGTGAATGAACTTGCCGTCATCGGTGAGCAGCAGCAGACCCGTGGTGTCCTGGTCCAGCCGACCCACCGCTTGCACGCCCTGCACTGCCGCCTTTTGCGGGCGCAGGCGCAGCGGCGACGGCAGCAAGGTGTAGATGCTGGGGTAGGTGGACGGCTTTTGCGAACACTCCGTTCCTGCAGGCTTATTGAGCATCAGATACGCCTTCTCATGGTAAGGCCAGTCCACGCCCTGCACCCGAAAACGCAAGCCATCTGCTACAAATTCAGTAGCTGCTTGCGCACATTCCACGGGAATTTCAGCCGTATTTTCATCATAAATCTGAACATGACCCTGCTGGATCAAGCCTGCGCACACTCGGCGCGTGCCAAAGCCTTGGGAATAAAGAATGTCTTGGAGTTGCATGGGCCTGAGTATCGCAAACCCAGAAATGCCGGATAGATGATTCCATCGTCAGTCCTTGTCACGGCCATGACCACGCGCTTTACCATGCTTCTTATCACGATCATGATCATCACGCTCTTCACGCCCACGCCCTTCATAGCCCCGGCGCTCTTCATAGCGCTCACGCACCCAGCTTTCCTGCACGAAATACACTGGCTGGCCGCAGGCGTTGTAGCTATGGCAGTGCTTGGCCCAATGCTTCTGGTGGCCAGGAGGGACGTAGAGGTAAACGGGTCGCTGTTGCATCGCCATCGGGGATTGCATGATCACCATGGGCTGCGGATAGACCACCTGAGGCTGCGGATAGTTGCCAATGTCAATGCGCCCATACATACCGGGCTGGCTGATGCCGACGGACACACCCACATTGGTTTGCGCCATGGCGGGTGCCAAGGCACCAACCGCAAAACCCGCAAAAGCGAGCACAAGTAATTTGTTCATCTGATTTCTCCATTTGTCTGAACCTAAATCCGGCAGTTACCCCGCCATCGTGAGTCGATCCGGTCGGTGCCACGGCGGCAACGGGCGGGTGATTTTTGCCACCACGTAGTCCAGGAACGTCTTCCAGCGGTCTGTCAGAGGGAACTGCTCCGCAACAGCCCTTACATGACTCAAGGCTGCGCGGATATTGGCGATG
>JAYVPU010000149.1:0-6669 GCA_043757205.1 Comamonadaceae bacterium | reverse complement strand
TTTCAGCGTGGTCAGCTATCCCGCGTTGGGTTCGTTTAGTGGGCGGTTTTTTTATGCTCTGGTGTGCCTGGCTGGCGGTGGCCCAGGCGCGCGTGGTGGGGATTAATTTTCTGCTCTCCTGCCTTGTGCTGGTCTGGGTGGCTGATATTTTTGCCTACTTCGCGGGCAAGGCGTGGGGTGGGCGCTTCAGCCGCAGCAAGCTGGCGCCATCTATCAGCCCGGGTAAGAGCTGGGAAGGGGTGTGGGGCGGTATGGTGGGTGTGTTGGTTTTGGCCATGAGCTGGCTTTGGATCGACCAGGCCTGGCAACTCGATGTCCCCAGTCTCTACAGTCAATTGGCCATCAAAGGCGTCTGGTTTTTAGGGTTGGGCGCTTTGATGATGGCGGTGATGAGCGTGGTGGGTGATTTGATCGAGTCGCTGATCAAACGCAGTGCCGGTGTGAAGGACAGCAGTGGTTTGCTGCCGGGGCATGGCGGCGTGCTGGACCGCGTGGATGCGCTGTTGCCTACGCTGCCCTTGGCCATGATGTTTCACACTTTGGTCTTGCCATGAAACAGCGTGTCGCCATTCTCGGCTCAACCGGCTCGATAGGCACCAGCACGATGGATGTCATCGCCCGTCACCCTGAGCGATTTGAAGTGATGGCACTCACGGCCGCCACGCAAGTGGATTTGCTCTTGCAGCAGTGCGTGAAATTCAAGCCGCGATATGCCGTGATGGCCAGCGAGGCGCATGCCCAGTTATTGGCCGACAAATTAGAAGCCGTGGGATCATCAACCACGGTTTTGAAGGGCCCTGAATCCATCTCCGCTATGGCCGCGCATGAGCAGGTGGACATCGTGATGGCCGCTATCGTGGGAGCGGTTGGGTTGGCCCCGTGCATGGCCGCAGCCCGTGCGGGCAAGCGCCTGCTTCTGGCCAACAAGGAGGCGCTGGTGGTCGGCGGTTATCTGTTCATGCAAGTCGTCAGAGAAGGCGGGGCGACGCTGCTGCCGATTGACAGTGAGCATTCGGCCATTTTCCAGTCGCTGCCGGAAGATGCCAAGACTTGGCCTGATCGTGTTGACAAAATCATTCTCACCGCGTCGGGTGGCCCGTTTCGCTGCCGAGAGCCGCAAACCTTGCGTGGTGTGACACCTGAGCAAGCCTGCGCCCACCCCAACTGGGTGATGGGGCGAAAAATCTCGGTAGATTCCGCCACCATGATGAACAAAGCACTGGAGGTGATCGAGGCGCATTTTCTGTTTGGTCTGCCCTCGCAGCGTCTGGAAGTCGTGATTCACCCGCAGAGCGTGATTCACTCCATGGTGCAGTACCGCGACCACTCTGTGGTGGCACAACTGGGCACACCCGACATGCGTGTGCCGATTGCCTACGGGCTTTCATGGCCCGAGCGTATGGCGTCGGGTGCCCAGGCGCTGGACTTTGCAAGCTTGTCAGACATGAGTTTCGAGGCGATCACGACGCGTGGACACCCTGAGCGCTTTCCCGGCTTGAAGTTGGCCTGGGAGGCGCTGGAGGCCCCATCAGGCACAACGGCTGTGCTCAATGCTGCCAATGAAGTTGCCGTGGCGGCTTTTCTTGACAAGCGAATTCGTTTCGATCAGATTTATGCGGTGAACGTTCAGACGCTTGAGGCGGTCGTGCCGTCACCCGCTGAATCATTGGCGCACCTGTTGGCTCTGGATGCCGAGTCACGTGCAGTGGCGCAAGGCATAGCTCAAGGACTGTCTCGCTGAAGGCGTAAGGACATGAAATGCTGACCATTGTTGCGTTCATTGTTGCTCTGGGACTGCTCATTGCCATCCATGAGTACGGCCACTACCGCATGGCCGTGGCCTGTGGGGTCAAGGTGCTGCGCTTTTCTATTGGCTTTGGTCGCACGTTGCTGCGTTGGCAGCCCCGCGGTTCTGATACGGAATTCACACTCTGCACTTTTCCACTCGGGGGCTATGTCCGCATGCTGGACGAACGCGAGGCCCCAGTGGATGCATCCGAGCGGCATCGGGCCTTCAACACGCAACCCTTGCGTGCACGGGCCTTGATCGTGGCTGCAGGGCCTGTGGCCAACCTGTTGCTGGCGGTTGTACTTTATGCCTTGGTGAATTGGGTGGGTGTGCAGCAAGCGGCGGCTGTGTTGGGCAGTCCAGTCGTGGACTCTGTGGCCGAGAGAGCGGGGTTGACGGGTGGGGAGCGGGTGTTACGCGCTGGATTCTCAGGTGCAACGTTGCAAATGGTGTCGTCTTTTGAAGACGTGCGCTGGCTACTGACCCGTGGCGCACTTGAAGGCAAGGACGTTCAGCTTTCTGTGCAAGCGGGTCAAAACAATCAGGCCCGTGATGTCACGCTGGCCCTGGCCACCATGGGCGCGAGTGAAGCGGACGCCGGACTGTTTCGCCGCATCGGATTGGTGTCTCCCTACAGCCGCGCCGAGATTGGCGAGGTCATGGCTGGTGGTGCGGCTGAGCGCGCAGGTTTGCGTCAGGGTGATTGGGTGCTACAGGTCGGGCCTCATCGGGTGGTGGACGGTGCGCAACTACGCGGCATGATCCGGGCCTCGGTGCAGGGCAATGAGGCCTTGGCCTCATCCTGGAAAATTTTGCGTTCAGGACAAGCGTTGGAAATTACCGTCAAACCTGACCTAGTTCAAGACGGGGCAGAAGGTATCGGCAAGATCAGCGCTTTTGTGGGCGGCTTGCCCGAATTGATCCTCCTGCGCTACGGGCCGTTAGACGGACTTTGGCAAGGCGTTGTGAAAACTTGGGATGTTTCGCTGCTGACGCTGCGCATGATGGGCAAGATGGTGATCGGGCAAGCGTCTTTGAAGAACTTAAGTGGACCACTGACCATTGCAGACTATGCAGGCCGCTCAGCCAGCATGGGCATCACGTCTTATCTGGTATTTTTGGCCTTGATCAGCGTGAGCTTGGGGGTCTTGAACCTACTGCCACTGCCCATTCTTGATGGGGGGCACCTGATGTATTATCTTTGGGAGTGGGTGACGGGAAAAAGCCCGTCGGATGCATGGCAAGAACGCTTGCAGCGGGTGGGCATGGCTGTGTTGGCGGTCATGATGTGCATCGCGTTTTTCAATGACATCAATCGCCTCTGGGGCTGATCTTTCTTTGGGGACCTGTTTCAGGTGCCAATTTCAATATTCATATAAAAATGCAACTCAATCGATTTAACCTGCGCCAAACTGTTGTTGCGGCGGCCTTGGTATTCGCCGCACATTCCGCATTGGCGGTGGACCCTTTCACGGTGCGCGACATTCGGGTTGAGGGCTTGCAGCGTGTGGAGCCAGGAACCATCTTCGCGTCAATCCCGGTGCGCGTTGGCGATACCTATAACGATGAAAAAGGTACGGCATCCATTCGTGCCCTGTTTGGGCTCGGCTTGTTCAAGGACATCCGGCTGGATGTCGCTGGTGATGTGCTGGTGGTGATTGTGGAGGAGCGCCCCACCGTCGCCGATCTTGAGTTTGTGGGAACCAAAGAGTTTGACAAGGATGTTTTAAAGAAAGCCTTGCGTGAAGTGGGTTTGACGGATGGCCGACCCTTCGACAAGTCCTTACTGGACAAGGCTGAGCAAGAACTCAAGCGCCAATACATCAATCGCAGTCTTTATGCCGCTGAGGTGGTTACGACGGTGACGCCTATCGAGCGCAACCGTGTCAACTTGACCTTTACGGTGATTGAAGGTGAGCTTGCCAAGATCAGCGAAATTCGGATCGTGGGTAACAAGGTCTTTTCCGAGTCCACCTTGCGCAATTTATTTGATCTGGATTCAGGCAACTGGATGAGTTGGTACACCAAGTCGGATCGCTATTCGCGTGCCAAACTCAATGCGGACATTGAAACGCTGCGCTCCTACTACCTGACTCGTGGTTATCTGGAGTTCCGCATTGAATCGACTCAAGTGGCGATTTCGCCGAACAAACAGGACATGGCCATTGCCATCAATGTGTTTGAGGGGGAAAAGTATGTGGTTGCTGGCGTCAAGCTGGAAGGCAATTACCTAGGGCGAAATAACGAATTCAAGTCGCTGGTTGCCATCAAGCCCGGGCAGTCGTACAACGCCGATCAGGTGGCAGAAACGGTCAAGGCGTTCACCGACTATTTTGGAAAATTTGGTTTTGCGTTTGCGCGCGTTCAGTCTCGGCCTGAGATTGATCGCACGACCAACTTGGTGGTCTTGGTGCTTCAGGCCGATCCATCCAGACGCGCCTATGTGCGGCGCATCAACGTGGCTGGCAATAACCGATCCCGTGATGTGGTGGTCAGACGTGAGCTTCGACAATTGGAGTCCGCCTGGTACGACAGTGACAAGATCAAGCTATCACGCAACCGGATTGACCGTCTTGGATATTTCAAAGACGTGTCGATTGAAACCAATGACGTTCCAGGCTCTGTCGATCAGGTTGACCTCACAGTGAACGTCGCAGAGAAACCGACCGGAAGCTTGACCTTGGGTGCCGGTTTTTCCAGCACGGATGGTTTGGGTTTGTCATTTGGTATTCGCCAGGACAATGCTTTTGGTTCTGGCAACTCTTTGGGCATCCAGGTCAATACCAGCCAGATCAACCGAGTGATTGTGCTCAACACCACCGACCCGTACTTCACGCAAGACGGTATTTCACGCACGATTGATCTCTATCACCGCGTGTCCAACCCTTATTTGAATCCCGCCAGTTATTCGCTTGAAACAACAGGCACCAGCATGCGTTTTGGCATTCCATTTACCGAGCGCGACACGATCTATGTGGGTGCAGGTCTTGAGCGCACAACCATCAACCCGGGCACCAATTTGCCGCAAGCCTACGTTGACTATTCCAACCAGTTCGGTTTCACCAGTACGGCTGTACCTTTGACCGCCGGTTGGGCACGGGATGACCGTGACAGCGCGTTGGTGCCGTCTCAAGGCCGCTTCCAGCGTGCCACCGCTGAATGGAGCGCGGGCGGTGAAGTTCGCTATCTGCGGGGTGCATACCAGTACCAGCAATACATACCTATCACTAAGCAGTACACCTTTGCGTTTAATACTGACATGGCCATGGGTACGGGCATCGACGGGCGCCCCTATCCCCTCTTCAAGAACTACTATGGTGGTGGGTTGGGTTCGGTTCGCGGCTTTCAGCCCGGTAGTCTGGGGCCTAAGGATCCGGTTACTGGTCTCTCGTTGGGGGGCACAAAAAAGATCAATCTGAATTTGGAAATGCAAGCGCCATTCCCCGGCACTGGCAATGACCGAACACTGCGCATGTACGCTTTTGTGGACACTGGCAATGTGTTTGGTGCGGATGAAGCGATTGATTTCGGGCAGTTCAGGGCCTCGGCGGGTGTTGGTATTAGCTGGATATCACCCATAGGCCCGTTACGGCTGGCATTTGCAACCCCTATTCGTTCCTTTGATGGCGATAGAATGCAGTCTATTCAATTCCAGATTGGTACCACCTTCTAATGACTTATCTTTTTCGTCAAGCTGGCCTCGCTTTTGCTTTGGGGCTTTGTTTTCTGGCAGCGCCTTTGAAGGCGCAAGAGTTTCGCCTGGGCTTTGTGAGTTTGGATCGAATCATCAAAGAAGCGATTCCCGCGAAAAGTGCGCAAACCAAACTAGAGCAGGAATTTTCCAAGCGTGAAAAAGAGTTGCAAGATACAGGTGCGACGCTCAAGGGATTGGTTGAGAAGTTAGAACGCGAAGCGCCCACCTTGGCAGAAAGCCAGCGTGCTTCACGTCAGAAGCAACTGATGGAGCAAGACCGTGATTTTCAAAGAAAGCGCCGTGAATTTCAAGAGGATCTGAACGCTCGCCGTAATGAGGAGTTGCAGCAGGTTTTCGCACGCGCCAATCAAGTGGTCAAACAAGTAGCTGAAGCTGAAAAATACGACCTCATTTTGCAAGAAGCCGTGTACATCAATCCCAAGCACGACATCACTGACAAAGTCATCAAGGTTTTGAATGCAGGCAAATAAGTCGGCAGAGGATGTCTGAAGCGTGTCCTTGCGTTTAGGCGCCATCGTCGAAGCCCTTGGGGGTGAATTGCATGGTGATCCTGACGTGCAGATTGAGGGACTTGCACCGCTCGAATCCGCTGGCGCTTCGCATTTAAGTTTTCTCGGTCAAGCGAAATACCGTCAGCAGTTAGCGGCGTCTCAAGCCGCATGTGTGATTGTCAGCCCGCAGATGAGCGAAGAAGCTCTAGCTCGCGGCGCATGCTTGGTGACCGATCAGCCCTATCTTTATTTCGCACGGGTGACCCAGCTTTGGCGTCAGCAACAACCCCAGAAATCAGGCCCCCGAATTCATCCCAGTGCCGTCGTTGATCTCGAGGCGGTCGTCCATCCGCAAGCGCAGATTGGCCCTTTGTGCGTGATTGAGCGAGGCGCGCGTGTCGGTGCCTACACGGTGCTCAAGTCAAGAGTCACTTTGGGTGAGGGCTGCGTTGTGGGTGAGCGATGCATCTTGCACTCTGGTGTGGTCATCGGCGCAGATGGTTTTGGCTTTGCCCCGAACGGTGTTGCCTGGGAAAAGATCGAGCAGTTGGGTGCTGTGCAGATTGGTAACGATGTGGAGATTGGTGCCAACACCTGTATTGACCGAGGCGCGTTGCAAGACACGGTCATTGAAGACGGCGTGAAGCTCGACAACCTGATTCAAATCGGTCACA
>JAYVPU010000148.1:0-6697 GCA_043757205.1 Comamonadaceae bacterium | reverse complement strand
GGTGAAACCCCCGACCCCGTGCATGGCCAGCGCGCCAAGCAGCGCAGTGTGCACAACACCTACTTCACGCTGCCCGTGCTATTCACCATGCTGTCCAACCACTACAGCATGACCTACACCCACCCCTACAACTGGGCCATGTTGCTACTCATCATGCTGGCCAGCGTGCTGATTCGCCAGTTCTTCATCCTCAAACACAAGGGCGTGTGGAACTGGAACTATCCCGGAGCCGGGGTGGTCGTTCTGCTGGGTGTAGCGGTCTGGCTGGCCCCCGCACTACCCTCACAACCTTCTGCGACCTCTGCAAGCACGCCCATGGCCGCAGCAACCACCTTGGCCGACATTCAACCCATCATCGCGCTGCGCTGCGCCATGTGTCACAACGCCCAGTTGGCCAGCAAAAACATCCGACTGGATTCGCCCCAAGCCATTCAAGCCCACGCCCAGTTGATTTACCAACAAGCGGTCATCCTCAAAACCATGCCCATGAACAACGCCACCGGCATCACCGAGACCGAGCGCGCCACCCTGGGCCGCTGGTTCAAAGCGGGCGCGCCCCAGTAATTGCATCTTTATTCGTTAACTTCACACGGTTCACAATCAACCATGTCCATCCCCCAACTCGACCCCAACGCCCCCGACTTCTCCCGTCGCCACATGAACCTGGCCGACCCTCGCCTGGGCGCGCAAGCCATTGCGTGTAGCGACGATTTCTTTGCCCCCATGTCGCGCATGCTCGACCCCGAGCCTGCCGTCTTCATCCCTGGCAAATACGACGAACACGGCAAATGGATGGATGGCTGGGAAAGCCGCCGCAAGCGTGTCAACGGCCACGACCACATCGTCGTGCGTCTGGCGCGGCGCGGTGTGATCCACGGCCTTGATATCGACACCAGCCACTTCACTGGCAACTACCCGCCCGCCGCGTCATTAGAGGGCTGCGACTGTGAGGGTGATCCGGTTGCCGCTACGGTATGGACCGAAATCCTGCCCTCTGTCAACCTGCAAGGCAATAGCCACCACTACCACGCAGTAGCGAACGATCACGCCTACACCCACTTCCGACTGCACATCTACCCCGACGGCGGCATTGCCCGCTTGCGCGTGTACGGTCAGCCCAAGCGCGACTGGGCAACGGTCAGCCGCAGCGAGCTGATCGACCTGGCCAGTATTGAGAATGGGGGCTACGTGGTGGCCACCAACAACCAACATTTCGGGCTGGCCAGCAACATGCTCATGCCGGGGCGGGGCGTCAACATGGGCGACGGCTGGGAGACGCGCCGCCGCCGCGAGCCCGGCAATGACTGGTGCGTGGTGGCGCTCGGGCAGCCGGGTGTCATTGAAAAAATCGAAGTCGATACCTGCCACTTCAAAGGTAATTACCCAGACCGCTGCTCCATACAAGCCGCGTTTGTGCAGGGCGGCACCGAAACCTCAATGATCACGCAAAGCATGTTTTGGCCGGTGTTGTTACCCGAGCAAAAACTGCAAATGGACTTGCAGCACTATTTTGAAAAAGAAATCACCAAGCTGGGCCCTATCAGCCACGTTCGTTACAACATGCACCCAGACGGCGGCACCTCGCGCCTGCGTTTGTGGGGGAAATTGGCATGAATAATTTGCCCATTCATCCGCTCACGCGTGAAGCTTTCGCCACCTTTGGCGAAGTCATCATGCTCGAAGGTGCCAAGCACTACCCCATTAACGCAGGCACGACTGAGCGTTTTCACGCGCTGGCCAGCGTGGACGCTGCCGAGCAGGGCGGCTTGCCCGTTATCAGTCTGTTCAGAGGTCAGCCCCGGGCCTTGCCACTGCCCATCACCGTCATGGAGCGTCACCCCCTGGGCAGCCAGGCCTTTGTGCCGGTCACCCAGTCAGCCGATGATGAATACTTGGTCGTGGTCGCACCCGCGGGTGAGTTTGATGCCCGCCGGATGAAGGCCTTCCTGGCCAAAGGCTTCCAGGGCGTGAGCTACGCGCGCGGCGTCTGGCACCACCCCCTGATCGCGCTGCACAAGGTCAGCGATTTTTTAATCGTGGACCGGATTGGCGAAGGCAATAACTGCGATGAGATTGAACTGGACGGCCATCTCATCCTGACGCAAGCGGCTTTGGCGCAGGCGTAAATGTCAGGTTGTGATGCCGGGGTGTGATGTTGTGAGCGCGTCAGGCTCAGAATCTATGGCAAGCTGCACGGCATGTCCCGAATAGAAAAAAAAGCACTCGAAGCCTTTGACAATGCCGTCTTGACGGGCAGCGACTTCAAACCCCGATCGGGCCAGCGCCAGATGGCCGCCCAGGTCGCCAAAACCCTCTCCCATGGCACGCTGGGGGAGGCCGAGTACCCGCAGCGCTCGATTGCCGTCATCCAGGCCGGAACCGGTGTCGGCAAAAGCTTGGCAGCCTGCATCCCAGCCATCATTGCGGCGCAGGCGCGCAACACGCGCGTCATCATCTCCACCGCGACGGTGGCCCTGCAAGAGCAGCTCATGCACAAGGACTTGCCGCAGTTCTCGCAACTGCTGGATCAGCCTTTCAACTTCGCCTTGGCTAAGGGCCGGGGTCGATACGTCTGCAAGCTCAAGCTGGAGCGCGCCGCAGGCGGCGAAGCCGATACCAATGCCGATCTCTTCGACGACGCGCCAGACGACAAGCAGACAGCACATCAAAGCAAAGCGGCCTTGAGCGACAGCAGTGTGTTGCTCTACCAAGAACTCGTGCAGAGCTTGGCCAGTGGCGCGTGGGATGGCGACCGGGACTCGCTTGAGTTCAACGAAAGCGTCCTGCCCTGGGCTCCCATAGCCGCTGAGCGCAGCACCTGCACCGGCAAACACTGCCCGCAGTTCAGCCAATGCACCTACTACGACGCGCGCAAGAAGGTGGCCAGTGCCACGGTGATCGTGGCCAACCATGACCTGTTACTGGCTTCAGTCGGTGCCAAACTGTTGCCTGACTTGAACAATGCCTTGTTGATATTGGACGAAGGCCACGAGTTGCCCTCTGTGGCCAGCGCCCAATTTTCTGCCAGTGCCGATCTGTCCAACCTGCGCTGGCTGGACCAGATGGGCAGCCGCCTACAAAAAGTCGGCACCGAGATCAAATACCGTGACACGGCAGCGGCCGTTGAATTGACCCGACAGATCAAGCAGGCCATGTCCGACTTGCAGGGCTTGGTCATGAGCTTGTACGGCTCAAGCGTCAACAGCCGGGAAAAATATGCCCGGCTGCCGCACGGTGTGCTGCCAGAACCTTTGGTGGAGCCCGTGCGGCTTTTGGTGTCCACGTCACTGGCGCTGGCCTCCCACATGAAGGGCGTGTCCGATAGCCTGAATGAAAACCTCAAAGAGGGGCCGCACAGTGCGCTGCGCCTGGCCACCATGTACGCCTCTCTCGGGGCGCTGGCACCCACGCTGGACGGGCTGGTGCAAACCGTCACGCTATTGCTGGGTGATAGCGAATCTGATTCGGAACCTGACGCCAAGTGGTTTTCTTTCAGCGACGATGGCGGCTACGTTCGCGTCATGGCACACGCCAGCCCCTTGATTCCGGGCAAGCTGCTGGTCAGCCAATTTTGGGCCGAGGTGCGCTCGGCCGTCGTCACATCCGCCACGCTCACCAGTTGCGGCAGCTTTGATTTTTTCCTGAAAGAAGTGGGCCTCGATGCCGACCCGGACGTCACCTTGCTGGCGGTGGACAGCCCGTTTGACTTTGCCCAGCAAGGCAGCCTGGTCGTGGTCAAAACCGACTGCAATCCGCGTGACATCGCCGTCTTCAACACCGAGATGATTGCCGAATTCATCCTCGATGCGACCCGGGTCACCGGCGGTGCTTTGGCCTTGTTCACCTCACGCAGCCACCTGCAACAGGCCTATGACAGCCTGCCCGAGGCGCTGGCTGCGCGCGTGCTCTTGCAAGGCGCCCGCTCGCGCAACGCGCTGCTGAAAGAGCACAAACACCGCGTTGACGCGGGTGAGCCCTCCATCATCATGGGCTTGCAGACCTTCGGCCAGGGCGTTGACCTGCCCGGTGCCTACTGCGAGACCGTGTTTGTCGCCAAGCTCCCGTTCACCCCACCCAGCGACCCGATTGGTGAAGCCCGCGCCGAGTGGCTGGCCACCCAGCGGCGCGACGCCTTCAATGAACTGTCGGTGCCCGCCACCAGCATCAAGCTCAACCAATGGGCCGGGCGCTTGATCCGAACCGAGACCGACCAAGGCACCGTGGTGTGCTACGACAAGCGGCTGACGGACACCGCCTATGGCCGAAGAATCCTCAGCGGCATGCCCAAGTTCGCCCTGTCAACCCGGGTCAGGGGTGAAGTTAAGGGCACAGTCCTGGGCGAAGAAACTTTGAATTTATACTGATTAACGAATCACCAGAACCGTTATGCATCCCCACTACATTCGACCCCTGTGCGCTCTTGCGACTGCACTGCTTGCCTTGGCCGCGCTGCCCACGGTGGCACAAGACTTCCCCAAAGCCCCGGTCAAAATCATCGTTCCCTTCCCACCCGGTGGCCCCACGGACACCATCGGGCGCATGATCGGCATGAAGCTGCAAGAGCTGTGGGGTCAACCCGTCGTGCTCGACTACAAGGCTGGTGCCGGTACGGTCATCGGCGCGGATTTTGTGGCCAAGTCCAAACCCGACGGCTACACCATCGGGATGGTCAATTCCTCGTTTGCCGTCAACCCCACGCTGCGCAAGAGCCTGCCCTACAACACCACCAAAGACCTCACGGGGGTGACGCAACTGGCCAACTTTCAACTGGCCATCGTGGCCCGCCCGGATGCCCCGTTCAACACCTTGCCCGAGTTGATCGCCTACGCCAAGAACAACCCCGGCAAGCTCATCTACGGCACGCCTGGCGCGGGTAGCACCACCCATTTGGGGGCCGAACTGCTCAAACGCGAGGCCGGTTTTGACATGCTGCACGCCCCCATGAAAGGCAGCGCGCCAGCGCATACGGAGCTGATGGGTGGGCGCATTGATCTGGTGGTTGACCCCTTCTTGTCCATCCTGCCCTACGTCAAGGCCGGTCGGATGAAACTGATTGCCACCATGGGCGAGAAAAGAGTGCCCGGCTTCCCGCAATACGCCACGGTGGCAGAAGTCCTGCCCGGCTTTGACGTCAGCGCATTGCTGGGCTTCATTGTGCCCAGCGGCACGCCCAAAGCCGTGGTTCAGAAAATTCAGGCCGATACCTCACGGGTGCTGGCCTTGCCCGACATCAAAAAACGCATCGAGGAGATGGGCATGGACGTGGTCGATAGCAAGCCCGAGCAGTTTGACGCCTTCATCCTGCTGGAGATGAAGAAGTGGCATCGTGTCGTGACCGAAGCGAAGATTGAATTCGAATAAACCCATCCCAAAATCCTCCCGCAAACCAAGATCAAGCGCCTGGCCATGCCCCTCCAACTCAAGCCTCTCCATCACCTGTTTTGTGCCCAAGCCAGCGGCATCGACATCACCCAGCCCTTGTCTGAGATAGACGTCAAGGCCATCAACGCCGCGATGAACCAGTACGGTGTGCTCGTTTGGCGTGGCCAGCCACTCACCGCGCAGCAGCAGCTCGATTTCAGCCAGTCCTTCGGCCCCTTGGACATTGGTTTGAAGCGTGTCTTCAAGCGCAAAGAGCGTTTGGAAGATGAGCGCCTGATCGATATCTCCAACGTAGATGCACAGGGCCATGTGGCAGGCCGTGACTCCCCCAAAAATCTGTCCAATTTTGCCAACCAACTCTGGCACAGCGACAGCTCATTCATGAAGCCGCGTGCGGCGTATTCCATGCTGCACGCGTTGGTCACGCCCAGCTGGGGCGGCAATACCGAGTTTGCTGACCTGCGCGCCGCCTACGACGCACTGCCGCAGCGCACCCGGGACGAAATTCAAGACCTCCAGGCCGAGCACTTTGCCCTGCACACCCGCCTGATCTTGGGCGACGACGCCTACACGGACGAGCAGAAAAAAGCCATCCCGCCCGCCGTGTGGCCGCTCACCGATACCCATTCCGGCTCGGGGCGCAAGGTCTTGTTCGTCGGCGTGCATGCGCGCCAAATCATCGGTTGGCCGGTGGCCGAGAGCCGCATGTACTTGATGGATCTGCTCGAACACGCCACGCAACGGCCCTTCGTTTATACCCATGAATGGCAAGAGGGTGATTTGGTCATCTGGGACAACCGCAGCACCTTGCACCGCGGGCGGCGCTACGACATTGCCGAGCGGCGCGAGCTGCGGCGCACCACCATCAACGACACGCCCGAAGCGCAGTTGATGGCCAGTTAGTCATTCCCTGATTGAAGAGGACACAACATGAACGGTGCTGAAAGCCTGGTTCGCACGCTACTGGCCTGCGGTATTGATACCTGTTTTGCCAACCCCGGCACGTCGGAGATGCATTTTGTTGCCGCACTCGATAGCGTCAAAGGCATGAACTGCGTGCTGGGCCTGGCCGAAACAGTCGTCACTGGCTGCGCTGACGGCTACGCCCGCATGGCGGGCAAGCCCGCAGCCACGCTCTTGCATTGCGGACCTGGTCTGGCCAATGGTCTGGCCAACATGCACAACGCCAAGCGCGCCTTTTCACCCCTGGTGAATATTGTGGGCGACCATGCCCTGGCGCACCGGCCTTATGACACGCCTCTGACCTCTGATGTCGAAGCCATCGCTCGTCCTTTTTCACATTGGGTGCGCACCA
>JAYVPU010000147.1:0-1755 GCA_043757205.1 Comamonadaceae bacterium | reverse complement strand
CGCGCGTGATTGGGGGGCAGTCAAAACAGCATTGACCTCCCGGTTGAGCCGCTCCACGATGGCCAGCGGTGTGCCCCTGGGCACGCCAATGCCCGTCACTGCACTGGCTTCAAAACCCGGCAACGTGGCGGCGATGGTGGGCACACCGGGCAAAGCCGGGGACGCATGGGCGGTGGTGACGCCCAGCGCGCGCAACTGGCCAGCGCGCACGGGTGCGATCGCCGCAGACAGGGGCTCAAACATCACCTGCGTCTTGCCGCCGTTGATCATGTCTGCCAGCGCGGGGCCGCCACCGCCGAAGTGCACGATGGGCAGTTCAAGCCCGGCCGTGCGATTGAACAGCAGTCCGGTGACATGGGGTGCGCTACCGTTGCCAGTAGAGGCCATGGTGAGCGGTGCGCCGCGTTGGGTATGGTCGATGAACTCGGCCACGCTGCGCACAGGTAGTGACGGGTGCACCACCATCACCAGCGCTTCGCGTGTGATACCGGCCACCGGCACGATGTCACGCCGAAAATCGAAGGGCAGTTTGGGAAACAAGGCGGCGTTAATGGCGTTGGCCGGCCCGATCAGCAGCAGCGTATAGCCATCCGGCATCGCACTCGCCACCGCCATGCTTGCCGGGTTGCCCGACCCCCCGGCCTGATTGACCACCACCACGGGCTGGCCAAGGCGCTGTGTCAAAGCCTTCGCCATGTGCCTGCCGAGAATATCGTTCGGGCCGCCGGGCGCAAAGCCGACCACCAGGGTCAGCGAGCGGTTAGGGTAGTCGTTTTGCGCGCTGGCGACACATGAGATGCCCACCAGCAAGGCGCAGGCCGCTACAGTACACACGCGGGACGCCAGTTTTCGCCATACTGAATTCATGTCTTCACGCTCCAGAGAGAACCACCATGCCCGCTACTGAAATCAAAGTCACATCGGGCGGCACCGTCGCCGGCAAAGAGTTGCTCATTCCCACGGGTGAGCAAGGCAGCACCATGCCGCACGTTCAGGACTGGGTGACCCGCAAACTAAAGTCCAAAACCCCTGTTAAAGATGTCAGTGCCTCGGTGCTGGTCAAAGGCATCAAACAATGGGCGGCGTACGAGGAAAAAGTGGGCTCCAAGCGGCACACAACCGTTTTTAAAATCACCTAAATGTAGTGACGACAAGACCCAAAAAGAAAAACCGTTGACGAATCAGCGGTTTACTTCATTTGGCTGGCGGGGATCACAAAGCAGGCTTAAACCCTCATGGAATCAAGGTTTTTAGAAACATGGATTTCAATCTACCGCCAAAAATACCGCAAATTCGTAAAGTATTGTTCTTGTGATGATTCTGACACGGTGTGACACACAGTGGCGCTAATCGAGTTCATTTAGTTCGATGCCAAGCGGTACGACGTAGCCATTAAGCAAGCCAACACTATCGCTTTTAGATGCCAAACAGGCCGCTAGCCCACGTAGAACTTGCGCAAGAAGCTATGAAATACATAGCAATTGCAATGGAGTTCCACCAGTAATGTAAGCCCCGTTTTCCGTGCGTGACAAGCTACCAAACCAGTAGCGAAGGCCAACAACGAAGGCGCGCGGGCTGAGGGAGCCCCCACGGGGGGGGGGCGGACGGGCAGACCAGTGCGCAGGGCTGATGCCGCGCAGCGGCGAAGCACAAGGGTGGCCACATGCCAGGTCACATCAGCGTTTGTATCCGGGCGTTTTTCGATTCCTTGATATCCAGCATCACCAAAGACCAGCGACTCTGTGCCGTGCAGCA
>JAYVPU010000146.1:0-6721 GCA_043757205.1 Comamonadaceae bacterium | reverse complement strand
GCGGCTGACGCCCGACGCGATGACGGCCGTGGGGCGCGCATTAAAACCATCGCTGGACTGGCGGGCTATGCCCAGTGCGTAGTCAATGGTGCCATCAGAACCGCTGAAGCCTGCCTCTATTTTTTGCGTGCCGTAGGTGCCGAACCCGATACCCACAAACGGCGCAAATGTACCTTCACCCCGCTTGGTAAAAATCTGAATCACACCACTGAGCGCATCCGAACCATACACGGCACCCGCAGGACCACGGAGAACTTCGATCCGGTCAATCTGCGCCAACGGAATGTTCTCCCAAGTCGCCCCACCGGTCGATTGGGAGTCGATCCGTACGCCGTCAATAAAAACGGCCGTATAACGCGACTCAGCGCCCCGAATAAGAAGGTTAGTGGCCGCGCCTGGACCACCGCTGCGGTAGAACTCGACGCCCGGCACACGCGCCAGCACATCGACCAAACCGACTGCGCCGCTGTTCTCAATGGTTTGGCGATCGATGATGGTGACATCGGCCACCAGATCGCTCAAAGGTTGGGCCACTCGGGTGGCTGTCACCACGGTTTCATTCAAAGTGGAAGCAGTTTGACCATGGGCCAACCAAGGAAGGGCCGCAAGCAAAGTCAAAGGGAAAATGGCCTGGCGGGCACAAAAAATACGAGTTTTCATAAGGGGAACCATCAACAAAAGCCCTCGCCGTCTTCCCCGACAGCGCCTGAGCGACACGGCTGCACGCAGGCGTGCAGCCACTTTGTTGGCCGGTATCCGGGCTGGTGGAGCACACCTTCATCGCCTTCCCAGATGCTTGTTCAAGGCATCCAGTGGCGGGTTGATGAAAGATGAATCGGCGGATTCGTCCACTGACCGTTGCGGGGGCAGCGCAGGTGAGGTATTTGAGTCACCCTGAGCGACTCGACCCTCCTGCTTCCCGTTGAACTGAGGCATGTGAACCACACCGCGAGCACCAACAGCAGTGATTGTACGATGCCTAGCTTGCGTAAACCCTACAATGCGTGGGCTATGTCTCACCCACATCCCATCGAACAAATTGCTGACCGCGTGGATCGCTTGCTGCTTCGCCACGAAGAACTGCAACGCACCAACGCATTATTGGCCGAGCAATTGGCGTCACTCACAGGCGAGCGCGATTCGCTCAAGTCCCGCCTGAGTGCGGCACGGGCACGTGTCGATGCCCTGCTGGAACGTTTGTCTGCGCCCACGAATTCAGCCCCCGATAAAGGCGACGCATGAAGCAGCTCGAAGTTCAAATCATGGGACAGAGCTACCTATTGGGCTGCCCTGAAGGCGGCGAGTCCCGCTTGCTCGACGCGGTGGAACGGGTCGATACCGCCATGTGCAAGATTCGGGACAACGGGAAAATCAAGGCCCGTGACCGCATTGCGGTGCTGGCTTCGTTAAATCTGGCGTTTGATCTGTCACAGCGCGACCAGCAGGCCCAAACCCCGGCTCCGACACCGACTCCACCTTCGCATCCGCCTGTCACCGCCACTTCAGGATCCGCCTTAGAACCGGGACACGACGCGCTGCTAAGTGCACTGCTTCGCCGCCTTGACGCAGCCTTGGGTGAAGATGGTCAGCTCCTTTAAAACGGATTGTTTTTCAGATTCGGCGGCCAGCAAGGCCTACAATTCGCGCTGTCTGCAATGCCACCGGGCTTTTAATTCCTAGAACCAATGCTCTTTGAGCCAGGGCTTGGAACATTGCTTGGCGGGTGTGATCATCTCGCGTCAGATGAACCCGAAGCCAAAGCTGACCTCGCCCACCTGAACCCCGGTTCAGGATGCGGTCTGGTGGCACTTGCAGACACCTTATAAAAACCAGACGAGACATGTCCCGAGCGCGGGATCCCTAACCACGAATCCCCAAGATGATCGAACCCCTGCTGATCGCTGAACTGGCCCTGATGGGCGCATGTGCTGGTTTTCTGGCGGGCTTGATTGGCATTGGCGGAGGCATGATCATGGTGCCGTTCTTGTCCTTTGTGCTGACCGCAAAGGGCTTCCCTGCGGAGTACATCCTCAAGATGGGAGTGGCCACCTCACTGGCGACGATCTGCTTTACCTCCTTGTCTTCGGTTCGGGCCCACCACCAACGCGGTGCTGTACTGTGGCCCGTGGTGAAACTGTTTGCGCCCGGCATTTTGCTGGGCTCACTCATAGGCGCACAAATCGCCGTGGCCATGCCGACCAAAGCCTTGAGCATTCTGTTTGCGATTTTTGTGATTTTCTCAGCCACCCAGATGTTTTTAGACCGCAAACCCAAACCAACACGGGTCTTGCCCTCAGGGCTGGGCATGTTCGGCATGGGCAATGTGATCGGGCTTCTGTCCAGCCTGGTGGGGGCTGGTGGCGCATTTGTCTCGGTGCCTTTCATGACCTGGTGCAATGTGAAAATTCACCAGGCGGTGGGCACCTCATCCGCGCTGGGCTTCCCCATTGCTTTTGCGGGCACGATGGGCTACATCTGGGCCGGGCAACACATGCCCGACATGCCGCCCGGTGCTTTTGGATACCTATATGTGCCCGGTCTCGTGGTCATTTCGTTGGCCAGTATTTGCACGGCCCCTTTGGGTGCGCGCACCGCACACCGCATGGACATTCGCCCCTTGAAGAAAGCGTTTGCCGTGGTGTTGTACATTTTGGCGACTTATTTTCTGTTTCGTTGAAACTGATTTTTTTGGAATAACTGACTAGTATGAAAATTGCATTCATCGGCCAGCAAGATTTTGGCAAAGCCGCACTAGAGGCCTTTGTGGCCCGTGGCGACACGATCACTGGGGTCTTTTGCAAACCTGAAAAACCCGGTGAAAAACCAGATGCACTCTGCGCTGCCGCAAAGGCTTTGGGTTTGCCCGTATTTCAGTTTGACAAGCTCACGAGCATAGAGGCCGAGCAAGCGATGCTGGAGTTGAATGCGGATATTGGCGTGATGGCCTATGTGCTTCAATTTGTGCCCCAAGGCCTCGTCAACATACCCAAGCACGGCACGATTCAGTACCACCCCTCGCTCTTGCCCAAGTACCGCGGCCCCTCTTCCATCAATTGGCCCATTGCACGCGGCGACACGGTCACGGGTCTGAGCATTTTTCGCCCCACCGATGGTTTGGACGAAGGCCCTGTGATTTTGCAAAAATCCTGCCCCATTGGACCGAATGACACACTGGGTGATGTGTATTTCAATGCCCTATTCCCTATGGGCGTGGCAGCCCTGCTAGAAGCTGCCGATCTGGTCGTTAGCGGTCAACATCATGAAGTGGCACAAGACGAATCTCTGGCCAGCTACGAAGGCTGGTTCCGGGCCGAAGAATCAAAAATCAATTGGGCCAACCACGTCGATCAGGTTTATGACTTGATACGTGCTTGCAACCCTGCACCTGGGGCTTGGACGGTGTTGGCCGACACCCAGGTTTACCTGTACGACTGTCGCAAACACCCCACCCGCCGCATGGCTGAAGTCAAGGGCAAACCGGGCACGATTTCTCACATCACCGAAACTGCGATTTTCATCAATTCACAAGGCGGCATGATCGAAGTGCTCAAAATCAAACCCGAGGGTGGAAAAAAGATGAGTGGCGCTGAATTCGCCAAGGCTTTCAATCTGCTCACCCCCTAACCACGCACCCCCGTGTTAACCCTTAAAACCCTTCAGCAATTCCAAAAAGTTGACCCCCATCAAGAGCATTTGTGTACGACTAATTAAACTCTTGCCAGCTTGCTGACTCCAACAATGCGACGACCGCTCACGTTGAGCCATCTTCATTTTTTTGACACAGGAAACATCATGAGCAAAACTATGCCAACCCCGTTGAGTTCCCGATTTGTAAAAACCGCCCTGGGCTTGCTTGCCGCCACAGGGTTCTTGGCCGCAACACCTGCCATGGCCGCGTGGGAGCCGACCAAGCCGGTCGAGTTCATCGTGCCCGCCGGTACAGGCGGCGGCGCTGACCAAATGGCGCGTCTGCTCCAGGGCATCATCATCAAGCACAAGCTGATGAAAGAGCCCATAATCGTCGTGAACAAATCTGGCGGCGCAGGTGCTGAAGGTTTTCTGGATGTCAAAGAGTCCAAGGGCAACCCGCACAAGATTGTTATCACCCTGTCTAACCTCTTCACCACTCCATTGGCCACAGGCGTCCCCTTCAACTGGCGTGACATGACGCCGGTCGCCATGCTGGCGCTGGATCAGTTTGTGCTGTGGACCAATGCAGAAGCCCCTTACAAAACGGCTGGCGAGTTCATCGCAGCCGTTAAGGCTGCTGGCCCGAGCAAAATGAAAATGGGCGGCACGGGCTCCAAACAAGAAGACCAGATCTTGACCGTTGGCCTGGAAAAAGCCACGGGCACCAAGTTTATCTACATCCCCTTCAAAGGGGGCGGTGACGTGGCCGTTCAGCTGGTGGGCAAGCACATTGACTCCAGCGTGAACAACCCGATTGAAGCCGTGGCCCAGTGGCGCGCTGGCAAGTTAAAGGCACTTTGCGTCTTTGACGATACTCGCATGCCTTACAAAACCAAGGTGACAGACACCCAGTCATGGTATGACATTCCCACTTGCAAAGAGTCCGGTGTACCCACCGATTACGTCATGCTGCGCGGCATCTTCATGCCTGCCGGTGCAACGCCTGATCAGTTGAACTTCTATGTTGAGCTGTTCAAGAAAATCCGCGCCACGCCAGACTGGAAAGACTACATGGAAAAAGGTGCCTTCAACCAGACCTTCATGTCAGGTGCGGATTTCACCAAATGGCTGGGTGCTACTGAAAACACCCACCGCGAGCTGATGAAAGAAGCTGGCTTTATTGCCAAATAAGCTTCGAACGCTTTTTGCGTTCACTCAAAACGAGGCTCAACCAGGATTGAGCCTCGTTTTTGGTGTGAACTGTTCTTTTTAATTTCCAAATTATCTGTAGGAGCCAATATGGATGCGAATTCTGATTCCCATGAGGGAACACGCACCGGCGTAGCCACCAATATCGTTGATGCCGTTACGGCAGTCTGCGTCATGATATTGGGCGGCGTCGTTCTTTATGGAAGCCGCAAGCTAGGCTCGGGCTGGACTTCTGACGGTCCCGGTGCGGGCTACTTCCCGTTCTACATCGGCTTGATCCTGACGATCTCCGGTTTGGGCATCTTGTTTCAGGCACTGTTTGGCAAAAACAAAAACACCGAGATTTTTGTTGATCGTGAACAAATCGGTCGCGTTTTGTCCGTGTTGTTGCCTGCTGTCGTCTATGTTGTCGGCATCCAGTTCATCGGTATTTACGTGGCCTCGTTCATTTACATCACCCTGTTCATGATCATTCTGGGCAAGTACTCCTGGGTCAAGAGTCTCACGGCCGCTGCGGTCGTCATGGTCTTGTTTTTCATGATGTTCGAAGTCTGGTTCAAGGTTCCGCTCTTTAAGGGCAACTTTGATCTGCTGAGCGGACTAGGCTACTGAACATTAGGAGTTATAAAAAATGGAAGAACTAAACGCGTTGTTTCAGGGGTTCGCCGTCATTCTGACCCCCATGAACATGCTGCTGATGCTGGTTGGCATTGTGCTGGGTGTCTTGATTGGTGTGCTGCCCGGTCTGGGTGGTGCTAACGGTGTGGCCATTTTGCTGCCACTCACCTTCACCATGCCGCCCACGTCAGCCATCATCATGCTGTCGTGCATCTATTGGGGTGCTTTATTTGGCGGAGCCATTACCTCCATTCTCTTCAACATTCCGGGCGAACCCTGGTCCGTTGCCACCACGTTTGACGGTTACCCCATGGCCCAGCAAGGGCGCGCAGGCGAAGCACTTACCGCCGCATTCACCTCCTCATTTGTGGGTGCGTTTGTTGCGGTGGTCATGATTACCTTCATGGCGCCATTGGTTGCGAAATTTGCGTTGAAATTCGGCCCGCCCGAGTTCTTTGCGGTTTACCTGCTGACCTTCTGTAGCTTTGTGGGTATGGGCAAGGGCTCGCCTTTTAAAATCCTGGCCTCCATGACCATTGGTTTTGCTCTGGCAGCCGTCGGCATGGACACGGTGACCGGCCAGCTTCGCCTGACCTTCGGCTTTCATGAGCTGATGCGTGGTTTTGACTTCCTGATCGCGGTGATTGGCTTGTTTGGTATTGGCGAAATTTTGCTGTCCATGGAAGAGGGTCTGGCCTTTTCAGGCAAGAGCGCAAAGATTGATCCCAAAATTGTGCTGGAAACCTGGAAAAAACTGCCCAGCTACTGGATGACATCACTGCGCAGTTCGCTAATCGGCATCTGGATGGGCATCACCCCCGGTGGTGCAACCCCAGCGTCCTTCATGAGCTACGGTCTGGCCAAGAAACTGTCCAAAAATGGTTCGAAATTTGGCACGGGTCAACTTGAAGGTGTTATCGCGCCCGAAACGGCCGCCCATGCGGCTGGCACCAGTGCGCTGCTGCCTATGCTGGCGCTGGGCATCCCCGGCTCACCTACGGCAGCGGTGTTGTTGGGTGGTCTGCTGATCTGGGGTCTGCAGCCCGGTCCTCTGCTTTTCGTTGAGCAGAAAGACTTCGTCTGGGGTTTGATTGCCAGTATGTACCTGGGTAATTTCGTGGGACTGATTGTGGTGCTGACCACCGTGCCGCTATTTGCATCCATCTTGCGCATTCCCTTCTCGATCATCGCACCTGTGATCATCGTGATCTGTGCCATCGGGGCCTACACCGTGCACAACGCCATGCTCGACATCTGGTTCATG
>JAYVPU010000145.1:0-25375 GCA_043757205.1 Comamonadaceae bacterium | reverse complement strand
ATAAATCAACTACTTACCCCACCCTCAACGGATTCAGACCCGGATTTCGAGCCCAATCAGCTCGCTCTCCTCTGAAGAACGTTGGGACACTACTGACTCATGGCAAATCCTTATTACGGCGGTTCGTACAAGCTCATTTCTCTCAAGATGCCTCATCTTCCCCCTGATGAACCGGATCTTCATTGATCAATGTCAAGCTAATGGTAGGTTTAGGTCAGGTTGCGGGTGGCTTGTGCCCGGTCTTGAGATGGGATAATTTCCCCATGTCCCTGTCTCGCCACGCCCATGTCAACGCTCGCCCTGGCGCGCAGCTGAATGTGCGGCACTGGGCGAGCTATTGGGCACGTTTTGTGTTGCTGTGGTTCGCGCTGTCCATTGGTGTGGCCATTGCTTCGCCGCTTATCAAGCCGCAGGCCATGGAGCTGATTTGCACCAGCGCGGGTGCGGCTAAGCTGCTGGTCAAAACTGACGATGGCGTCAAAGAGGTGTCCGGCCACACGCTGGACTGCCCCCTGTGCGCCACGATGAGTGCGTCACCCCCGGTGGCTCGGTTCACGGCAGAACCGGCCCAGCCCCTGGGCTATGTGCTGCCAAGCCTTCCCGCCGCCCATGTCCCCGCCCGAACCGCCGCGCCAGGGCCTGCACGCGGGCCGCCTGCCCTCTCCTAAGCTATCAAAACTGTAGCTGCTTGTGCTAGTCCTTAAAGGGCTAGAGGCAGTTTTCTTGGTATTTTTGGAGATTCCCGTGCGAAAAAACAAACTCGCCTTGGCGCTGGCCGTGGGCTTGCCCCTGGCTGGCCCGGTGCTGGCCCAAGTGGATGCCCCGGTCAAAGACCTCGGTGTTGTCACCATCACCAGCGGCCAGCCTACCTCGTTGCCCACACAGATTCCCACCACGATTGAAGGCGTCACGCGCGAGCAGATCGAGGCCACCATCAACGCCACCGACAGCGAAGACGCGCTCAAGTACCTGCCCAGCCTCTTGGTGCGCAAACGCTACGTGGGCGACTACAACCACGCCGTGCTCTCCAGCCGCGCCTCGGGCACGGGCAACAGCGCGCGCTCAGCCGTCTATGCCGACGACATTTTGTTGTCCAACTACCTGGGCAACGGCGCCACCTACGCGCCGCGCTGGGGCCTGGTGACGCCGGAAGAGGTGGAACGCGTCGATGTGATGTACGGCCCCTTCTCTGCCGCCTACCCCGGCAACTCGGTGGGCGCGGTGGTGGACTATGTCACCCGCATGCCGACCCAGTTTGAAGGCCATGCCAAGGCCAGCGCCTTCACCCAAAACTTCAGCCTGTACAACACCAGTGCGGCCTACAGCGGCAGCCAGGCCAGTGCCTCGCTGGGCAGTAAAAGCGGTGACTGGTCTTGGTGGGTCAACCTGAACCACACCGACAGCGCGGGCCAGCCCCTGGTCATGGCCACCAAGCTGTTGACGGCCACCGGCGGCGCGGGCACCACCCCCGTGACGGGGGCTGTTTTGACGCCCAACAACTTCAACGTGCCCAACTACATCCTAGGCACCAACACCCAGTACCACACGGTTCAGGACCACGCCAAGATCAAGCTGGCCTATGACATCAGCCCCACCCTGCGAGCCAGCTACACGCTGGGCTATTGGGCCAACACCGCCGACGCCAACCCGCAAAGCTATTTGCGTGACGCGGTGGGCAACCTGGTGTACCTGGGCTCGGTCAAGATCAACGGCCAGAACTACAGTACTGACGGGGCCTTCAACGCCTCGCGTGAGAGCTTGGCCCACACCCTGCACGGCCTCTCGCTTAAGAGCAACACCAAGGGCGTGTGGGACTGGGAGCTGGCCGCCAGCCTGGTCGATTACGGGACAGACTTGCAACGGGCCACCGCCTTGTCCTCGGCCGCCTCCACCACGGCCAGCCCCGTCAGCACCATCCTGAGCGGCGGGCCGGGCAGCCTCACCAACCAGAACGGCACGGGCTGGACGACCTTGGCCACCAAGGGCATTTGGCGGCCCCAGGGCATGAAGGGCGAGCACATCGTGGACTTTGGTTTTCAGCAAGAGAACTACCAACTTCACATTCTCAAATCCAGCATCGCAGGCAACTGGCTGACGGACAACGCGGGCACGACCATGAGCGACGTGGGCGGCAAGACACAACTGCAAAGTGTCTATGGCCAGGACACCTGGCGATTTGCCCCGAAGTGGAAGACCGTGCTGGGTGCGCGCGTGGAAAACTGGAGCGCCACGGGCGGCTTCACCCGCCTGCTGGGCTCCACCCCGGTGGACTATGACAGTCGCAACGAAATCTATGTGTCGCCCAAAGGCGCATTGGCCTACCAGTGGTCGGGCGACACCGTCATCAAAGCCTCGGTGGGCCGCGCCGTGCGCATGCCCACTGTGCAGGAGTTGTATGGCGCGACCGCCAACGCCAACCTGTCCTTTGTCAACGACCCCACGCTGCGCCCTGAGAAGTCATGGACGACCGAATTGTCGCTGGAAAAAGACCTGGGCCACGGCCTGCTGCGCCTGACGCTGTTCAACGAGGACGTGACCGACTCGCTGTACTCGCAGCTCATCCCCGGCTCGGCCACCGTGTCACGCGTGCAAAACGTGGATGCTATCAACACCAAAGGCGTGGAAGTGGCTTACCAGGGTAACGACGTGGGGGTCAAAGGCTTGGACTTTTCCGGCAGCATCACCTACGCGGACTCGCGCATCGTCGCCAACGCGGCTCTGCCGGACAGTGTTGGCAAATTCCAGCCGCGTGTGCCCGTGTGGCGGGCCACGGCGCTGGCCAGCTACCGGTTTGACGACCGGCTGAGTGCCTCATTGGGTGTGCGCTACAGCGGCGACCAGTACTCGCAACTCAACAACTCAGACGTCAACGGTTTTGCCTACCAGGGGGCCAGCCGCTACCTGATTCTGGATGTGCGCACCCGCTACCGCATTGCACCCAAAACAGTGGCGGCCATTGGCATCGACAACCTGACGAAAGAAGAGTACTGGAACTTTCACCCCTACCCCAAGCGCACTTACGTGATCGAGTTGAAACATGATTTTTAACCATCCCAGAGAAACATCCCAATGAAATTTGCTCTAAAAATAATAGCGGCTCACGCATGCTTTGCGTGCGCTACAGCCGTATTTCCTCATGTGGTCTTGGACGAACCTGTGGCCCTGTCCGGGGCCAATTACAAGGCTGCGTTGCGCGTGAGCCATGGCTGCCAAGGCTCGCCCACCATAGGCATCACCGTGCGAATACCGTCCGGCCTTCAAGGGGCCAAGCCCCAGCCCAAGCCGGGTTGGGTGTTGACTGTTGATGGGAGCGAAATCACCTGGACAGCGACCTCGCGCGAGCACGCCGTGCCCGACGCTTACTTTGATGAGTTCGTGCTGCGCGGTGGTTTGTCAAAGGATGCGCAACCCTTGTGGTTCAAAGTGCTGCAAACTTGCGAGAATGGCCGCAACGACTGGACTCAAATCCCAGAGCAAGGCGTCTCGACGAAAGGTTTGAAATTCCCCGCCGCCTTGCTGGAACTCATCCCGTCGGGTCCGGACGGGCAGGGCGGACACCAACACTGATCCCAGAAGAAAGACACACCATGAAACTCCAAGCCCTCATCGCCACCCTGGCCCTGACCAGCACCACGCTCTACGCCCAGAGCGTCGAAGTCAAAGACGCCTGGGTGCGCGCCTCGGTGCAAGGTCAGATGGCCACCGGGGCCTTCATGAAACTCAAGTCCAAAGACGGTGCGCAACTGGTTTCGGTCTCCACCCCCGTCGCAGGGGTTGCCGAGGTGCATGAGATGAAGATGGAGGGCGACGTGATGAAGATGCGCGCCGTGCCCGCACTGGACTTGCCTGCGGGCAAGACGGTAGAGCTCAAGCCCGGCGGCTACCACGTGATGCTGATGGATTTGAAAACCGCTTTGAAGAAAGACAGCACCGTGCCCCTGACGCTGGTGTTCAAGGACGCGGCCGGTCAACAGAGCCGGGTGCAGCTCCAGGTGCCTGTGGCGGTGATGCCCATGGTCCACGCGCATTGATGTGAGCATTGCGCCTGCTGAGGCTTGCGATAATCCGCGCTGGCGAATGATTATTTTTGATTGATTAGGAGACCCCATGAAACTCGCACGCGTACAAGTGGCTGGCAATGTCCGCCTGGCCCTCATTGATGAACAGAAACAAGAAGCCGCTCTGGTCGGCGGTGACTTGGGTGCGCACCCGAATCCCGTGCTGGCCATCATCCAGCAAGGCACCACGGCGGCCCAACTCAATGCCGCAGTCACTGAGCGCGTGGCCCTGTCCAGCGTGAAATTCTTGTCACCGCTGTCCGCCTTTTTGCGCAACCCTTTTGCCGTGGGCAAGAACTACCACGACCATGCGCTGGAGTTCGACAAAAGCGGCTTCAACGCCACCTCTGGCGGTGCCTCGGCCATCCCCGAATTCCCGCAGATTTTCACCAAGGCCACCACCACCTTGTCAGGCCCGACGGATGCGATTCGTTTCAACCCCAAGCACACCAGTTCGGTGGACTATGAAGGTGAGATCGGTGTGGTCATCGGCACAACCTGCCGCCACGTCACCAAGGCCGACGCCATGAAGCACGTGTTCGGCTTTGTGGCCATGAACGACGTGACCGCACGTGACCTGCAAAAGAACCACGCCCAGTGGTTCCTGGGCAAGTCCCTCGACGGCTTTTGCCCGCTCGGCCCCTGGATCACCAGCCGCGACGAAGCCCCGACCGACATGACCATGCAGACCTGGGTGAATGGCGAGCCACGCCAAAACGCCCACATCTCGCAGCTGATTTTTGACGTGCCCACCTTGATTGAAACCATGTCCTCCGCCATGACCCTGCTGCCCGGCGACATCATTGCCACCGGCACTTCGGTGGGCGTGGGCATCGGCTTCAAGCCACCCAAGTTCTTGCGCCATGGCGACGTGGTGCGCGTGGCCATCTCGGGCCTGGGTGAGTTGAACAACCCGGTGGAGGAAACATGAAACGCCTGATGGTTTTCGCGCAACTGGCCAGCCTTGCCTTGCTCGCTGCCTTTGCCTTGCCCGCCCTGGCGCAAGACGAGTACCCCAGCCGCCCCATCACCATGCTCGTGCCCTTCCCCCCCGGCGGTGTGGCCGATGCGGTGGGCCGCCCGGTGGCCGAGGCCATGGGCCGCGCGCTCAAGCAGTCGATGATTGTGGAGAACAAGGGCGGCGCGGGTGGCGGCATCGGTATGGCGCAGGTGGCCAAATCCAAGGCCGATGGCTACAACCTGCTGATGGCCTTGTCATCGGTCGTGGTGCTGCCTGAGGCCGACAAGGTGCTGCGCCGCAACCCCATGTTCACGCTGGATCAGCTCAAGCCCATCGCCCGCTTCACCGCCGACCCCACCGTATTGGTGGTGCGCGCTGACAGCCCGTGGAAGACCTATGCCGAGTTCATGGCCGCCGTCAAAGCCAAGCCCGGTACGATGACGTTTGGCTCCTCCGGCAATTACGGCACCATGCACGTGCCCATGGAGCAGCTCAAGATCGCCACCAACAGCTTCATGCTGCACGTGCCCTACACCGGCGCAGGCCCTGCCGTGCTGGCTGTGCTGGCGGGGCAGGTGGACGCGGTGTCTACCGGCCCGTCCAGCGTGGTGCAGCAGATTCGCGCGGGCAAGATGCGCGCCCTGGCGCACTGGGGCGAGGGTCGCTTGGCCGTGCTGCCCGACGTGCCCAGCCTGAAGGAGTTGGGCGTGCCCATCAGCTACTCGCAATGGGCGGGGCTGTTTGTGCCTGCGGGCACACCTGAGGCGGTGGTGACCAAGCTGCGCCAAGCCGCCCGCATGGCGGCGGACGATGCGCGGGCCAAGCAGGCCATTGCCTCAGCCGGCAGTGCCTTCCAGTACCAAGACGCGCCCGAGTTCGACCGTTTTGTGCAAACCGACGCCAAAGCCATGGCGCTTGTGGTGCAGCGCATTGGGCGAGTAGAGTAAGGACATTACAAGGAGCTATGACCATGAGTGATTCCCCCGCCCACAACTTCAGCAAATTTGTCCCTGGTTTTGACTTTCTGCAAAGTCTGACCCAGGGTAAGTCCAACCCCATGCCGGGGCCTGCCAGCTGGGTCGCCCCCACTTTAGACCCGAAGGAGCTGGACAAGCGCATCGAAGAACTCAAGGCCGTGCAGTTCTGGCTCGACCAGAACGCCACCGCGCTCAAGGCCACCATCCAGGCGCTGGAGGTGCAAAAGATGACCCTGGCCACCCTGCAAGGCATGAACATGGACATGAGCGCCATGAGCAAGGCGTTTCAGTTCCCCGCTGCGGCTGCGGCCGCAAGCAGTGCCCCCACCAGCGCCACACCCTCGGCCGCACTCTTTACGGGGCCCTTCGCCTCTGCCTTCGCCAAAGCGGCGGCCCCTGCGCCCAGCGCACCGCCACCAGCGCCACCGCCCGAACCCACCCCTGCCCCCGAGGCACCCAAGCCCGCCGCTAAAAAAACGGCTGCCGCGCCCGCCGTGGACCCGGTGCAACTGTGGACATCGCTCACCCAGCAGTTCCAGCAAATTGCCACCAGCGCCATGCAAGAGGTGAGCAAGCAAGCGGCCCAGCATGCGGCTCAGCAGGTGGATCAACAGGCCAAAAAATCGACCAGCAAGACCGCTCCCGATGCTGCAAAAAAAGGAGCTGCTCACGCTAGCCCCCAAAAGCCTGTAGCCAAAAAAGCCGTCAAAAAACAGGCCAGCCGTCGCTAAATCAGCAAGCATCAGCAGCACCCGCTATGAAACGCTTCGCCTACGGCCACGCCACCCACCCGCAGTGGGCCATGGCCGCTGCGCTGGTATTGGCGCAGTTGCGCGGCCAAATGGCTTTGCCGGACTATGTGAAAACCCCCACGCTCGCGCTGCTCTACATCACCGACCATTACGCCGATGCAGCGCAAGACATCCTGGCCCACCTGCGTGCAGAGCTGCCCGAGGTGACCGACTGGGCAGGTACGGTGGGCGTGGGCGTAGCCGCCAACAACGCCGAGTACTTTGACGAACCCGCGCTGGTGCTGATGCTGTGTGAATTGCCCAGCGACCAGTACCGCGTGTTCTCCGGCATCGCGCCGCTCGGTATCGGCTTTGAGGCGCACACTGCCCTGGTGCACGCCGACAGCGACACGCCCGAGTTGACCGAGCTCATCACCGAAATGGCCGAGCGCACCGACTCGGGCTATTTATTTGGCGGCCTGGCCGCCAGCCGTACGCAGACCGTGCAGTTTGCCGTGGGCGGCGACGGCTTCATGCGCGGCCAGGGTTTGTCCAGCGGCGTGTTTCATGGCGGCTTGAGTGGCGTGGCCTTTGGCCGTGACATTCATCTGGTCTCGCGCGTGACGCAGGGCTGTTTGCCAATCAGTCCGGCCCGCCTGGTGACCAAGGCCGACCGCAATGTGGCCCTGGAGTTGGACGGTGAACCCGCGCTGGACGTGCTGCTGCGCGACCTCAACGTGTCACTCGACCAGCCCGAGCCCGCCATGCAAGCCTTGCGTGCCACGCTGGTGGGTTTGATGCGGCCTGAAACCAGCAGCGGTGCCCGCACTGATGCAGCCGCCATCAGCCGCACCGGCAACTTTGGCAACGACGTGATCGTGCGCCACCTCATCGGCCTGGACCCAATGCGCGGCGGCGTGGTCGTGGCCGACCTGGTCGAGGAAGGCATGCAACTCGCGTTTTGCCAGCGCAATGTGCAGGCCGCTCGTGCCGACCTGATGCGCATCTGCGCTGAGATTCGCGAAGAGCTGGAGCCTGAAGAGGTGAGCGTCGAGGCGGCGACGTCCATGGGTTTGGGACTGACGGACGAACCCGCGCAAGCTCCAACACCGCACCCCGCCCGCCACATCACCGGTGCGCTGTACGTGAGCTGTTCTGGGCGCGGTGGCCCGCATTTCGGCGGGCCGAGTGCCGAACTGCAAATCGTGCGCCGCGCCCTGGGCGATGTGCCGCTGGTGGGTTTCTTCGCCGGAGGTGAAATCGCCCGTCACCACCTCTATGGTTACACCGGGGTGTTAACGGTGTTTACCGGGTGACCTACCCCAACCAATTCGCCCTACTGCGTCAGCGCCGCTTCGCGCCCTTCTTCTGGACGCAGTTTTCCGGTGCGGCCAACGACAACCTGTTCAAGTTCGCCTTCACCGTGATGGTGACCTACCAGCTCAGTCTGGGCTGGTTGCCACCCGCGCTGGCCGGGCTGGTGATTGGGGCGCTGTTCATCCTGCCCTTTCTCTTGTTCTCTGCCACCAGCGGCCAACTGGCCGACAAGCTGGAGAAGACGCGCGTGATGCGCTTCGTGAAGAACCTGGAAATCGCCATCATGGGGATCGCGGCGGCAGGCTTCATCACCGGCCACGTGCCCACGCTCTTGGCCTGTACCTTCCTCATGGGTCTGCACTCTACGCTGTTCGGCCCGGTCAAATTTTCTTACCTGCCGCAGGTGCTGAGCGAGCGCGAGTTGACCGGCGGCAACGGCATGGTGGAGATGGGCACCTTTGTCGCCATCCTGCTGGGCAATGTGGTGGGTGGGTTGCTGGTGGCTATTCCCGAAACCGGCCCGCGCGATGTGGCACTGGCCTGCGTGGTGCTGGCTGTGATCGGCCGCGTTGTCGCACAGTTCATCCCGGCGCAAGCCGTTACCGCGCCTGACCTCCAAATCAACTGGAACCCCATCACCGAGACTTGGAAAAACCTGCAATTGGCGCGTGGCAACTTGGTGGTGTTTCGCTCTATGTTGGGCATCAGCTGGATGTGGTTTTTTGGCGCGGTGTTCTTGAGCCAGTTCCCCAGTTTTGCCAAAGAGGTGTTGCACGGCGATTCGCATGTGGCCTCGCTTTTGTTGGTCGTGTTTTCCATCGGCATTGGCACCGGCTCGCTCTTGTGCGAGGTGTTGAGTCGCCGCCATGTGGAGATTGGTCTGGTGCCGCTCGGGGCCATAGGCATGAGCGTGTTTGCGGTTGACCTGTACTTGGCTTCACGCGCCTTGCCCGCGGTCGAACTCATGGGCTTGGCGGCCTTCATGGCGCAGCCTGCGCACTGGCGCGTGATGGCCGACCTGTTGTTGCTCAGCCTGTTTGCCGGCTTGTACAGCGTGCCCATGTACGCGCTCATTCAGTTGCGCAGCCCGGCCACGCACCGCGCCCGCATCATCGCGGCCAACAATATTTTGAACGCGCTGTTCATGATTGTCAGCGCGCTGATGGCCGGTGTGCTGCTCAAGGCCAACTTCAGCATCCCGCAAATTTTTCTGTTCACCGGCCTGACCAACGCCGTGGTGGCTGGCTACATCTTCTTGCTGGTGCCGGAGTACCTGCTGCGCTTTGTGGCCTGGCTGATGTCGCATTTCGTTTACCGCTTCAAGGTCACGGGCGACGAGCACATTCCCGTGCAAGGCGCGGCCATTCTGGCTTGTAACCATGTGAGCTATGTCGATGCCGTGCTCTTAATGGCGGCCAGCCCGCGCCCGATCCGTTTCATCATGGACCACCGCATCTTCGCTGTGCCGGTGTTCGGCACGCTGTTCAAACTTGCCAAGGCCATCCCCATTGCTCCGCGTGCGGAAGACCCCGCCGCCTATGAAGCCGCCTTCGCCGCCGCCGCCCAGGTGCTGCGCGAGGGCGACCTGCTCGCCATCTTCCCCGAAGGCGGCATCACCCGCGACGGCACGCTGCAAGAATTCAAAGGTGGCATCATGAAAATCTTGGAGCGCGCCCAGGCTGACGGTCTGAACGTGCCTGTGATCCCCATGGCCCTGACCAATCTGTGGGGCTCCTTCTTCAGTCGCATTGAGCAAGTCAAAGGCAACAACGTCGCCATGGCCCGCCCGTTTCGGAGAGGGGTGTTTAACCGGGTGGGGTTGAATGTTGGGGAGCCCCTTGCGCCCAGCGAAGTGCAACCCGTCGCATTGCAGGCGCGTGTGGCAGGTTTGCTGGCCGAGTAACCCTTTACCAAAGCACCGCAGCCTCCTCTGCCGTCATTCCCGCCCTCCACCCGTCATTCCCGCGAAGACGGGTATACAGTGCCTCTGCAAACCGTCACAGAGGCAACAGGCAACTACAAAAACACAGCCGCAGACACCCCAAACCGCGTACCCAGCGCCTTGGCCTGACGCGCATTGATTCTGCGGCGCTCGTTCAGGATATCGCTCACAACAGACTGCCCGCCAATCTCAGCCGCCAGGTCGGTTTGCTTCAATTCGTGCTGCGCCATCAGGAAGCGCAGCACCTCGTGCGGGGCTGCGTCTGGGATAGCGTAATGGGTGGTTTCGTAGTCCTCGACAAACTGCCCCACCACGTCCAGCAAGCCCGCCAGTTCGTGGTCTTCGTCATCGCCCACGACATCAAGCAAACCATTCATGAACTTGACGACGCGCTTGAACTCACGTGCGCTGGTGATGGTGCCGATCTTCACGGGGAGCGACACTTGAAATGCGCGCCAGGCGGGTGCGAGGGTGGCGGTGTCAATGGTGAGTGTGGTCATGATTTTTTGCTCCTATAAGTCTTGCTCCAGCGGTCATATTCGGCATGGGTGAACACGTCGCGGACGTAGAGTTTTTGCCTGTCATAGTGCAGTGCGCAGATCACCCGAAAATTGTTGCCACCCACGTCAAAGACGACATAGGGCGAGACATAGTCGGCTGAGTTGAAAGTATTTTTGAGTTCGTTGAAGTTGAAATAACTGGATGTCTTGATCAACCGATGCCACGCCTCTAACGGCACTCTGGCTGTGGGGTGTTTGAGCCAGAAGGCAACAAGCGCGTGTTTCGAAATGACATGCATAAGCTAATTTTATAGCATTTAGCTATAAAATAGTATTGCCAGGATGGGTGTGTCTTGAATCTTCACGACACCACCGTTGGCGTGCCGTGCCGGTGCTCGTCTGGCTGATTAAACGCCCCTCGCCAACCTATTGCCAGGTTGGCGAGTTCGGTTGGAGGGGCAACAGACGATGCCCGGGATGTGTCGTCAGATCAATTTACTTGCCAAAGCGAGTCTTCGCTTGAGATAGGCAGTTGTCTTTGGCGGTGCCAGAGAAGGCGTCACATTTTTCCTTCTCGACTTTGTACTGGGCATCCATCTTGTCGGTCGCGGCTTCCGTACGGGCTTTGGTGGACTGATCGCTGGCCTTGACTTGCGCATCCTTCGTTGTGTCTTTGGCGCTTGCATTGGCATCTGAAATCTTCATTTGTGCTTTGGCATCAGCTTTGGCGGCAATCTGCGCAGATTTGGCTTGCTTCACACAAACGTCTTTTGGATTGCCGGCCAGATCGTCGCATTTTTCCTTGGCCACAGCATAGGCACTCTCCGCTTTGGCGACGCCCACTTCATAGCGGGTTTTCACGCTAGGTTTGTAACTGGCTTCGAGTTCGGCCTTGGCAATCTTCTGCTTGCCCTTGGCTTCGGCAACGCAGATGTCTTTCAAATTTCCAGCCAATGGGGCGCAGCCCTCTTTGGCCGTCTTGTACTCAGCGGAGACCTTGTCCATGGCCGCTTTGTAGTCGCTTTTAATCATGCCTTCGGCCATCACGCCACAGCTAAATGTGAGAGCAACGGCAATGGCGATCAGATTGAAATTGAGGTTTTTCACGAGGGTTCCTTGGTGTGGTTGAGTTGAATCAAGGTAATGGCTTGGTCACAGTGCCGTCAGTGCGCCGCCGCACATATCGGGTCTCGTCCACACGAAAGGCGAGTGTGTCTGCCAGCGCACAGACCGTGAGCGAACACCGACGTAATCTAAACTCGTTAACGGACGGTAATCGGGTAATCAAAGCGATGCGTCAATCTGGCTGGATGGGCTGTTTGGAGCACCCGTTCATCAACTATCAAAGGATGACACACCATGAAATCGTTAAGCAAGCTCTCTTTGGCTGCTGTGGCAGTCATGGCATTTATTCCTGTGGCAAGCTTGGCGCAAGCGACCCGGTACCCGGGCTATCTGGTCGATGGGTCTGGCAGTATCGTCAAGAGTGGCTACGGTTTGTGCTGGCACACGGGTGAGTGGACCCCCGCGCTCGCGGTCGAACCGTGCGACCCCGTGATTCAACGGGTCGTGTCAGCGCCCCCCGCGCCAGAACCCAAGGCTGTCGTGATCGCTGCGGCCCCGTTAGCGCCGCCCCCGCCCCCGCCTGCGCCCGTACCGATGCCGAAAAAAATCAGCTTTTCTGCGGACGCTCTGTTCGCTTTTGACAAAGCGATTCTGAAACCCGAAGGCAAAGTGATGCTGGATGACTTGGTGCGTCAGTTGAATGACGCGACCGCTTACGACAAAATTATTTTGACGGGTCATGCAGACCGCTTTGGCAGCGCTGCCTACAACCAGAAGCTGTCCGAGCGTCGCGCCAACGCGGTCAAGGACTACATGGTGAGCAAGAATATTCCGGCCACTCGCATCGAAGCCAGTGGACTGGGTAAAACGCAACCTGAGACCAAGCCCGGTGATTGTCCTGGTGCGCAGAGCGCCAAAGTCATCGCCTGTTTGCAACCCGACCGTCGCGTGGACGTTGAAATGACGGGGACGAAAACAGTCGGGTGCTGGGTGAGCTTTCCTCCCTCTCCCTGGGGCGATAAAGCTCTGCAGCTTTGGGCGACAGGGCTCGTGTGGGCGATGGCCTTGGCACTTTCGCCGGACTGTGTCGCTCAGGGGGAAGAGTTCACCGTGCCTGTTACCCCACCTGTCACGGTGCCTCTTGCAGCGCCTGTTGCAACGCCTGTTGCAGAGGGCGCATGGCGCATCGAATTCAGTCCCTATACGCATCACTTTCGGTTCAACGAAGACCACAAGGACGTATTCGCCTTGGGCCTTGAGCGTGAAACGGCAGATCACGCGTTGTTTGGGTTGATGCTGTTTTCCAACTCCTTTGGACAGCCGAGTGCCTATGCCTACTATGGCCGGACCTTCAGTCCCGTGGAGCGATGGTCTGAGTCGCTGTATGTGAAGTTGACGGGCGGCCTGCTTTACGGCTACCTGCCGCCGTACAACGATCGGGTTCCCCTCAACTACAACGGTTATTCGCCCGCCATCATTCCCGCCATTGGGTGGCGATTGGACAAGAACCTGAGTGCGCAGCTGAATTTTTTGGGAACGGCAGCGGTCATGCTGATGGTGAACAAGAAGTTCTAAGTCATGAGGCCTGAACGCGCCACAGGCCGGTATTGCATGGCCTCGGCCACATGCGCCACCGTGATGTGGACGGAGTTGGCCAGATCCGCAATGGTGCGCGCGACCTTGAGGGTGCGGTGCGTACCACGGGCCGACCAAGCCAGACGGGTGGCGGCGATGTGGAGGAACTTGAGCGCCGCGTCGTCCAGCGCGGCGTGCTGATCAATCTCTTGTCCGGCCAGCGCCTGGTTGGTTTTACCCTGGCGCTCCAGCGCACGGCCACGGGCGGCATGGCAGCGTTCGCGGATGTGGGCGGTGGACTCGCCCGGCGCGGCTTGCAGCAGCTCATCCGCAGGCAGGGCCGACACGCTGACGTGCAGGTCAATGCGGTCCAGCAGCGGGCCGCTCAATCGCCCCTGGTAGCGGCTGACTTGTCCGGGCGTGCAACGGCAGGTGCGCTGGGCCGAGCCCAGATAGCCGCAAGGGCAGGGGTTCATGGCGGCGACCAGTTGGAAGCGGGCCGGGAACTCGGCCCGCCGTGCGGCCCGCGAGATGGTGATGTGACCGGTCTCCAGCGGCTCACGCAGGGCCTCAAGTGCCGAGCGGGGAAATTCGGGCAATTCGTCCAGAAACAAAACGCCGTGATGTGCCAAAGAAATCTCACCGGGGCGCGGCGGCGAGCCGCCGCCCACCAAAGCCACGGCACTGGCCGTGTGGTGCGGGCTGGCGGTCGGGCGCTGACCCCACTGCATCATGGAGAAACGCCCGCCCAGGCTGCTAATGGCCGCGCTTTGCAAGGCCTCCAGCGTGGACATGGCGGGCAGCAGCCCGGCAAAGCGCTGCGCCAACATGGACTTGCCTGAGCCCGGTGGGCCGCTGAGCAGCAGGCTGTGGCCCCCAGCGGCGGCGATCTCCAGGGCGCGCTTGGCACCAGTTTGGCCTTTGACATCGCTCAAATCTTCATGGTGGGGCACACGGTTGGGGGCTGCGCTTGAGACGCGTGCCCAGCCATCGCCAGGGGCTGCGGGCACCGCTTCGGTGCTGGCGGGCAAAAACTGCTGCACCACATCGAGCAAATGACGGGCCCGATAGACCTGTGAATCTGGCACCAAAGCGGCTTCTTCGGCACTGCCGGGCGGCAGCACCAGCCGTGTCAGCACCTGGCTTTGGTGCAGGGCCAGCGCCACGGCCAAGGCGCCGCGCACCGGGCGCAATTCACCCGAGAGCGACAACTCGCCGGCGAACTCGTGACCGGCCAGCCGAGCGGCATCAATTTGCCCGCTGGCGGCCAGAATGCCCAGGGCAATGGGCAGGTCAAACCGACCTGAATCCTTGGGCAAATCAGCCGGGGCCAAGTTGACGGTGATGCGCTTGTTGTTGGGAAACTCCAGCCCCGCGTTTTGAATGGCCGAGCGCACCCGCTCGCGGGCCTCTTTCACCTCCACGTCAGCCAGGCCCACCAAGGTGAAGCTGGGCAGGCCATTGGCCAGATGCACCTCGACGGTCACGGCGGCGGCCTCCAGCCCGAGCAGGGTCCGACTTTGCACCAAAGAGAGGCTCATTGCGATTCTCCTAAATGGTGCGCATCAAGTTCGATCTTGGTGCGCAAGCTGCACGTGAAAAATGCAACTGGTTATTTGTACAGCTATTTTAACGGGAAAACCCATGACATAAAAGGTTAATGCGGGATCTGGCGGTCTTGTCGTATCTTGGCATGGTCTGTGCATGTAATCACCTGTGTCATCTCGTGTTTTCTTTCTTTTATCAATCTGAAATTTGGAGTTTGTAATGAATCTGAAGTCTAAAACCGCTCTCGCCGTCCTGGCCCTGATTGGCAGCACCGCTGCTTTTGCGCAAGCCGCTGCCCCTGCGCCTGACTACACGCTGGCCTACAACATTGGCGCAGTGAGCCAGTACCGTTTCCGTGGCATGGAGCAGACCTCGGGTGCTCCAGCCATTCAAGGTGGCGTGGACTTCGCGCACAAAAGCGGCGTGTACCTGGGTGCCTGGGCCAGCAATGTGAGTTGGGTCAAGGATGTCAATGGCGCTACGCAAGGTGGCTATGAAGTTGACTTGTTTGGCGGCTACAAAGCTGAAATCATGCCGGGTCTGGGCTATGACATCGGCCTGATTACCTATCAATATCCGGGCAATAACTCCGGTGCGACGGGCACGCCTGGCGTTGGCGCGTTCACCAAAGCCGACACAAGCGAGTTCTATCTCGGCCTGTCCTACAACATCGTTAGCTTTAAGTACTCCCAGAGCATGGGTGACTTCCTGGGTAACATCAACTCCAACGCCAGCCGCTACATTGAGCTGGCCGCCAACTTTGACCTGGGCAATGGCTTCACTTTGACCCCACATGCTGGCCGTCAAACTATTCCTATCCAGAATAACGCAGCCGATTACTCCGACTACTCCCTGACCCTGGCTAAAGACTTCGGTAACGGTTGGTCAGCAACTGTGGCTGCCATTGCTACCACGGCCAAAGATGGTGGCTTCTACCAAACCAATCCTACTTATTACAACCAGAACCGTTTCCTGGGTAGCAACGCCGCTGTAGCAGGCGTGAAATACAGCTTCTAAGTCAAAGACTTACTTTAAGGAGTACACATGAAACTTGTCACCGCCATCATCAAACCGTTCAAGCTCGACGAGGTGCGTGAAGCCCTCTCGGCCATCGGCGTGCAGGGCATCACCGTGACCGAAGTCAAAGGCTTCGGTCGTCAAAAAGGCCATACCGAGCTGTACCGTGGTGCAGAGTACGTGGTGGACTTTCTGCCCAAGGTCAAGATCGAAGCCGCTATTGATGACGCACTGGTTGATCGCGTCATTGAAGCCATCGAAGGTGCAGCGCGCACCGGCAAGATTGGCGATGGCAAGATTTTTGTGTACAACCTCGAGCAGGTCGTTCGCATCCGCACCGGCGAAACCGGCAAAGAAGCCCTCTAATCAATCAAGAGAACTCAAAAATGAAAAAACTTCTCGTTTCCCTCGCGTTGGGATTGAGCTTGTTGGTCGGTGGCACGGTCGCCATGGCCCAGGCCCCGGCTGCCGCGCCCGCCGCCTCAGCCCCTGCTGAAGCTAAAGCGGCTGAAGCTGCTGCACCGGCTCCGGCTGCTGCCGTGGCCGCACCGGCTGCCGCTGCCGCAGCACCCGCTCCTGCGGCTGACGCTTCTACACCCGTTTTGGTGCCCAACAAAGGCGACACCGCCTGGATGATGGTCTCCACCTTGCTGGTCATCTTGATGACCATCCCCGGTCTGGCCTTGTTCTATGGCGGCTTGGTGCGCAGCAAAAACATGTTGTCCGTGCTGATGCAAGTCATGGTGACTTTCTCGCTGATCGTGGTGCTGTGGTTCATCTATGGCTACAGCTTGGCGTTCACCGAAGGTGGCGCTTTCTTCGGTGGCTTTGACCGACTCTTCATGAAGGGCACCTGGGACAACGTGGCAGGCACGTTTGCCAACGCCGCCACCTTCAGCAAGGGCGTGGTCATTCCTGAGATCGTGTTTGCCGCTTTCCAGGCCACGTTCGCCGGTATCACCTGCGCGCTGATTGTGGGTTCGTTCGCTGAGCGCATGAAGTTCTCTGCCGTGTTGGCTTTCATGGTCTTATGGTTCACCTTCAGCTATGCCCCGATTGCCCACATGGTGTGGTTCTGGGCCGGTCCCGATGCTTACGTGAGCAAAGAAGTGGTTGACAAAGTCAACAGCACCGCTGGCTACATCTGGCAGATGGGTGCGCTCGATTTCGCGGGCGGTACGGTGGTGCACATCAACGCCGCTGTGGCTGGCTTGGTGGGTGCTTTCATGCTGGGCAAGCGTATCGGCTACGGCAAAGAATCCATGGCACCGCACAGCCTGACCATGACCATGGTCGGTGCAGCTTTGCTGTGGGTGGGCTGGTTCGGCTTCAACGCTGGCTCTGCTTTGGAAGCCAACGGCTTCGCGGCTCTGGCCTTCATCAACACCTTCGGTGCTACCGCAGCGGCTGTGTTGGCTTGGTGCCTGGGTGAAGCGCTGATGCGCGGCAAGGCCTCCATGTTGGGCGCTGCTTCGGGTGCTGTGGCCGGTCTGGTGGCGATCACGCCAGCAGCAGGTAACGTCGGCATCGGTGGCGCACTGGTCATCGGTGCGATCGCTGGTTTTGCTTGCCTGTGGGGTGTCAATGGCCTCAAGAAAATGCTGGGCGCAGACGACTCGCTCGACGTGTTCGGCGTGCACGGTGTTGGCGGCATCATCGGCGCTTTGCTGACCGGCGTGTTTGCATCGCCCTCGTTGGGTGGCCCTAGCGCCATGAACGATTGGGTCACCGCCACGATGATGACCCCGGCTGAATACTCCATCGCGACCCAAGTGTGGATTCAAGCCAAGGCCGTGATGATCACCATCGTCTGGTCGGGTGTCGTGTCCTACGTGGCCTACAAGTTGGTGGATCTGACGATCGGCCTGCGTGTTAGCGCTGACGAAGAGCGCGAAGGTTTGGACATCTCCTCGCACGGCGAGACGGCGTACCACGCTTAAATCGGTAGGAAGCGGCGGCCTGGGAACAGGCTGCCGCGCCAGTTAAAAATCTCCAAAGGGTTTAGACCCGCAAGCGCTTCGGCCTTTGCGGGTTTTTCTTGCCCCTAGAATGACAAAACGCGCCCCAGACTGGATTCCCGCCTTCGCGGGAATAACGCGATCTCAAGCATGACCCTCGCACTTCACTTGAAAAGCGGCCTACTGCGCTGCGACATTCGGCCCGATCTGGGCGGCTGCCTGGCCGGTCTTTGGTGGGGCGACGTGCCCGTGCTGCGCTCCACGGCGGGGCCCGCGCTGACATCAGCGCGGCTGGCGGGTAGCTACCCGCTGGTGCCGTTCTCGAACCGGGTCGCACAAGCCAAATTGGTATGGGCAGGCACCAGCCATCCCCTGGTGCAAAACAACGCGGCCGAGCCCCATGCCATTCACGGCGTAGGCTGGCAGCGCCCGTGGGAGGTGTTGGACGAATCCGATCAATTTGCCCTGCTGTCTTACCAGCACAAGGCCGATGCGGCCTGGCCCTTTGCTTTTGACACCTCGCAGGCCTTTCGCCTGAGCGAGGGCGCGTTGGAGATCACCCTGAGCATGACCAACCAGTCCAGCACCCCGGCACCGGCGGGCCTGGGCTGGCACCCTTACTTCGTGAAGCGCGCAACGAGTCATCTGCGCTTTGCGGCCAGCGGGCGCTGGGAAATGGGCGCCGACAAATTGCCCACCCAGCGGCTTGCGGCCACGGGCTTGGACACAGCTTGCGCCGCGCTGGACGTGGACCATTGCTTTGAAGGCTGGCAGGGAGCGGCGTTGTTGTCAGACGAGCGCTTGCGCGTGCGCATTGCGTCCAGCCTCAAGCGCCTGGTGGTGTTCACCAACGCCACGCGTGACTTTGTGGCGATTGAGCCGGTCAGTCATGTCAACAATGCGGTCAATCTGATGGCCACGGGCACATGGACAGCCGACGAACTGGGCCTGCGCGTGTTGCAGCCGGGGGAGTCGATGTCTGAGGTGATGAGCATCCGCGTGGAAGACGCCTTCTAAAATCAAGCCATGGACTCCACTCTGCAACATTGGGCCGAGCGCATCCGCGCTGCCGCCGCCGACCACACCCCCTTGCGCATTCGCGGCGGGGGCAGCAAAGATTTTTATGGCCAAGCGCTGCAAGGCGAGCTGCTGGACACCCGCGCCCACAGTGGCATCGTGAGCTACGAGCCCAGCGAACTGGTGGTCACCGTACGCGCAGGCACGCCGCTGACCGAGCTGGAGGCTGCACTGGCAGAAAAAGGCCAGTGCCTGCCCTTCGAGCCACCCCACTACAGCGGCAACGCCAACGAGAGCAACGCGACAGTCGGCGGTATGGTGGCCGCAGGCCTGAGCGGCCCGGCCCGTGCCAGCGTGGGCGCGGTGCGTGACTACGTGCTGGGTGCGGTGCTGCTCAACGGCCAAGGCGAGTTGCTCACCTTCGGCGGCCAGGTCATGAAAAACGTGGCAGGTTATGACGTCTCGCGTCTGCTGACGGGTTCCATGGGCACACTGGGCTTGATCACCGAAGTTTCGCTCAAGGTGCTGCCGCTTGCACCGGCTGAGGCGACCTTGGTGTTTGAAATTGACCAGGCCACGGCGCTGGCACAACTGAATCGCTGGGGTGGCCAGCCCTTGCCACTGAATGCCAGTTGCTGGGTACATGAACACTCAGACCAGGGGCAACGTGAGCTGCTGTGTGTGCGCTTGCGCGGTGCGGTGGCGGCGGTGGAATCGGCCTGCCGCAAGATGACGCAAGACCTCAGCGCGGAGCGCCTTGACAACGCCGTGGCCAACGCCGCCTGGCAGGCTTGCCGCGACATGCGCCTGCCCTTCTTTACCCAGCCCCCTGCGTCTGAACCCGCGCCCGACATGGCGCTGTGGCGTTTGAGCGTGGCGCAAACCGCGCCGGTGCTAGACCTGCCCTGGCCGCAGTTGGTCGAGTGGCATGGTGGCCAGCGCTGGCTGTGGGCACCAGCTTCAGACGCGCCGCGCCTGCGCGCTGCCGCGCAAGCCGCAGGCGGCCACGCCAGCCTGTTTCGAGCCGCGCAAGTCGCCGACAAAACCGTGGGTGTGTTTGCGCCCTTGGCCTCGCCGCTAGACCGCATCCACCGCAATCTCAAACAACAGTTCGACCCGTCCGGCATCTTTAATCGCGGACGTATGTTTTCGGATTTTTAATGCAAACCAACCTCGCTCCCGAATACAAAAACACCGCCGACGGCCAGGCCGCCGAGGCCATTTTGCGCAAGTGCGTGCACTGCGGTTTTTGCACCGCCACTTGCCCCACCTATCAGCTGCTGGGCGACGAGCTGGACGGCCCGCGCGGGCGCATTTACCTGATGAAGCAGGTGCTGGAAGGCGAAACACCCACGCGCAAAACGCAACTGCACCTGGACCGCTGCCTGACCTGCCGCAATTGCGAGAGCACCTGCCCCTCGGGCGTGGACTACGGCCACCTGGTGGACATTGGCCGCAAGCTGGTGGACGCCAAAGTGGCGCGCCCCCTGCCAGAGCGTGCCCTGCGCTGGGCGCTCAAAGAAGGCCTGACCTCGCCCCTGTTTGCCCCCGCCATGAAGATGGGCCAGATGGTGCGCGGGCTCTTGCCGCAAGCCCTGAAAAACAAAGTGCCCGCCCCGCAAAACGCAGGCACCTGGCCCACGCGCACCCACGCCCGCAAGGTGCTGATGCTGGCCGGTTGCGTGCAGCCGTCCATGATGCCCAACATCAACAGCGCTACCGCGCGCGTGCTGGACGCAGCGGGCATCCAAACCGTGATCGCCCCCCAGGCGGGTTGCTGCGGCGCGGTGAAATTTCACCTCAACGACCACGAGGGTGGCAAAGTCCAAATGCGGGCCAACATCGACGCTTGGTGGCCGCATGTGCAGGCCGATTCATCTAACGCCACCAGTAGCGTGGAGTCCATCATCATGAACGCCTCCGGCTGCGGCGTCACCGTCAAGGAATACGGCCACATCCTCCAAGACGACCCGCACTATGCCGCCAAAGCCGCGCGCATCAGCGAGCTGACCCAAGACCTGAGCGAGCTATTGCCCGAGCTGGTGGCCACCCTCAAATCCGCTCGCCCTGAGCTTCTTCAAGCGGTGGCGAACAAGGCACCGAAACTGGCCTTTCACCCTCCCTGCACCTTGCAACACGGCCAACAACTGCGCGGTGGTGTCGAGAAGCATCTGGGCGACTTAGGCTTTGACGTGAAGCTCAGCACCAACGAAGCGCACCTGTGCTGCGGCTCCTCAGGCACCTACTCCGTGCTGAATCCCGACATCGCCTACCAGCTGCGCGACCGCAAGCTGGGCAACTTGAGCGAGATGCAAGCTGAGGTCATCGTCTCAGCCAATATCGGCTGCATCACCCACTTGCAAAGTGGGACGGCTACGCCGGTGAAGCACTGGGTGGAGGTGTTGGATGCGGCGTTGGCGGCATGAGGCATGTCATGGACGGTTCTCGAGACACAGCTGACATAGCGGTCTTCGAGGTCACCGCCTGATAGCCGACATACACTGATTCCCGCAATCAAGGTCTCAATGACCGCAGTCCGGTTGGCCCGTTCTCATAATGGTCGTCGTGTCACGACCAGGAGCAGCCGCCGGCCAACGACCACTTAATGGCAGCATCATCCTCAAAAAATTGCACCGATTAAAAGCGATTGGTGTTCAAATTGAACGTACTGGATTGAATGATCTATGCCTTGACATCGAGCTTGTTGGAGATGTGACCACCTGCAGGAGGAACTGATGCTACGTCGCCAGTTTTTGAGTCGCGTGGGAGCGACGCTCCCAGTACCCACCCTGCTGGTCGCCAATTGTGCGCTCGCAGCCACCACGAACGAAAACTCCGCCACAAGTCTTGAGCAAAGGCTGGCGGACTTTTCGTTAGCAGTTCATTACGACACTCTTCCGGCTGTGGTGGTGACTACAGTCAAGCGCATAGTTCTTGACACCCTCGCATGTGCTTTTGGCGCCGTTGGCTCTGAGGCCGCCACCATTGCAGAAACCACCATACGAAACACCTTTGGCACCGGCCAGGTCGCCACCGTTATCGGTCATTCCCGCGGCGCTACTGTCGAAGGTGCGGTGTTCGTCAACGGCATTTTGGTGCGATCACTGGACCTCAATGACACGTACCTCGGGACAGAGCCTCTGCACCCGAGCGAATTGTTCCCGACTGCGCTGGCGCTTTGCGAAGAAGGCAAGCGCAGCGGCCGTGACTTCATCGCAGCCCTGGTGGCGGGCTATGAGGCCAGCATGCGGATAACGGACGCCGTGTCCTTCATTGAAAGGGGTTTTCACCCTCTCTGCTCGATGGCTTATGGTGCGCCACTGATTGCGGGCCGGCTGTGGGGCTTGAAGCAACCAGCCATTGCACACGCGGTGGGCCTGTCCGCTGCGCGCGGCTATACGTCGTTTGTAGTCAATAGTGGCGCCATCAGTATGATGAAAGCGATGGGGTTTGCAGCCAGCGCTGTCGACGCAATCTTTGCTACAAGGCTCGCTGCCAACGGCTTCACGGGTCCCACTGGAACGCTTGAATGGTTTACCAGCCGCGCTACCCCCTCCAAAGCCCCAGTCACGGTCGACCTGGATCCTGAGCACTATCGGATGCCGAAGATCGCCTTCAAGCGCTACCCGATTCAGATCGAACTGGCTGCTGTTGCCGAGGCGGGCAGTGTGCTGTCAACAAAGCTGCGCGGCCGCATCGCCGATATCCAGTCCATCGCCGTGGAAACCTACCCCGGCATCATTGAGCGAGTGGCTGACGCAGACAAATTCCGGCCACAAACCCGTGGTACCGCCGACCACAGCTTGCCCGTCTGCCTGGCCATGGCTCTGCTGGACGGGGACGTCACGCTAGGCCAGTTTGAGAAGGATCGCTGGCGCGACAGCGATGTAATGGGCTTAGTGGGCAAGACCAAGGTCAGCACAAACCCTGCCTTGATGGCCAAGATTCCCAAGGGCCGGGGTGCCAGCGTTGAGGTCACTTTTTCTGATAATACCAGCCTGCGCGAGACAGTAGAGGTGCCTGAGGGGGACTCCCTGCGCCCACTGTCACGCGCTTCACTTGAGCGAAAGTTCATGACTGCTGCCATTCCTGTGGTGGGAGAGGCCGCAGCAAAACGGATTGTTTTGCTGGTTGATGCGCTGGAGACGCTGCCAGATATGGGGCAGCTTTCACGAGCGCTCAGGCGTGGCGCTTAGCTTCTGTAACTTACGCTTCGGCACCAGAAGCGGTCTCAGCCGGATGTTCGCTTTCCGCGAGATCAAGTGACATCTCTGAAGCACTCAGCAAATTTCAATGGGTCCGGCGCCTTCAGACTGATTTCTGACATTCAGGCATTCCAACTAGTTGCCCGATACCAAGCATTCAAAATAGGACCAATAGCTAAGAAAGCAGGCGTTCCGGCTGTGTTTCTTACCACCGACGCATTACCGCTGTTCGCCCATCTTTGAGCGCCACCTACGGCTAACACGGACCATTGACCACATGGGACTATCGGAGTTTTAAACGGACTGCCCTGAACATACCTCGGCTTTAGTCAGTGAAGCGCTAACGATCGAGCAAGGCGCTTCAAGTGGGCCGATCCGTCACCAGACCATGCGCTCCCGTGCATGCATGCAAGGGTTTCGGGCTTCAAGTCAGCCAATTTTTCCATAAGCGCAGGGGCATTTTCGGCATGTGAGAAATAGTCCATCTGCCGACGAAAGGCTTCGCTCGATTCCACAAGGTCCTCATGCACAAGAGGTTTGTTTGTTGATCCCCCTTGTGTAAACAAGTCACCACAGAAAAGTATCCGAGAGGTCTCATCGAAAAGATAACCGCATTCCCAGCCATGGGGTAAATGCGGTGTGGACTGCCAGATGAGCTGATGATTTCCAGTGGAGAGCCGCTGTCCGTCAGCCAGACCGATTGGCTCTATATCGACCAGATCGCGAACAGAGACCATGGCCGCGATGTCGCTGCATACCGGTTGAGCGTTTGGTGCTACGGCCAGGAAATCTGGCAATGCGCCACATTCGTCCGCCTCGACGTGTGAAAAGGCGATGAATTTGAGTTGCTCAAGCGGCAACACTGTTTTGATGCACTCGCTGACCAGGCCAAACAGTCTGCGCGGTCCCGTGTGGAACAGTAGCGGCAGCTCATCCAACAAGAGGTATTGGTTGAACGAAAAGCCACCGGGAATAAATTCCGGTGGCATCGCAACGCTAATGCGGTAGAGGTCGGGAGCAACCTCTGCTATTGAGGCTTCGGGAATATTCATGGCAGTCTCCGTGGGACCCCCGTAAAAGCGTCTTTTGGCTTGGGTCCGAAGAAAAGCCAATAACGTCAGGCAAAGAAAAACGCCAGCCTAAACCTTTGGCACGAATCACAGGCTCAGATGAGACGCAGCGCCTGCATCCAGATTTCTACTTTACTACTGGATCGAGGAAAGGCGTGTTTGGGTCGCTGACGTAGAAAATAACGACTTTCATAGGAGAGTCGATACTGCGGTTATATCCTGTCATTTTGACGTTTGGCGGTTCAACAAACGACTGTCCAGCATTTAAAGTGACTGGTTCGCGTCCTTCCATCTCTAACGTAAAAACACCCTCAACGATGTACACGGTTACGGGAAATCGGTGCGTATGAAAGGGAGTTTTATCACCCGGTTTCAGATTTGCAGTGAGAACTCGAACTTCCTGCTTCTCACTCCTGGGCATGCCAGATATGACCTCTGTTATGAGCAGCTGTGGCTTCGCAGTTCTAGGCTCTTGAGCCAAAGACGATAGCGCGAAGAGCGCGCTGGCCAGTAAAAACACCGTTCTTGCCGATGTGTCAAAAATGGTTTTTTTGCAGGTGAACATTTCATTTCTCCATGTTCGGGTTGACGGGTATGCCGGGAGTTTGGTTGAGACTCCGTTAGCCGAGAATTTTCCCTTAGTCATTTAGAAGAATATTTCCGACTCCGCGAAACCCACTGCGTTTTAATCAGCTGCCGATGACGCTTGAGCCGCCCTTTAATGCCTGCGTTCAGGCCGACCAGGCAAACGGCGCGAAATGCCCGTTGCGCGTGCCACTGGTGTCTTTCCAGTCCATGCCGAACATCTTGAACACGCTACGTGTCGCCTTGGCCAGAAACAGACGGCTGCTCACTGGATGCGCCGTGTTGTCCACCGCCAACGCGATGTTGGCGTCCCCCGCACTGGCCACACCTTCCAGCGCTTGGTCCAGCAGATCGCCGGCCTTGACGCTGCGCGACAAGCCCTTGCTCTCGAACTGCACCGGCCGGCGCTCGACACCTGCCATCTTGCCAACCAGCGGGCCAAGCGCGGCCATTGGTCCACCTGCTGAACCGGTGGCGATTGCCGTGATGGCATCGACCTGCCTGTCGTTGGCGCGCTCATCAATGATCAACCCGACGGTGATGTTTCCCGCTGCCATAGGGCCCGGAGAATGCATCGTGACGACAAACGTCAGACCGTCGAGTGTGACGCCGTCCTTGTCACCCTTGTCTATACGCATGGCAATCGCCGCCTTGCAATCACCTTGGCTTGGCGGGGCGCTGAGGTTCGACGTGATGCATGGGCACAGAAACTCGCAATTGCAGGTCTCCATGTACTCACCCTTGATTTGCCAACCGTTCTTGGTCATAGTTTTGCTCCTAGGGTATGTGCAGGCGAGGTGTCTGAAACCGGGGCGGCCTAGACTGCAAGGCGTGCTAACGCCATACTAG
>JAYVPU010000144.1:0-25684 GCA_043757205.1 Comamonadaceae bacterium | reverse complement strand
ACAAGGATGAAGAAGCCCCGATCTTCAGCGTGGCTGACTATGGGCTGGTGGCTGATTTGTTTGTGGCGGTACCGGAGTTGATTGCCGCGCTGTAAGCCAATCGTTAGGGGAGGCAGGTTGTAATGGACGGTTCTGGTTCATCGCTTTGGAGATAAAAAATGAGTTACGTCGCCCCGATCAAAGACATGTTGTTCGACCTGCAACATCTGGCAGGCATCGAGCAGATTGCCCAACTGCCTGGTTTTGAAGACGCTGGTTTGGACACAGCACAAGCCGTGCTGGAAGAATGCGCCAAGTTCAGCGAGCAAGTGGTGGCCCCGTTGAACGTGGAGGGCGACCGTAATCCCTCCTGGTTCAAAGACGGTCAGGTCACCACCGCCAAGGGTTTCAAAGACGCTTACAAACAGTACGTGGACGGCGGCTGGCAGGGTTTGCAACACCCGGCCGACTGGGGCGGCCAGGGCTTACCCAAAACCATTGGCTCGCTGTGCGGTGAGATGGTGCAAAGCGCCAACCTGAGTTTTGCCCTGTGCCCCATGCTGACCGACGGCGCGATTGAAGCCATGTTGACGGCGGCCTCGGACGAACTCAAGGCCACCTACCTGGAGAAACTCGTTAGTGGCGAGTGGACTGGCACCATGAACCTGACCGAGCCACAGGCCGGTAGCGACCTGGCCGCAGTGCGCACCCGCGCCGAGCCACAGCCCGACGGCAGCTACAAGCTGTTCGGCACCAAAATCTTCATCACCTACGGCGAGCACGACTACACCGCCAACATCATCCACCCGGTGCTGGCGCGGGTGGTCGGCGCACCCGAAGGCGTCAAGGGCATTTCGCTCTTCCTCGTGCCCAAGGTGCTGGTCAACAAAGACGGCAGCCTGGGCGCACGCAACGACGTGCATTGCGTGAGCATCGAGCACAAGCTGGGCATCAAGGCCAGCCCCACAGCCGTCTTGCAATACGGTGACAACGGTGGTGCGGTGGGCTACATCGTGGGTGAAGAGAACCGCGGCCTGGAGTACATGTTCATCATGATGAACGCGGCCCGCTTTGCCGTGGGTGTGCAGGGCATCGCGGTGGCCGAGCGCGCCTACCAGCAGGCGGCGCAGTTTGCCAAAGACCGCGTGCAAAGCCGCCCGGTGGACGGCTCCATGAAGACCGCCGCGCCCATCATTCACCACCCCGACGTGCGCCGCATGCTCATGACCATGCGCGCCTACACCGAAGGCTGCCGCGCCATGGCCACGGTGACCGCTGCCGCCTTTGACGCCGCGCACCACCACCCGGACGCCGCAGCCCGTCAGCAAAACCAGGCCTTTTACGACTACCTAGTGCCGCTGGTCAAAGGCTTTAGCACCGAGATGAGCCAGGAGGTGACCTCGCTGGGCGTGCAGGTGCATGGCGGCATGGGTTTTATCGAAGAGACCGGTGCGGCTCAGCACTACCGTGATTCCAAAATTTTGACGATTTACGAAGGCACCACCGCCATCCAGGCGAATGATTTGGTAGGTCGCAAGACGTCACGGGACGGTGGTCAGACCGCCAAAGGCATTGCGCAGCAGATTGAGAAAACCGTGGCTGATTTGAAGCAGCAGGGCGGGGCGGATGCCTTGGTGATGGCCAAGCGGCTGGACGTGGCCCGTGCCGCCTTTGTGGAAGTGGTTGAGTTTGTGGCTGGCAATACAAAAGCCAGCCCCAACGCCGTCTTTGCAGGCAGCGTGCCCTACCTCATGCTGGCGGGCAACTTGATGGCCGGTTGGCAGATGGCGCGCGCCTTGCTGGCGGCGCAAGACGCGCTGGCGAAAGGGGAGGACGCTGCCTTCATGCAGGCAAAGATCGTCACCGCACGGTTTTTTGCAGATCACATCCTGATCAAAGTGCCCGGCCTGCGCGACAGCATCGTGGACGGCGCGGACAGCGTGACGGCCATGGCGCTAGATGCTTTTTGATTGTTATTTATTTAATAGCTTCTTGCGCCTATATTCATTGACTTAGTGACATAAATTGTTATAAAAATAATGTCAAAACTTCCGGCACAACTTCAAAACTTGCCCTTGCCCATCATCGGCTCGCCGATGTTCATCATCAGCACCCCCAAGCTGGTGATTGCCCAGTGCACGGCCGGTGTGCTGGGGGGCATGCCTGCGCTTAACGCACGCCCCGCATCGCAACTCGACGAGTGGCTGGCCGAGATCACCGAGGCGCTGGCGGCGTGGGATAAGGCCCACCCGGAGCAGCCCGCAGCGCCTTTTGCCATCAACCAGATCGTGCACAAGTCCAACGACCGGCTGGCGCACGACATGGCGCTGTGCGTGAAGTACAAAGTGCCGGTCATCATCACCTCGCTGGGCGCACGCGAGGAAATCAACCAGGCCGCCCACAGCTATGGTGGTGTGGTGCTGCACGACATCATCAACAACAAGTTTGCCCACAAGGCGATTGAAAAAGGCGCTGACGGCCTGATCGCCGTGGCCGCAGGGGCAGGGGGGCACGCTGGAGTGAAGAGCCCGTTTGCCTTGATCCAGGAAATTCGCCAGTGGTTTGACGGCCCGCTGGCCTTGAGTGGTGCCATTGCCACCGGCGGCGCGGTGCTGGCGGCGCAGGCCATGGGGGCTGACTTTGCCTACATCGGTTCGGCCTTCATTGCCACCGAAGAAGCGCGTGCAGCCGATGATTACAAACAGGCCGTGGTGGACTGCGATTCAGACGACATTGTGAACAGCAGTCTTTTCACCGGCGTGTACGGCAACTACCTGGCACCCAGCATCCGCGCTGCGGGCCTGGATCCCGACAACCTGCCCGAGAGCGACCCGAGCAAGATGAATTTTGGCGGTGACGCCAAGAAAGCCTGGAAAGACATCTGGGGCTGCGGCCAGGGCATCGGTGCCATCAACGAAATTCAAAGCACTGCTGATCTGGTGGCGCGGCTGCGGCGTGAATACCAGGAAACGCGGGCGCGGTTGCTGCGCTGAGCCTGTCACGCGTCCCTCATTCGTCCTTCATTCACCCTTCAGACCCTGAGCCAGACTCCCTAAGGTGTTGAAGGGGCTGATCAATTTAGCGAGCTGGGGTTGATTCTCGAACAGTGCAGTCAGCGCATGGCGCTCGACCAGCCACAGGCCGCCCAGCACGGTAGCCAGTAGCACGATAAAACTGACGTTTTGAATCAAATTGGGCATGAATGTGACACGGCGGATGGCGGTTCGCCAGAGCCAAATGGCGGGCGCTGCGCCCAGCACACTGACGGTGAAAAACAAACGCCAACTACCCACGGCGCGCAGCACCTCTTGTGGGTCTTGCGCCATGCGCTGGAGCAGGCGACTGTCCACAAACCCGTCTTGCGTCAGCAGTAAATACGTGTTGAAGGCCGCCAGAAAAAGCAGCAGCGTGATGGCGAGTTTGAGGGTGATATGCCAATTCAACACGGCCAAGAGCAGGCTGATTGCACACGTCACCATCAGCGCCAGCGTGATGACAAGTCCCCAGGGTGTGGCCGCTGAAAACTCCGGCAGTTTGAACAGGGTGCGCCATAGCGCCCAGTTGCCCACAAGGCTTAGCCATAAGCTCGACACCAGCAAAATCACCCAGGGGTGGGTCGCATCCCGTTGTGATTCGGGTGACAGAAACACCGACTGTGCGTACCCGGTGATGTGGAAAAGTTTGAGTCCCATGAGAAAGATTCTCAGGTCTGAAAGCAAAACCGAAGTAACCGCGCGTAACTCAGGTCGGCCAGCTGGAACCGTGCTCGGGTACCAGGGCACGCCAGCCCAACTCATGCTGGATGCGCTTGCGCAATTCATCCGCAGGCCCTATCTCGCCGTGGACGATATAGACCTGCCCTGGTGCTTCTGGCAGGGTGCGCAGCCAAGCCAGCAGTTGCCCCGCATCGGCATGGGCCGAGGCCGATTGGAGTTGTACTACTTCGGCATTCACGGCCACATCGTGGCCATGGATGCGAACAGATTTGGAACCAGAAGCCAGGGTCGCACCGCGCGTGCCGGCGGCCTGATAACCGGTCAGGAGAATCATGTTGCGGTGGTCACCCGCGTAGTGGGCCAGGTGGTGCAGCACGCGCCCGCCGGTGGCCATACCGCTGGCCGCCAAAATCACCATGGGGCCGTGACGATTGGCCAAGGCTTTGGATTCGTCCGGCGTATTGACCATCGTGGCGCAATGGGTCAGTGCATTGATCTGCTTGCTATTGAGACGATATTCAGCGGCGAATTGCGCGATCAACTGCGTGGTGTGGATGGCCATGGGACTGTCCAGAAAAACCGGCAGTGATTGGGGGATGTTGCCCTGGGCTTTAAGTTCGGCAATCGCATGCAACACGGCTTGCGCCCGGCCCACGGCAAATACCGGGATCACCGCCACGCCGCCGCGCGCCGACACGCGGTGCAGGGCGGGCCCAAGTTCGGCCAGCACATCTTCATGCGGGTGCTCACGGTCGCCGTAGGTGGACTCAATCAACACGGTGTCTGTGGCTGGTGCCCGGTCGGGTGGCTGCATGATGAGGTCATCGGTGCGCCCCAGATCGCCGGAGAAAAGGATTCGGCGTCCCGCCACTTCCAGCAACACACTGGCCGCACCCAGAATGTGACCCGCATGGGAAAAGGTGGCACGCCAGCCCGGAATAGGCTCGAAGGTGTGCGTGAAATCGATGGCCTTGATCAGCGGCAAACAATCCAGTGCGTCACGCTGTGTGTACAACGGTAAAGCGGGTGCATGTTTCGAGAAACCATGGCGGTTGGCAAACGCCGCGTCTTCTTCTTGGATGTGGCCGCTGTCGGGTAACAAAATCCCACAAAGCGCACGGGTGCCGGGTGTGGCAAAGATGTGACCTTCAAAGCCTTCGCGCACCAGCAGTGGCAGGTAGCCGCTGTGATCCAGATGGGCATGAGTCAGGATGACGGCCTCTACCTGCTTGGGCACCAGAGGTAGTGGCGACCAATTGCGCAGGCGCAATTGTTTGTAGCCCTGGAACAGTCCGCAGTCCACCAGCAGGCTGTGCTGGCCGTCACTCACTAGATATTTGGACCCGGTGACGGTGTTGGCTGCACCCAGAAACGTGATGTTAATGCTCATGCTGCCCATGTTAAACATGGGTTGATGCGTTTGGGATTGATATGGATCAAAGTAATCGAACGGGCGCTGGCTAGAATGGAGTTTTCAATGAGGGCTTCATCATGAAAATTCTTCTGGCTGTCGACGGTAGTGCTTTCACCAAGAAAATGCTGGCTTATGTCACCACGCACGAAGAGTTGTTCACTTCTGCCAACGATTACACCCTCTTCACTGTGCAACCGGTTTTGCCAGCGCGCGCGCGTTCCGCATTGGGCAAGGACATTGTGGACAGTTACTACGCGGAAGCGGTGGAAGCGATCATGGCGCCAGCATCTAAATTTCTGACGCGCCACAACATCCTGGCCAAAAGCCAGTGGAAGATCGGAGCGGCTGGCGATGCAATTGCCAAGCTGGCCGATGCCGGTAAGTTTGACTTGGTTCTCATGGGCTCACATGGTCACGGCACGCTGACCAATCTGGTCATGGGATCGGTGGCAACCAAGGTCTTGGCGCGTTGCACCGTGCCTGTGCTTTTGGTGCGATAAAACGCCTCGCTCCTTCAGCTGCCGTGTCCGACATCTTTGGATTTGATGCTTTTTCTCCCAGAGAGATTGCGACCCGTGTCGAAACCATTGGTGTGATCAAGGCGCGTCTTGCGTGGCTGCCCTTGCTTTTTCTGAGTGTGCTGGCTGGCGCTTTTATCGGCTTGGGTGCGCTCTATTTTGTGATTGTCACATCAGATGCGTCTCTGAGTTTCGCCGTAGGCCGAGTGCTTGGCGGCGTGGTTTTTTCTTTGGGCTTGATTCTTGTGGTCGTCGCTGGCGCCGAACTTTTCACGGGAAATAACCTGTTGGTCATGGCCTGGGCCAGCGGACAGATTTCAACCTTGGAGTTGCTGAGGAACTGGGCGATAGTTTGCGTTGGCAATTTTCTAGGAGCCGCTGGATTGGCCGTTCTGGTCTATCTGTCACGACACCCTGATATGAACCAGGGTGCGATTGCCCAAGAGTATCTGCGGATTGCGGCGGCTAAAGTTGGCTTGTCGTTCTGGACGGCCTTCTTTAGAGGCGTCCTGTGCAATGTGTTAGTTTGCTTGGCCGTGTGGATGGCGCTCGCCGGAAGAAGCGTCATGGACAAAGCGGTCGCCATCGTTTTCCCCATATCGGCATTTGTTGCAGCAGGCTTTGAACACAGCGTGGCCAATATGTACTTCATTCCTCTGGCGATGATGCTGGAATACGGAACCCCCATCAGCCCAATGGCTCATGCCTTGACCTGGGGTGGTTTCTTCAACAATCTTGTGCCTGTGCTTTTGGGAAACATCCTCGGCGGCAGTGTCTTTGTAGGTTTTGTGTACCACTTCATTTACCCGCCACCCGAGGTGTCATAGAGCAAGCCAATGGGGCGCTAGCGCAGCACCAGCACCGGCACTAGCGAGTGGGTCAGCACCTGTTGTGTTTCACTGCCTAGCAACAGACGTTTGATGCCTTTGCGACCGTGAGACGCCATGACGATCACATCGGCCTTGTGCTTCTTGGCGGCGGCAATCACGGCGTCAGACACAAGGTCTGACTTCACCGTGACCGCCTTGACTGTGACGCCCTTGGCAGCACCGGCTTTTTTAACCGCCTCCACCACCGCCAGCGCGTGGTCGGCCCACTGTTTTTCCATCCGAGCCACATCTGCAGCCGAGAGTGAAAGAGCGCCTTCAAAGTAGCTCTGGGTATATCGCGGGAAGACTTTCAGCGCGACCAACTCGGCTCCGCACAGGGCCGCCAACGCAATGGCGCTGTTGACGGCTTTTTTGGACAGAGTCGAGCCATCGGTGGCGACGAGGATGCGGTCATACATGCGGTTCTCCTTGGGTGTTTATGCTTACCAAGGATACGGAGTTGCTCGCATGCGGGTTTGATGTAGATCAAATCTTGATCAAATGCAAGACCCTGTCGTCAGGCTCCATCAGGCTGGTCATGGTCTGCCAGACCTGATAGAACCTGCCTGATCGACCCACTCAGCTAAACAGGTTGCGCAGACGATCAGCCCAGCCGTCCTCGCCGGGGGAGTGTTTACCCCCGCCTTTTTTCAGTGACTCGCCCAGCTCCTTGAGCAACTTGCGCTGGTGTTCGCTGAGCTTGACCGGGGTCTCCAGCAGGATGTGGCAGTACAGGTCACCGGGGTAGCTGGCGCGCACGCCCTTGATGCCTTTGCCGCGCAGGCGGAACTGCTTGCCGGTTTGCGTGCCCTCGGGGATGTCAATCGCGGCCTTGCCGTCCAGCGTCGGGATGTCGATCTCCCCGCCCAAGGTCGCGGTGACGATGCTGACGGGCACGGAGCAGTGCAGGTCGTCTCCATCGCGCTCGAAAATACCGTGTTTTTTGAGCCGGATTTCAATGTAGAGGTCACCCGGAGGGCCACCATTGGTGCCGGGTTCACCGTTGCCCACGCTGCGAATACGCATGCCGCCGTCGATACCGGCGGGAATTTTGACTTCCAGGGTTTTTTGCTTCTTGAGCTTGCCTTGACCGTGACAGCTCGTGCAGGGCTCGGGGATGAGCTTGCCGGCACCGCGGCATTGCGGGCAGGTTTGCTGCACGCTGAAAAATCCCTGGCGCATCTGCACTTGGCCCGCACCATGGCAGGTGGTGCAGGTCTTAACCTGCGTGCCGGGTTTGGCACCGCTGCCATGGCAAATATCGCAGCTTTCCCAACTGGGGATGCGGATCTGCGCCTCTTTGCCGTGCGCGGCTTCTTCCAGTGTGATTTCCATGGCATAGCTCAGGTCACTACCCCGGTACACCTGACGCCCACCGCGACCACGACCTTGCCCCGGACTTTGACCAAACATGTCGCCGAAAATATCGCCAAAGGCCTCCGCAAAACCACCGCCACCACCGAAACCTTCGCCAGGGCCGCCACGCATGTTCGGGTCCACACCCGCATGGCCATACTGGTCATAGGCCGCGCGTTTTTGCGCGTCTGACAGCATCTCGTAAGCTTCTTTGGCTTCCTTGAATTTTTCTTCGGATGCTTTGGAGCCATCGCCTTGATTGCGGTCAGGGTGGTGCTTCATCGCCATCTTGCGATAGGACTTTTTGATTTCATCTTCAGAGGCGTTCTTAGGAATGCCCAGGACGTCGTAATAGTCTTTTTTGGCCATTTATCGTTCTCGGAACAGGGATGCAAAACGCCGCGTTCGAAAACCAATGGGGTCATTCGAACGCGGCGGGGTGAAGCGGCATGGGCCGGTTCTGAATCAACCTTTTTTGACTTCCTTCACTTCAGCGTCCACCACATTGTCGTCGGTGGGTTTGGCTTGTGCGGCATCGGCCCCACCTGCACCCGCTGCGCCACCGGCGGCGGCCTGCGCGGCGGCGTCCTTGGCTTGCTGGTCGGCGTACATTTTCTCGCCTAACTTTTGACTGACGCTCATCAAGGCGGCACCTTTTTCTTCGATCACGGCCTTGTCGTCACTCTTGATCGCTTCTTCCACGTCCTTGATGGCGGCTTCGATTTTTTCTTTCTCGTCCGCCTCAAGTTTGTCACCGTACTCGGCCAGACTTTTCTTCACGCTATGCGCCGAGGCTTCGGCTGAGTTACGGGCTTGCACCAGTTCGATTTTCTTGTGGTCATCGGCCGCGTTGAGCTCGGCGTCTTTCACCATTTGCTGGATCTCGGCTTCGGTCAGACCCGAGTTGGCTTTGATGGTGATTTTGTTTTCTTTGCCCGTGCCTTTGTCTTTGGCACCCACGTGCAAGATGCCGTTGGCGTCAATGTCAAACGACACTTCAATCTGCGGCGTGCCGCGCGCTGCCGGTGGAATGCCTTCGAGGTTGAACTCGCCCAGGCTCTTGTTGCCCGCAGCAATCTCACGCTCACCCTGAAACACCTTGATGGTCACCGCAGGTTGGTTGTCGTCGGCGGTAGAGAAGGTCTGCGCGAACTTGGTCGGGATGGTCGTGTTCTTGGTGATCATCTTGGTCATCACACCACCCAGGGTCTCGATGCCCAGGGACAGGGGCGTCACGTCCAGCAGCAGCACGTCCTTACGGTCGCCGGAGAGCACTTGGCCTTGGATGGCTGCGCCCACGGCCACGGCTTCGTCCGGGTTCACGTCCTTGCGCGGCTCTTTACCAAACAGTTCTTTGACCTTGTCTTGCACCTTGGGCATGCGCGTCATGCCGCCGACCAAAATCACGTCATGGATATCGGCCACGTTGACGCCTGCGTCCTTGATGGCGGTGCGGCAAGGCGCAATGGTGCGCTCGATCAACTCATCGACCAGGCTTTCCATCTTGGCGCGTGTGAGCTTGATGCTCAGGTGCTTGGGGCCGCTGGCGTCGGCTGTGATGTAGGGCAGGTTGATGTCGGTGGCTGCCGAGCTTGACAGCTCAATCTTGGCCTTCTCGGCGGCTTCTTTCAGGCGTTGCAAGGCCAGCACGTCTTTGGACAGGTCCACGCCCTGGTCTTTCTTGAACTCGGCAATGATGAAGTCGATGATGCGCTGGTCAAAGTCTTCGCCGCCCAAAAAGGTGTCGCCGTTGGTGGAGAGCACTTCAAACTGTTTTTCGCCATCGACATCGGCAATCTCGATGATGGAGATGTCAAACGTGCCGCCGCCCAAGTCATACACCGCAATCTTGCGGTCGCCTTTTTCATGCTTGTCCAGGCCAAAAGCCAGGGCGGCAGCGGTAGGCTCGTTGATGATGCGCTTGACGTCCAGACCCGCGATGCGGCCAGCGTCTTTAGTGGCTTGGCGCTGAGCATCGTTGAAGTAGGCGGGCACGGTGATGACGGCTTCGGTCACGGGTTCGCCTAGGTAATCTTCAGCGGTTTTCTTCATCTTGCGCAGGATGTCGGCGCTCACCTGTTGGGCAGAAATTTTCTTGCCACGCACTTCTACCCAGGCGTCGCCGTTGTCGGCGGCCACGATGCTGTAAGGCATCAGGTTGATGTCTTTTTGCACTTCCTTCTCGGTGAACTTGCGGCCGATCAGGCGCTTGATGGCGTATAGCGTGTTGCGTGGGTTGGTGACGGCCTGGCGTTTGGCCGATGCACCCACCAGCACTTCGCCATCTTCTTGGTAAGCGACGATAGACGGCGTGGTGCGCGCACCCTCAGAGTTCTCGATCACCTTGGTGGTGTTGCCCTCCATGATGGAGACGCAGCTGTTGGTGGTGCCGAGGTCGATGCCGATGATTCTTCCCATGATGAACTCCGATTTAAAAGATTAGATGTGATGTAGATGTGGATGCTCAAGCGCTTTTCAAGCGGGCTTTGAGCAAGTCTGAGATGAGTTTTAAACCGAGGTTTATTTCGGGGCGGCCACCGTGACCAAGGCAGGGCGCAGCACGCGCTCGGCGATGGTGTAGCCTTTTTGCAGCACGCTGACCACGGTGTTGGCCTCTTGATCAGCGGGCACCATGCTGATGGCCTGGTGCTTGTGCGGATCAAATTTTTCACCGGCAGGTGGGTTCACAGCGATCACCTTGTTGCGCTCCAGCGCAGCGCAGAGTTGGCGCAAGGTGGCTTGTGCACCTTCGCGGATTTGCTCGGGCGTGGCGTCCTTGATGAGCAGGCTGGCCTCCAGGCTGTCGGTCACGGGCAACAGGCTTTCGGCAAAGCTTTCGACCGCAAATTTGCGGGCTTTGGAGATTTCGTCCTCGGCGCGGCGACGGGCGTTCTCGGCCTCGGCCTTAGCGCGCAGGAACTGGTCGGCCAATTCAGCGCTCTTGGCTTGCAAGGTCGCCAATTCGGCTTGAACCAAGCTCAAGGGATCGGTGTCCAGAATCGAGGGGTCATCAGCCGGGGTGGGGGTTTGAGTGGGTGTTGGGTTGTCAGACATTCGAATAGCCAGGAGGTGTCAGGAGGATGGGGTTACAAGCGCAGACATGGAGACGTCTGGTGGCATTTCAAGAGGAGGATGGGAAAAAAGGCGAAAGGGGCCTAAGCCCCTTCATCTCTCTTCGCCACAGGATCAGACCGGTGGCTTAGCCTTACAGGCCCAGCAGTTCGACGTCGAATTTGAGTGTGGCGTTGGGCGGAATCACGCCGCCCGCACCGCGTGCGCCATAGCCCAGTGCGGCGGGGATGATCAGGGTGCGCGCACCACCGACTTGCATGCCCGCCACGCCTTCGTCCCAACCCCGAATGACCATGCCCGCCCCGAGGGAGAACACGAAGGGGTCATTGCGGTCTTTGCTGGAGTCGAACTTGGCACCTTGGGTGCCGTTGTTGTAGAGCCAGCCGGTGTAGTGAACGGTCACGCTTTGACCTTTGGTGGCGGTGGCGCCGGAGCCAACGAGAGTATCTTCGTACTGAAGGCCGGAGGGGGTGGTAATCATCAAATAATCCTTGCGCGCCATCTGGGCGATGGCTGTTGTCTAAAACCGTGTATTTTATTTGACTTTTTTGGCCTGGCTGAGGGCCCACTTGCTGGCAAAGACGGGCAGTTCACCGAGGCGCTTGAGCAAGTCAGCGCCCGTGTTGGTGACAAGGTAGCCCTCATTGCCATGCGTCATCAACCCAGCGGCACGCAGTTCTTTGACGCGCGTGTTCAAGGTGTTGGGGGTGATACCGCCTACGCTGTCTTGCAAAAGGCGAAAGGTCTGGGCTCGACCATCGCGCAAGGCCCACAGGACGCGAAGGGCGTAGCGGGATTCCAGCAGGCTGAGCAACTGGCCAATGGCGACATTTTCTTTTGAAAGCATTCAAAAAACTCCTGAGGTCGGGCGTCTGGTCTGGTGTGGACGCGAGCGCAGACTATAGCTCAATTTTTGAGTTGCTCCTAGATTCATAGCTGACTTTACAACTTGGTGTCATTGCGCTATTTATGCATACACTTTTTTCAAAAGTTGAAGCAGGGTGGTTCGTTCAGACTTGCTGAGATTCGCCGTGGCTTGCAACTCCAGTTCGGCGGCGGTCGCCTCGGCCTTTGCCATCAGGGCCCGACCCGTGGACGTCAGGTGCAGGGCCATGGCTCTGCCGTCGTGGGGATGCGGACGGCGTTCGATCAGGGCCCGCTTGACCAGGGGCTTGAGTAGCCCAACCAAATTGGGCGGCAAGATACCCAGTGCGGCGCACAACTGGCTGGAGGTGATGCCGGGATTGTGTTTGACGAGTGACAGCACGGAGAAGCTTACTGGGCGCAGCTCATGCGCTGCCATGTGTTGGAGGAACTGCTCAATCACGGCCAGTGCCGCTCGGCGGGCGTTGTAGCCGATCAGGCTTTCCAGAAATCGGGTGTCAATCGGCTCCGCTGGCGGGTTGTTGGTGGGTTCTGCCATGGCCTCAGATGCCTGCTGACGTGGCTGCGCTGCGGCAACGCTGCAACACGATCTGTAGCCGCATGTCGAACTCGGGCAAGACCCAGTGGCGCAAGGCTTGTGCAGGCGCTTGCCAACGCCGGTCAACTTGCCCTGTCGTGCGCAGGCTTGCCTCCACGCGTGCCCAGGCCCAAGCCAACAAGGCCAAAGCGACGGTGCGAAGGTAGTCGTCGGCGATCCAGTAAGCCAGCGTCGTGTCGCGTGCACAGGCGCTCACGAGTTCGTGGTTGGCCTCGCCCAGCGTGGTCAACAGGTGCAGGGCTTGCGCATCAGGGGTGTGGCTGGCGTCCAGATCCTGGCGCAACTCGTGCAGCAGCGTGGCCAAGGCTGCGGCTCCGTTGGGCAGTACTTTACGCACCAGCAGGTCGATGGCCTGAATTTCGTTGGTGCCTTCGTAAATCATGGCCACGCGCGCATCGCGCACGATTTGCTCGACGCCCCACTCTCGCACATAACCATGGCCTCCCAACACTTGCAGGCATTCACTAGCGCCGTAAAACGCCTGCTGGGTGAAGGCCGCTTTGATGACCGGGGTGACCAAACTGCACCAGCGCTGCGCGGATTCGCGGCGTGCTGTGTCGGGGTGGTGTTTGGCGATGTCGAGCTCCAACGCGGTGCGGTAGGCGATGAGGCGTCCGCCGTCGATCCAGACGCGCTGGGTGTCCAGTATGCGGCGCATGGCCGGGTGTTCTGAAATCAAGTCAGCTTCAACGGTGGACTTACCGCGCCCCGGCGCGCGCATCTGGCGTCGCTCCTTGGCATAGGCGTCGGCCTTTTGCCAGGCCGCGCTGAGCAGGCCCAGGCCTTGCAAGGCCACGTGTAGGCGTGCCGCGTTCATCATGACGAACATGGCAGCCAGGCCGCGCCCCGGCGTGCCCACGATCCAACTGGTGGCCGCGTCAAAGCGCATGACGCAGGTGGGGCTGCCGTGCAGGCCCATTTTTTCTTCGATGCGGTCGCAGTACACACGGCTACGGGTGCCGTCCGGGTAGAACTTGGGCACTAAAAACAGTGACAAGCCTTTAGGGCCGGGGGGGGCGTCGGGCAGGCGGGCCAGCACCAGGTGGACGATGTTGTCGCTCAAATCATGCTCGCCGCCGGAGATGAAAATCTTAGTGCCTGAAACACAGTAACTGCCGTCGGTCTGCGGCGCAGCCTTGGTGCGTGCCAGGCCCAAGTCACTGCCCGCGTGGGGTTCGGTCAGGCACATGGTAGCCAGCCACTCACCAGTGGCAATTTTTTCCAGGTAGCGGGCTTTGAGTTCATCGCTGCCGTGGTGGGCCAAACATTCGTAAGCGCCGTGCAGCAGGCCGGGGGCCATGGTCCAGCCGTGGTTGGCGGCGCTCAGCATTTCATAAAGCACCGCTTCCAGCAGCACCGGCAAACCTTGGCCACCGTGTTCAGGCGCGGCGCTCAAACCGGGCCAGCCTGCTTGCCAGAAGGCCTGGTAGGCGGCTTTAAAACCGGGCGGTGTGGTGACGTGACCGAAGCCGTCATTGAGCGCATGGTGGCAGCCGATTTCGTCGCCATCCCGGCTCAAAGGGGCGACCACTTCGGTCACAAACTTGGCCGCCTCGGTCAGCACCTGCTGCACCAAGTCGTCGTCCACATCGGTGTATGGGGCAAGGGCTTGCAACTGTTGCGGGGCCTGCAAGGCACGCAGCAGGAAGAGCGTGTCATCAAGCTCCGGTTGATAGCTGTTCATGACGTGGCCGCATCTTTGCGCGCAGCACCCAGGTAGGTGTCGATCACGCGGGGGTCGTGGGCGAGTTCAGACGCCGCACCCTGCAAACCGACTTCACCCATCTCCAGCACGTAGCCGTAGTCGGCGGCTTCCAGTGCCGCTCTTGCGTTTTGCTCCACCAATAGCGTGGTGACGCCGGTACTGCGCAGCGTGGCAATGGTCTTGAAAATTTCTTTCACGATCAGCGGTGCCAGACCCAGGCTGGGCTCGTCCAGCATCAACAGCGTGGGGCGCGACATCAGCGCACGGCCCACGGCCAGCATTTGACGCTCGCCGCCGGACAAAGTGCCCGCCTCTTGCAAGCGGCGCTCCAGCAGGCGGGGAAACAATTGGTACACCACGTCGAGTTGCTCACGCCAGAGCTTGTTGCGCAGGCGCACCTGGCGGTACGCGCCCAGCACCAGATTGTCTTGCACGCGCATGCTGCCAAACAGCTCGCGCTTTTCCGGCACCAGGGCGATGCCCAGCATCACGCGTTCTTCCAGCGAGAGCGCGGCGATGGAGTGACCGTGGAATTCGATGCCACCCTTGGCGGGTAACACACCCATGAGCGCATTGAGCAAGGTGGACTTGCCCGCCCCGTTGGGGCCGATGACGGTGATGACGCTGCCGGGGTCGGCGTGCAGCGTGATGCCGTGCAAGACCTCGGCCTTGCCGTAACCGGCGTGCAGGTTTTGCACGCGCAGCAAGGGTGTGGCGGACGATGGGGGTGGGGTGTGGGCGTTGGTGTGGGTGTTGGACATGCTGTGCGTCGCTTTCAATGCTCGGTGCCAAGGTAAGCGGCACGCACGGTCGGGCTGGCTTGAATCTCTTGCGGTGTGCCTTCAATCAAGCGGGTACCGAACTCCATCACTACCATGCGGTCGCACACGTCCATCACCAAATCCATGTCGTGTTCCACCAACAGGATGCTCATGCCCTGGCTGCGCAACTGCCGTAGCACTTCAATCAGGGCTTGTTTTTCTTTGTAGCGCAGGCCCGCGGCGGGCTCGTCCAGCAGCAGCAGGGCCGGGTCATTGCACAGGGCGCGGGCAATCTCCAGCAGGCGCTGCGAGCCCATGGGCAAGTTGCCCGCCAGCTCGTGCAGTTGCTCGCCCATGCCCACACGGGTTAATTGTGTGGCGGCTTCCTTGAACAAGCGCTGCTCCTCCATCTTGTCCAGTCGCAACATGGCCGAGACCGCGCCCTTGTAGCCGCGCAGATGCGCACCGAGCGCCACGTTTTCCAGCACCGTCATATCGGCAATCAGCTTGACGTGTTGAAACGTGCGCGAGATCCCGCGCTGGGCCACGCCACGCGCGGACAGGCCGGTGATGCTGTCACCGCGGAACGTCACCTGCCCGCTGGTGGGTGCCAGTACGCCGGTGATCAAATTGAAGGTGGTGGACTTGCCCGCGCCGTTGGGGCCGATCAGGCCCACAATTTGGCCCGCCTTGACTGTGAAATTGATGTTGTTGACGGCGACCAGGCCGCCAAATTCTTTGCGGATGTCCTGCACTTGCAGCACGACTTCCTTAGCTGCCGGTTTGGGGCGAGCGCTTAAAGCGGCGGCGTTGGCCCAGCCTTCGGCCCTGTCCTCGCGGCGCGGGGCAGCAGGCAAGCGCCGGTCCACAAACGCCCAGATGCCATCAGGCGCGTACTTCAGCACCAGCACCAGCACCACGCCAAACACAATCACCTCGTAGTTGCCGTTGTGGCCAATCAATTTGGGCAGCAGCACTTGCAACTGGTCGGCCAACAGGGTGGTGATGGCCGTGCCCGCAATCGCGCCCCAGACAAAACCGGCCCCCCCCATCACCGCCATGAACAAATACTCAATGCCGATGCGCAAGCCAAACGGTGCCGGGTTGACCGCGCGCTGAAAGTGCGCGTACAACCAGCCTGAGGTGCAGGCCAGCAGCGCCGCGATCACAAAGATGCCGATCTTGTAGCGCAGCGTGTCCACGCCCATGGCCTCGGCCATGGATGAACCGGTGCGCAGTGCGCGGATAGCGCGCCCTGATCGTGAATCAAGCAGGCGCTGCAAGCCCAAGCAAGCCAGTAATAAAACGGCCCAGGTGAATAGCAGATAGACCCGCTGTTGGCCGATTTTCCAGTCGCTAATCGACAAGCCCGGCACGTTCAAAATACCGTCGTACTTGCCCAGTGCATCCAAATTCCCCATGGTGTAGTACAGCGACAAACCCCAGGCGATGGTGGCCAGCGGCAGGTAGTGGCCCGACATGCGCAGCGTGATCCAGCCCAGCACAAGCGCGCTGATGGCTGTGATGCCCAGGCCCACCAGCAGGCTAAGCCACGGCGACCATTCCATGCTGGTGGACAAGTAGGCCGTGGTGTAGGCCCCAATGCCGACAAAGGCCGCTTGGCCAAACGAAGTGAGCCCGCCCACACCGGTGAGCAAGACCAGACCCAGCACGGCCAGGCTGGCAATGCCGATGTAGTTGAGCTGGGTGATCCAGAACTCAGGCACGGGCAGCACACAGACCAGCACCAGAGCAACGACGAGGGCCGGTAGGCCTAAAGAACGAAGACGAGAAGCGAGGGTCATCTCAATGCGCCTCATCCGAGTGACCACTGCGCAGCGAACGCCAGAACAGCACGGGCAAGATCATGGTGAACACAATCACCTCTTTAAAGGCACTGGCCCAAAACGAGCCAAAAGCCTCCACCACGCCCACCAGCAAAGCCCCCAGCGCTGCAACCGGGTAGCTGGCCAAGCCACCCACTACGGCCGCCACAAAACCTTTGAGGCCAATGAGAAAACCGGAGTCGTAAAACACGGTGGTGGTCGGCCCAATCAACAGGCCCGACAGCGCACCGATCAGGGCCGCCATCATCAGCGTGAGCTGGCCCGCGCTTTGCGACGAGATGCCCATGAGACGCGCGCCCAATCGGTTCACCGCTGTGGCGCGCAAGGCCTTGCCGTACAGCGTGCGCTCAAAGAACAGCCACAGCAGCACCATCAAGGCCACGGTTGCGACAAAAATGATGACGGTCTGCCCGGTGATGGACAAACCCGCCACAGAAAATCGATCGTCCCAAAACGACGGGTTGCGGTAACCCTCGGCCCCGAAGAAAAGCAGGCCCAGCCCCGTCAAAGCAAAGTGCACGCCGACCGAGACAATCAACAGCACCAGCGACGACGCATCGGCTAGCGATTGATAAGCCAGCCGGTACACCAGCGGCCCGAACGCGGCCACGATGGCCAGCGTGAGTGCGGCCTGCATCAGCAGCGGCAGTTGCTGCGGTGCGGCCCACACTGCCAGTGCTGCAATGATGGATGGCAGCACCATCACCTTGAGCGCGGCCAGGGCGGCTGACCTCAACACACGCCCGCGCTGCCATTGCTGCCAGCCTTCGGCCAGCGCGGCTAGCGCGGCCAGCAAGAGCAGCAGCCACACCGTACCCGGCACCTGCCCGGTTTGAAAAATCGCCAACGTCAATGCACCATAGGTCACAAATTCACCCTGAGGGATGAAGATGATCCGTGTGACGGAGAAGACCAGCACCGTGGCCAGGCCCAGCAGCGCGTAAATGGCGGCGTTGGTCAGGCCATCGAGCAATAAAATGCTCGCGATATTGAAATCCATGTGCAATGCTCTTTCAGGGTGGTGTCGGTGTCCGGCTTACTTGGTCGTCACCGAGTCCAGCTTCCAGTCGCCGTTGACGATGCGCATGATCACGCCGGTGTCGTCGGTGTAGCCGCCGTGGTTGGTTGCGGTGTAGTTCACCGTGCCGTGGAACAGCGGGATGGGGCCTGCGTTCTCCATCGCGGCCTTCAACGCGCCACGGAACTCAGGCGTGCCGGGCTTGGCCGATTTGAGCGCGATGGGGATGATTTTTTGCAGCAGGATGGAGGCGTCGTAGGCATGGCCCGCAAAGGTGTTGCGGCTGTTGGGGCCGTAGATTTTTTCCCACTCTTGCACAAACTTCAGGGCCACAGCCTTGCTGGGGTGGTTGGCAGGCAGCTGCTCGGCCACCACACCCGGGCCTGCGACCACGTAGCCGCCTTCCACATCCTTGCCGCCCACGCGCATCAGGTCACGCGAGGCCGCACCGTGGGTTTGGTAAATCTTGCCCTTGTAGCCGCGCTCGATCAGCGCTTTGTGCGGCATGGCCGCGCCGCTGCCAGAGGCCACGATGAAGATCGCGTCCGGGTTACCCGCCGTGACTTTGAGGGCCTGCGCGGTGACGCTGGTGTCGGTGCGGGCAAAGCGTTCTTCAGAGACGAATTTCACGTCCGTGCCCGCCATCTTGACCTTCATGTCGCGCAAAAACAGCTCACCAAACGCATCGGCGTAGCCCAGAAAGCCCACCGTTTTGACGCCGTTTTTCTTCATGTGCTGCACCAGCGCGTGCGACATCACCAGGGTGGATTGCGGCATGTTGTAAGACCAGGGCGCTTTGGCGGTGGACACATCAATGGGCGAGAAGCTCAACTGCATGGTGCCGGACTCAGCGGCCACGGCGGCCACGGCATTGGCGGCGGGGGTGGCGGCAGAGCCCATGAGCATGTCCACCTTGTCCTCAGACACCAGGCGGCGGGCGTTTTTGGAGGCCAGGGTCGGATCGGTGGCGTCGTCCAGGATGATGACGTTGAGCTTTTGCCCGGCAATGCTGGTGGGCCACAGTGCGATGGCGTTCTTCATCGGGATGCCCAGGGCCGAGGTGGGGCCGGTGAGCGGCAGGCTGATGCCGATGGTGACGTCCGCCAGGGCCGCGCCTGAGAGTAAGAACATGATGGCCATGGTGATGGCGGATGGGAAGGTTTTTTTGTTTGAATTCATGGTGTGTCTCCTGGGGTTTCGTGGGTTGAAGAAGGGTGAGAGCAGCGGTGATGGGGCAGTAAGTCAATAGGTCAAAGGCATTTTTTTTTGATGTCTGCAGGAACGGGAATGGCTTTGATGCGCTCGGGTTCGCCCGGTGGGCGAACCACGAAGGCTCGGGTTTCGGTGCCTTCGCACAGCAGCACGTCGCCGCGCTTGACGATGTGGCGGTGGATGAACACTTTCTCGCGCCACTCCTCCACGCTGGTGTGGATCTGAATCGTCTCACCATAGGTCGCAGGACGAATGAACTTGGTGTGGATTTCCAGCAGCGGCGTGCCGACAATGCCGGTGGTCTTGACCAGCTCGCGCCAGGGTGAAACACCGCACTGCACAAAGAAGTTGAGCGAGGATGCATCCATCCACTTCGAGAAGTTGGGGAAGAAGACAATCCCCGCTGGATCGCAGTCGCCGAATTGGACTTGGACTTCAAAAATAACGGTTTTACTCATAACTTGGGTTTTGTAGTTGCTATTGATTCAGGAGCTGCTTGTGCTACTGATTAAAGGGCTTTAGCCTGGTTTTATGATGAAAGTCAAGCCGTCATCATGCAAGGCCGCCACCGAGTCGGCCCGGTGCGCCAGCACGGCTCGCTGGTTGATTGAGCCTTTGTCGGTGACCTCACCCCGGTCAATGGTCGGCGGCTCGGCCAGCAGGCACAGGCGGGCGATGCGGTTGGCGCTGCCGGTGGCGGTTTGCGCCAGTGTATTCACCACGGTTTGAAAATGCGCCAGCACCGGCGCGCTGCTCAGCACATCGGCCATGGCCACGTTGGCGGGCAGGCCGCTCAAAGCCCGCACCGCTTGGGTGGGGAAGACCATGGCGCCGACTTCCTTGAGGTTGATGCCGGTCAGCACCACGTCTTGGATGTAGGGCGCGCCCGCCGCAATGATTTTGGCGCGTAGCGGCCCGACGCTGACAAACGTGCCGGTGGCGAGCTTGAAGTCTTCGGCAATGCGGCCATCGAACCTCAGGCCCAGGTGGATGTCGGTCTCGTCAATCCATTTCACGGCGTCGCCGGTTTTGAAAAAACCTTCCTCGTCGAAAGCATCTAGCGTCTCTTGCGGCGCGCGCCAGTAGCCGGGCGTGACGTTCGGGCCTTTGTAGCGCACCTCGGTCTTGCCGTCCAAGGCCACCAGCTTGAGCTCCATGCCGGGGGTAGGCACGCCCAAGTCGCCTGCGCGCACATTGGGGCTGTTGACTGAGATGGCAAAGGGGCCAGACTCGGTCATCCCCAGGCCCGTGTTCATCACAATGCGCTCGCCAATTTCGCGCTCTTCGGATTCGTACAGGCTGTCCCAGATCGGCTGGGCCAGGGCTGCACCGGCGTAGAAAAACATCTTCACGCGCGAGAGCAGGTTCTTGCGCAGCGCACGGCCTTCTTCGGTGTCGGTTTTCATGGCGTTGGCAATCGCCTCAAAACCGGTGGGCACATTGAAGTACACCGTGGGCGCAATCTCGCGCAGGTTGCGCAGGGTCTCATGCATCAAGGCGGGTGTGGGCTTGCCGTCGTCGATGTAGAGCGTGCCGCCGTGGTACAGCACCATGCCGAAGTTGTGGTTGCCGCCGAAGGTGTGGTTCCAGGGAAGCCAGTCCACCAGGATGGGTGGCTCCTCAGTCAGCACCGGCATGCTTTGCGCCATCTGCTGCTGGTTGGCGCACCACAGGCGCTGGGTGTTGATGACGGCTTTGGGCAGCTTGGTCGAGCCACTGGTGAAGAGGAATTTGACGATGGTGTCGGGGCCGGTGGCGCTCATGGCGGCGTCCACGGCGGGGGTGACTGGAGTGGCGATTAATTGCTCAAACAATGTAAAGGCCGTTCGTGTTGAGCTTGTCGAAGCACTTGCGAGGACTTCGACAGGCTCAGTCCGAACGGGAGTGGTGGTTTTGGCCGGTGGGGTGGTGTAGACCACTTCCACGCCAGCACCCACCGCCGCTGCAATGGCCTTGCTATAGCGCGCTGCATCGGCGGCAAACACCAGGCCTGGCGTGACGGTGCTCATCACGTGCTTGAGCTTGTCAAAGTCCTGGCTCACCAGCGAGTAGGGCGGTGAGGCCGGTACATAAGGCACACCGGCCACCAGGCAGCCCAGCGCCAGCACCGCGTGTTCCAGGTCGTTCTCGGACAGGATGACGACGGGGCGTTCTGCGCTCAAACCGCGATCCATCAAGGCCTGCGCGATGCTGCGGGCTTGTGCCCAGGCTTGGGCGTAGGTGACATGACGCCAATCGCCGCTGCTGCCGTCGGCCAACTTGTCACGCCGCGCCATGAAGCTGCGATTCGGGGCCGTGGTCGCCCAATGTTGCAGCCGGTCGGTGATGCGTTCTGGGTAGGCTTGCAGGGGCTGATCGGCTTGAAGGTAATGCGTTCCCGGCACGCCGTCGCGCAGCACGACACGTGTCACGCCAAAGGTGAGGGGGCGGAATTTGGGGGCAGTCATGCAGGCGGCTCTGTGAGTCAAGATTTTTGCACCTTGGTGCCCGCCTTGCCTTCCAAAAAGTCGCGCACTCTTTGCTTAGCCTCGGGCGCGCTTTGCGCAATGGCGGCCATCATGGCTTCGGTGAAAAAGCCCTGGTCGGCGGGCTGCTCAGCAATGCGGGGCAGGGCGTGCATCAGGGCGTAGTTGGTCAGTGGCGCGTTGGCTGCCACGCGCGTGGCCAGCTCAAACGCCTTGTCAAACGCCGTGCCGTTGGGCACCAAGTACTGGGCCATGCCGATGCGCTCGCCCTCGGCGGCGCTGATCACGCGACCTGTCATCATCATGTCGGTCATGCGGGCAGCGCCAATCAGGCGTGGGATGCGCACCGAGCCACCGCCACCGACAAAAATGCCGCGTGAGCCCTCAGGCAGCGCGTAAAAAGTGGTTTCATCCGCTACGCGAATGTGGCAGGCGCTGGCCAGTTCCAGCCCGCCACCGACCACGGCGCCGTGCAGGGCCGCAATGACGGGCACCGGGCCATACTGAACCCGCTCCAGTGCAGCGTGCCACATGCGCGAATGCATCAGGCCTTGGCCGGCGTCGCGTTCTTGGAGCTCGGACAAATCGAGACCGGCGCAAAAGTGCTCACCCTCGCCGTCAATCACAGCCGCACGCACGGTGGCAGGCAGGCCGTCGAAGGCATCGCGTATGGCCAGGATCAGTGCGTCGTTGATGGCGTTGCGCTTCTTGGCGCGCGTGAGGCGAATGACGGCGATTTCTTGCTGTTCGCCGCGAATGTCAACTTGTAAATCTAGGGGCGTCATGGATGGCTTTCGTGAAGCTTTTATTATCGTTATAAAGAATAACTACTTCAATAGGGTGTCGCTTGATATGAATCGGTGTTTACCCTGAGTTTGTGGCAATGGGTGAAACGGTCTAAAGTGGACCAATTCCGCTAGACCAACAGACGAACCCCAGGGGGCAGGAGGTGAGTATGTACACAGAGAATTTCGACGCCATCATCATTGGCACTGGTCAGGCCGGGCCCGCGTTGGCGCAGCGCTGCAACCGCGAAGGGCTGCGCACCGCCGTGATTGAACGCGGTCATTTTGGCGGCACCTGCGTCAACGTGGGTTGCATCCCGACAAAAACCATGGTGGCCAGTGCGCGCGCCATGCACTTGGCCGGGCGCGGCGACGAATTTGGTTTTTCCACGGGTGAGTTGTGGGTGGACATGGCAAGGGTCAAGGCGCGCAAAGACGAGATCGTGCACAAGTCGCGCCAAGGCGTTGAGCAGTGGGTGCGCGGGTTGGACAAGGCGCAGGTGATTCAGGGGCATGCCCGTTTTGTCGGGTCGGATGTGGTTGAGGTCGGCGCGCGCCGCTTGCAGGCACCCCGGATTTTCATCAACGTGGGCGGGCGGCCGCTCGTGCCTGATCTGGCGGGCATCCGCGACGTACCCTATCTGGACAGCAGTTCCATCATGGAGCTGACCGAAGTGCCCGAGCATCTGGTGGTTGTGGGCGGCAGCTATATCGGGCTGGAATTTGCGCAAATGATGCGACGCTTCGGTGCCCGGGTCACGGTGATGGAGCGTTCGCCCCAATTGCTGCCCCGCGAGGACGAGGACGTGGCGGACGGCATTCGCGCCATCTTGCAGGCCGAGGGTGTTGAGTTTCGGCTTGCCGCGCAATGCCTGTCGCTATCACCGGCGGACTCAAGCAGCGGGCACCAAGTGGTGGTCGGAGCGCTGTGCGGCGCAGACTCACAGGCCGTTGCAGGCAGCCATGTGCTGCTGGCTGTGGGGCGTCAGCCCAATACGGACGACTTGGGGCTGGGTGCAGCGGGCGTGGCGGTTGACGCGCGCGGCTACATCCAGGTCGATGAGCAATTGCGCACCAGCGCACCGGGCGTGTGGGCGCTGGGGGATTGCAATGGTCGGGGGGCTTTCACCCACACCGCGTGGAACGACTACGAGATCGTCGCGGCCAATCTGTTTGACAACGATCCACGCCGCGTGAGTGATCGCATTGACTGCTACGCGCTGTTTATTGACCCGGCGCTGGGCCGCGTGGGCCTGACCGAGCGTGAGGTGCGCGCCAGCGGCGTCAGCGCGCTGGTGGCGCGCATGCCAATGAAGCGGGTGGGACGGGCGCGCGAGGTGGGTGAGACGCAAGGGTTCATGAAGGCTTTGGTGGATGCCGACAGCCAGCGGCTGCTTGGCGCGGCCATTCTGGGGTTGAACGGTGACGAGGTGGTGCACGCCCTGCTCGACGTGATGGCGGCGGGGCTCCCCTATACCGCCATTTCCCGCACCATGCACATCCACCCGACGGTGAGCGAACTGTTGCCGACGTTGCTGCAGCAATTGAAGCCACTTGAGTCGGCTTGACGGGGTGATTTGGAAGCTGGATAAACTTCGCCCACAGCCCAATCATTGAGGGCTCACCACCACGCATAGATAGAGAGACACCGACATGACAATCAAGACGCATCACAAACTATTGCTCACCGGTGCCGCCGGTGGGCTGGGCACTGCATTGCGTGATCGGCTCAAGGCCAACTGCGACGTGCTGCGTCTATCAGACAAAGCGGACTTCGGAGCCGAACGCGCGGGCGAAGAAGTCATGCTGGCCGACTTGGCCGATGCCGCTGCCGTCACCGCGGCGGTGCAGGGCGTGGACGCCATTGTTCACCTGGGCGGCTACTCGGTCGAAGGCCCGTTTGAGCCCATCCTGCAAGCCAACATCATCGGCGTTTACAACCTATACGAGGCGGCGCGCCAGCATGGCGTGAAACGGGTGGTGTTTGCCAGCTCGAATCACGTCACCGGCTTTTACCGCCAGTCGCAAACCCTCACCGCCGACATGCCACCACGCCCCGACGGTTTTTACGGCGTGAGCAAAGCCTTTGGCGAAGACCTGTCGCGCTTTTACTTTGACCGCTATGGCATCGAGACCGCCTGCGTGCGCATCGGCTCCTCTTTCCCCGAGCCGCGCGACCGGCGCATGTTGGCCAGCTGGCTCAGCTTCGACGACCTGCACCGCCTCATCACCGCCTGCTTGTCCACGCCGGTGCTGGGTCACACCATCATCTTTGGCATGTCGGATAACGCCGTGACTTGGTGGAGCAACGAACAGGCGCGTCATGTGGGCTATGTGCCGCAAGACAGCTCGGATGTGTTTAGGGATGCGGTCTATGCCCGCACAGAGGCCCCTGATTTGAGCGACCCGGCGGTGCAGTTTCAGGGGGGCGGGTTTGTTAAGGCGGGCCCGTTTTCCAGTTAAGTCACGCACCGACTGACACGATGAACGGCAAGGCTGAACTCGTTGTGGATGCGCGCAACGCCGTGGGTGAGAGCCCGGTGTGGAGCGTGGCGGAGCAGGCGCTTTACTGGGTGGATATTTCTGCGGGCAAGCTTTGCCGCTGGCAAGCTGACTCGGGGCAGACCACGCAATGGCAGGCTCCCGAAATGCTGGCTTGTATTTCACAGGGCACGCGGCCTGGCACTTGGATGGCGGGCATGGAGACGGGCTTGTTTGAGTTGCAAGTGCCCCAAGTTTCCTCCGTGTACGCGTCACCTCAAAATTCCGCTCAGGATGTGTTAAGTGCCGGCCTGGTCGCCCCCGTCGCACACGCACAACCCGCCATGCGCTTTAACGACGGCCGTTGTGATCGGCAAGGGCGTTTCTGGGCGGGCACGATGGTGCGCGATATGGATCTGGCTTCACGTGCGGGGGCGCTGTACCGCCATGATAGCGCGCGCGGTTTGCAAAAAATGTTGACAGGTTTCATCACCCCCAATGGCCTGGGTTTCTCCCCGGACGGTCGCACCCTGCCGTGCAGTTGATCTGGGCGTTTGATTACGACACGGCCACCGGTACGCCCTCGAACCAAAGGGTGTTCGTCGATATGAATTCGCTACCCGGTCGCCCCGACGGCGCGGCGGTGGATGCGGACGGCTACTACTGGATTTGCGCCAACGATGCCGGTCTGGTGCACCGCTTCACACCCAGCGGCAAGCTGAATCGCTCACTCGCTGTACCGGTTAAAAAACCCACCATGTGCGCCTTTGGCGGTGCGGGGTTGGACACGCTGTTTGTGAGCTCGATTCGTCCTGATGGCATCGACCTCTCTGATCAGCCACTGGCCGGTGGCGTGTTTGCGCTGCGACCCGGCGTGCGCGGACTGCCCGAAGCCCCCTGTTTGTATAAACCGAGATTGTCCATTAGAGCTTTGTGCCCGCAGGAGTAAGCTTCACCGGCTCTCCCGCATTGGCCCACAAACCATCAAACCACGGTCTTCGTT
>JAYVPU010000143.1:0-1786 GCA_043757205.1 Comamonadaceae bacterium | reverse complement strand
ATGCCCACGCCGTCGGCCAGTTGCTTGACACCGGCGTTTTGCGCCAGACGCAAGAAAGGCGTGAGGCCTTTGCCGTAGGCCAGCTCATACGCCAGGGTGCAGCCAGTAAACACCGAGACTGGCACGGGCGGCAGCTCGGCTTTCAAGCTGGCCGAGGTGGCGTTGAACACGACGTCGAAAGTCTGGCCTTCCAAGTCTGGATAGGTGCAGCCGCGCACCTTGCCCTTGCTCGCACCGATGGCCACCAGCTCTTGCGCCTTACCCAAGCTGCGGTTGGCAATCACCAGCTCGGCGGGCTGCTCGGCCAGAAAAGGCAGCAGCGCCCCACGCGTCGCGCCGCCTGCACCCAGCAGCAGCACGCGTTTGCCCTTGAGAGGACAACGCAGGTTGTGCGTGACATCGCGCACCAGGCCCACGCCGTCAAAGTTCTCCGCCAGGACGCGCTCACCGTCAAACTTCAGAGCGTTGGCAGCACCGGCCAGTTGGGCGCGCTCGGAGCGTTCGGTGGCGTAGGCAAAGGCGTCCAGCTTGAACGGCGCGGTGATGTTCATGCCGCGCCCGCCACGGGCACGAAAGGCGTCCACATCAGCGGCAAACGCATGGCCTTCGATCTTGGTGTATTCCAAATCTTGCTGCGTTGCCTGCGCAAACGCGGTGTGGATGAGGGGTGATTTGCTTTGCTGGATGGGGTTGCCGATGACGGCGTAGTGGTCGGTCATGGTGTTTACTTGGCAAGTTGTTTTACGGATACTTCGGCATACAAAACACCTTCTGCGACGAAGGTGTCAATCTCGGTTTCTGAATAACCCAAGCTGGCCGCTATGTCGCGGTTGTGTTGCCCCACCAAGGGCGCGGGGCCGCTAGGCGAGGTGTCGCAGTCTGAAAAACGAAACGGCAAGTTGGGCAGCTTGATCTTACCCAGCAGCGGATGCTCTTGCTCCACCACCATGCCACGCGCCAGGGTTTGCGGATCGCTCAGCACCTGGTCTATGGTTTGCACCGGGGCGGCAGGCACGCCCGCTGCATCCAGCGCGGCGCAGCAGGCTTGCACCGACCGCGCCAGGGTCCAGGCGCGCACCTTGGCCAGAATGCTTTCGCGGTTGGCGTTACGCCCAGCTTGGTCGTGCAGGCTGGTGTCGGCGGCATAGGTCTCGCCGCCGATGAGTCGTGCCAGGCTGATCCAGGTGTCGGTCATCTGCGCGGCAATCACCAGGTAGCCGTCTTGCGCCGTGAACACACCGTACACCGTGCTTTGCGGCAAGTCATGTCCCGTCTGCACGGGCAGCTCTGTACCGCCGCTCATCAGGTAAGACTGGGCGGCGAAGTCGTGCATGGAGACCATGCAGTCGTACAAGGCGATGTCGATGTGCTGACCGCGACCACTGGCCACGCGGCCAAACAGCGCGGCACAAATCGCCGACACGCCGTGCATGCCGGCGTACATGTCGGCAATCGGCATGCGAAACAGCGGGGGCGGCTCGCCCGGCACGCCGATCAGCGACATGGCACCGCTCTTGGCTTCGGCAATCAGGCCAAAGCCGGGACGTTGCGAATCGGGACCAGTGTGGCCGTAGGCCGAAACCGAGCAATAGATGAGCTTGGGGTTGCGTTTGGACAGCTCGTCATAGCCCAGGCCCAGCTTGTTGAGGGCGCCGGGGCGGTAGTTCTCGACAAACACGTCGGCGCTGTCGGTGAGCTTGTGCATCAACGCCAGGCCGCGCGGGTCACGCAGGTTGATGCACAGGCCTTGCTTGCCCATGTTTTGCTGCATGAAGTAGCCGCTTTG
>JAYVPU010000142.1:0-1787 GCA_043757205.1 Comamonadaceae bacterium | reverse complement strand
TTTTCAGCAAGGCAGCCAACTCAGCGGGGCTGGACGGCGCAGGCTCTGCGCCTGATGCCATCAGCTTGGATTTAACGGCCTCGCTCGCCAGCGTGCGGCGCACGGCCTGGTTGACCCGCTCGACCTCTGCCGAGGGCGTGCCTTTGGTTGTGAATAGCACGTACCAGTTGTCGGAGTCCACGCCGGGCACGCCCATTTCTTCAAAGGTTTTCACATCGGGCAAGAGCGGGTGGCGCTTGGGTGCGGCCATGGCGATGGCCTTGAGCTTGCCGCCTTTGATGTGGCCGATCAGCCCGGGGATGTCACCAAAAAAACCATTGACGTGGCCCGCAATCACGTCGTTGATGGCCGGCGCTGCGCCCTTGTAGGGCACGTGCAGCACGTTGAGTTTGGCCGCGTCGTTGAGCAACTCCAGCGCCAGATGCGGAACGCTGCCCGTGCCCGAAGACGCCATGGTCAGCGGGGCTGCCTTTTGCGCGCTGGCCTGACGGCTGGCGGCCACAAACTCGGCCCCCGTGTCGTAGGGCGCGTTGGCGCCTACCACCAGCACCTCCACGTTGTTGACCACCAGCGACACCGGCGCGAGGTCACGCACGGGGTCGTAGCTGAGCTTGTCGTAAAGGGCTGGGTTGATCGCCACCGCACCCACGCTGGTCAGCCAGAGCGTGCTCCCATCCGGCGATGCGCGTGACACCAGCTCGGCGGCAATGGCCCCATTGGCTCCGGCCTTGTTTTCGACGATGACCTGATGGCCCAGCTCTTTGCTCAGGGGCTCGGCCAGTGTGCGGGCCACAAAGTCCACCGGCCCACCGGGTGGAAAGGCTACGATGATGCGCGTGGTTTTGGGCTGCGCCAGGGCGGAGCAAGACAAGACCACACCAGCCACGGCGAGCGTGAGTGTGCGACGCGTGAAGTTAAAGTTTTTCATAAAGAATTTTTATTGGATTTCAATCACACCGCACCGACATGCCACCATCCACCACGATCTCGGTGCCGGTGACAAAACGGGCTTCGTCACTGGCCAGAAACAGCGCGGCATTGGCCGTGTCGCGTCCATCGCCCATGAAGGGCAGGGGGATGCGAGACTGGCGTTGCTTGAGCAGCGCCTCTACGTCGCCCCCTGCACGCTGCCCGGCCAGGCGCACCTCGACCATGGGTGTGTGCAACTGCCCCGGCACCACGGTGTTGACGCGCAGGCCTTGCTTGGCGTACTGCACCGCCAGCACGCGTGAGAACTGAATCACCCCGGCCTTGGTGGCTGCATAGGCAATCTGCGCCGCGCCAGTCCAGCGCAGGCCCGAGGTGGAGGCGATGTTGACAATCGCGCCGCTGCCCTGCGTCACCATGTGCGGCAACACGTGTTTGCAGGTGAGGAAAACGCTTTTGAGGTTGTGGTCGATCTGCGCGTCCCACACTTCTTCGCTCATTTCCACCGGCCCACCCTTGGCCGAGCCACCCACGTTGTTGACGAGAATGTCGATGCGACCCAGCTCGGTCATGCAACGCGTCACCACGGCGGCAATTTCAGTGCTGCTGGTGACGTCGCAGCTTGCGGCTACAAACGTGCCACCGGCTTCTACCACCAAACGCGCCGTTTCTGCCATGCGCTCCATGTCCCGGTCCACGCCAAAAATCGCAGCACCTTCTTGCGCAAAGCGCACGGCGATGGCGCGACCATTGCCCCAGCCGGGACCGACCGAGCCTGCACCGGTGATCAAGGCCACTTTGCCCGCCAGCCGACCAGGTCGCAACGAGGTGATGGGGGAGGAGACGGGGGTTAGTAACTG
>JAYVPU010000141.1:0-6920 GCA_043757205.1 Comamonadaceae bacterium | reverse complement strand
GCAAAGCCCACTCCGAGAGCTTGACTACGCCCGGCAGTGCTATCACGACATCTTGATCAACAAGGAGCCATGGGCAACTGGATTTTTGGCCTGCGGGTATGAGCTTGAGCCGACTGTGGAACGCAAACGCGGCACTCAGGCCAGGTTGCAAGCCATAGGTTTCTATGCAGGGGGATGACGGCGTCAAAGATTCAATCCGTTGCACCAGCGGCGCGTAGCTGCGCGCGTAATCCAGCAGCGGCATAAATAGCGTGGTGAGCAAAAGCCAGCACAAGGCGGCACCGCCCGCCGGTAGCACCAGACTCTTCCATAAGGCTGCGCGGTGGCGACCCGTGCGCCATTGAACCAGCCAGATCCAGGCCAACGTGCCCAAGAGGGCAAATGCGAAGGGCAAGATCACAAACTTGGGCTCAAATCCGGGCATCAGTCGTGCCACATGGGCCGCAGGCTGCGCCGGGAAGCCCGTTTGCATGGAGATCCACACCACCCAGACAATGATGGCGCATCCGGTAAAGAACAGCAACGTGAACCAGTCGATCAGGGCTGACGCACTTCTTTGAAACGTCGGCAAGGCAAACGCGGCCAGCGTGGCCACGGCAGGCAGCGCCAGCAGCAGGGCGCGGTCAGCGGCGGGTGTGAAAAGAGTGGTTGTCAAAGTCACCAGCACAAACCACAAAGGCAGCGACAGATGACGGCTCATGTGCCTGTTGAGCAGTTGTCTGCGCCAGCGCCACAGCGTCCACAGCACCAAGGGCCAAGCGGGCCAAGTGAACCACAGCAACAGGCTGCTCAGGCCGTGCCAGGTGTCCCAGTTGGGCGTGGGTAGTTGCAACCGCCAGTGCCATAGACCCAGAACGGTGGCCAGTAGGGCGGTCAGCAGGGTGAGGGCTGATAGCAGGGAGAGGCTCAGAACCAGGCGCTGGCGCTGGGGATCTTCCTGGGGCGTGTTGGCGTGGTCAAAGCCCAGGATCAAGGCGCTCCCAGCACCAAACACCACGGCCAAGGTCGGCGCACCTGAGAGGGTCAAACCCAGTAGCCCAGCAATCAGCGCGATCAGTGGCATCAACCGACGTTCTGGCAGAGCGGCGACCGCATAAAAACTCAGGGCTGTAAAACAAAGTTGGGCCAGAGCGGGCGTGGTTTCTTGGGAGAGCTGGGCCAGCCCTAGGCAGGCAATGAAGGCGAGCAGGCCCCCATCGGCCACAGCACGTGCGTAGTCGGGTGTCAGCGCTTCTCCGCCAAAGGCGAAGGCCACCGGTTGCGCATTGGGGCTACGCGCCAGGTAGTAAATGCCGTGCCAGACAGCAGCCAATGTCAGTGCCAGCAGGCCGATAAAGGGCAAACGAGCAGCAAAATCAACGTCCAACCAACTGGGGGAGAGTTGCATCGCCCAGGCACCTAGCCAGTAGGGCAATAAGGCGTCAATCCCCAGCGCTTGTCCCATCAGACTGGGGGCCAGCCAGTCGGCGTTGCCACGGGCCAAATCGGCCATAACACCAAAGGCGGTGATATCGGCACTGCGCCAGGGTGCGCGGCCCATAAAGCCGGGCAGCACGTAGGCCAGACAAAGCAGCAGCAGGGCCGTGCGCGGTAGTCGGCGCACCGCAGCTTGGGTGACGATGGCGGGTGTGGGGCGGTTCACGCGCTGAGGTGGTTAGAGACGAAAGATGAGGCGGTATCCAAGCAAAAGGGCAGCGCGGTGAACCGGGCTGCCCTTCTTTGACGCGGAGGTCAGTTTACTTGGCTGCGACTACGGTCTTGCCGAAACGGTTGCGGAAGCGCTCGACGCGACCACCCATGTTGTCAACGGATTTTTGTGTACCGGTGTAGAAGGGGTGCGATTCGCTGGTGGTATCCAGCTTGTACAGCGGCAGTTCGCGGCCGTCTTCCATCTTGATCATTTCCTTGGCGTTGGCGCAAGAACGGGTCACGAATTTGAAGCCATTGGACATGTCCTGGAAACAAACTTCGCGGTAATTGGGGTGAATGCCAGCTTTCATACTCTTCTCCATCAGTTGCGCTAGCCGCACCAGCCTATCTGGTGTACTTTTCGCTTAGCCTCAGATTATAACCTAGCGCAGGGCCGCCTCAAGCTGGTTTGGCCCCAGAGAGCCACACGCAGTGAGCGAACGTGGGGGCCACGTTACCCGCCTCGACGCATCATGTCGAAGAACTCGCTGTTGTTTTTGGTGGCCTTCATTTGCTTGAGCACCATCTCCATGGCTTCGACTTCGTCCATGTTGTAGAGGAACTGGCGCAGGATACGGGTTTTTTGCAAGATGTCCGGCGGCAGCAGCAGCTCTTCGCGGCGCGTGCCGCTGCGGTTGAGCTGAATCGACGGAAACACGCGCTTTTCATACAGGCGGCGATCCAGGTGGATCTCCGAATTGCCCGTGCCCTTGAATTCTTCAAAAATCACCTCATCCATGCGACTGCCGGTGTCCACCAGCGCGGTGGCGATGATGGTCAAAGAACCGCCTTCTTCCACGTTGCGGGCCGCGCCCAAGAAGCGCTTGGGGCGCTGCAAGGCGTTGGAGTCCACACCGCCAGTCAAAACCTTGCCGGAGGATGGCACGACGTTGTTGTAAGCGCGGGCCAGTCGAGTGATGGAGTCCAGCAGAATGACCACGTCTTTTTTCAGTTCGACCAAACGCTTGGCGCGCTCGATCACCATTTCGGCCACGTGTACGTGGCGCGCAGCGGGCTCGTCAAAGGTGGAGGCAATCACCTCACCTTTGACGGTGCGTTGCATCTCGGTCACTTCTTCCGGGCGCTCGTCAATCAAGAGCACCATCAGGTGGCTGTCGGGGTAATTGGCTGAGATGGCGTGCGCAATGTGCTGCATCATCACCGTTTTGCCGCTTTTGGGCTGCGCCACGATCAAAGCCCGCTGTCCTTTGCCAATGGGCGCGATGATGTCGATGACACGTCCGGTGATGTTTTCGTCACCTTTGATGTCTTGTTCCAGCTTCATCTGCACCTTGGGGAACAGGGGCGTCAGGTTCTCGAACATCACCTTGTGCTTATTCTCTTCGGGGCCGCCGCCGTTAACGCTGTCAAGCTTGTTCAGCGCGAAGTAGCGTTCGCCATCTTTCGGGGTGCGCACCTCGCCTTCGATCATGTCACCGGTATGCAGATTGAAGCGGCGCACCTGGCTCGGGCTGATGTAGATGTCGTCCGTCGAGGCGGTGTAGCTGGTGTCGGGGCTGCGCAGAAAGCCAAAGCCATCAGGCAAGATTTCGAGCACGCCATCGGCAATGATTTGTTCACCCGCGCGGGCGCGCTTTTTGATGATGGCGAACATCAACTCCTGCTTGCGCATGCGGCCGGTGTTTTCAATCTCAAGCTCTTCAGCCTGCTTGAGGACTTCCGACACGTGCAGTGCCTTGAGTTCGTTTAAGTGCATAGATAGAACCCGAATGGGGTAGTGAATCAAAAATACGGGGGAGGGATACGGCAAGGCTGATTGGCAAGACAGAGTAGGGGGCTTGCCAGCCGGAAACTTGGGCCAAGGTTAGACGCTTGGTGATTGGGAAGAATTATGACAGGAAAAACAGCGACCGTAAAACTCGGTTCACGGTCGCTGTGTCAGTGTTAATGGCGTTTTAAAAAACCGAAAAAATCAAATCAAACCAATTGCTGGTCGATGAAAGCTGTGAGCTGTGATTTGCTCAGGGCACCGACCTTGGTGGCGGCCAGTTGACCACCCTTGAACAACATCAGCGTCGGGATGCCACGAATACCAAACTTGGCCGGGATGTCGCGGTTTTCGTCCACGTTCATCTTGGCGATTTGCAGCTTGCCTTCGTAGGCGGTGGACACTTCGTCCAGGATGGGGGCAATCATCTTGCAAGGGCCACACCACTCGGCCCAGTAATCCACCAGCACGGGCTGGACAGATTGCAGGACATCGGCTTCAAAAGAGGCGTCGGATACGTGTTTGATGAGGTCGCTGGCCATGGGGTTTCTCCTAAGTGGGTTGAAAACAGAGCGGGTTTGTTGAGCTAACTGCGGCCTGTTTGTCAAGGTATCAAGTATTGCAGCTAAAGTTGCGGCATTGTGACAGAAACCAATCATTCTCAGTGGTCGAAACGGATCGCACGCATCGCCGCCCATCTCCAATCGCAACAAGCCCATCCCGCCCGTACGGTGGTATTGCTGCCCTTTGCCCAGCTCATGCCCGTGGCTGCGCAGCAGTGGGCACAGGCGTATCCGAGTGGATTTGCCCCGCGCTTTGAGACCACATTCAACTGGAGCCGCAGCCTGGGCTTGAGCCTGGGTCAATCGGAACCGGACGTCACCAGCATCACGTTCGACACCGCGCTGGACGTGTTGACGGCCCGCACCTTCCTGGAGCAGGCCGGTCTGGCGGAGCGATCCGAAGCCCTGGCTGCGCGACTGGTTGAGACGGCTCATCAACTAGGGCCCCTGGCCGCCGCCGTGCCGCCCACGCAGCGGGCGTTGTGGGCCAGTCAGGCCCGCGCCCATGCGCAAAGCGGCATGGAAGGCCCCGCACTGGCGCTGGAGGCGCTGCTGGCCCAGATGGCCGTTGCCTGGGCGGCCCACTCGGCTTATAGGACCGACGTGTTGTTTGATTCCTGCGTGCGGGAGGCGACCGACGCCCTTATCGTGTTCCAGGGCTTGCAGCCTGACCCCTTGACGGCCTCGCTCCAGACGGTGTGGGCTGAGCGCATGTGCACGTTTGAAATGAGTGAGGTTTTAACTGTTGGCTCTGAACATCGCGTCAATTCTCACGTCAACTGTCACCCGACCCGCGACGCCCAGGACGAAGCCCAGCGGGCAGCCGCCTGCGTGCTCCAGCATGTCAATAGCGGTCGCACCCCCGTCGCCTTGGTTGCGAATGACCGCGCCTTGACGCGCCGCATCCGCGCCATGCTGGAAGGCAGCGGTCTGCATCTGCGCGATGAGAACGGCTGGAAGCTATCTACCAGCCGGGTCGGAGCCCATGTCATGGGAGCCTTGCGCGCCTGTGTCTGGAATGCCTCGACCGACAGCGTGCTCGACTGGCTCAAAAACGCGCCCACCCTGGACACCGGGGCGACACAAGCGTTAGAGGTCCAACTGCGCCGCCACCCGGTGCGCGAGTGGCGCTTGCAGTCGATTGATGCTGCGCCCCAATCGCCCGTCACGCCCGTACTGAACACGCTGCTCAGCCAAGTGAACACCTGGCGTGACGACATGCAAGGCCCGCGCACCTTGCCCCAGTGGCAGGACGCTCTGCAGGCCCTGCTGGAACACAGCGGTCAGTGGGGGCTGCTGCAACATGACGCGGCGGGCATCAAACTCTTGGCGGTTTTACGTCTGAGCGAACAGGCCGCGCCGGACTGGCAAGCCCGGCTGGCTCAAGCCCCCTGGGCCGCCCGGCGCATGAGCCTGACGGAATTCATCCAATGGGTGAATCAAGCCCTCGAAGGCGCGAGTTTCACGCCTGACTACCCTGACACCGAAGACGTGGTCATCTTGCCGCTGAGCCAAATGTTGGCGCGTCCGTTTGCGGCCGTGGTGCTTGCGGGCTGTGATGAAGTTCGCTTCAGCCCCTCGTCCGAACCGCCCGGTGTGTGGACGCCCGCCCAGCGCCTGGCGCTGGGCTTGCCCTCGCGCGAACAACTGGCGCACGCCCTGCAAGCGGCCTGGCAGCAGGCCTTGCAAACCCCATTTGTGGATCTGCTTTGGCGCGAGAGTGACGACGGTGGCGAGACCCTACTGCCCAGCCCGCTGGTGCAATTGCTGCGCCTGCAAACGGCTCACTCCAACCCGGCTCATACCGACGATGCCCCCGACCCCCGCCTGTTGCGCGAAGTCTGGCCCGCACCGCTCAGCCGCCCCGCACCGGCTGCGCCCCAGTTAAGTCTGAAACGCGTCTCGGCCAGTGCCTACAGCGATTTGCGACGCTGCCCCTACCGCTACTTTGCCCTGCAACTGCTCGGTTTGAAGGAGACGGATGAGCTGGAGGCCGAACTCGACAAACGCGACTTCGGCCTGTGGCTGCACGCCGTGCTCAAGCATTTTCACGATCAACTCAAAGACTTGGGCCATGCCGATGCAGCGACGCTTGTCTCATTGTTAGATGCGGCGGCAGACCAAACTACCCAATCCCAACGCCTGGCCGAAGATGAGTTTTTGCCCTTCATGGCCGCATGGCCCGGCGTGCGCGACGGTTATCTGAAGTGGCATCAAGCGAACGAGCTTGAGGGCGCGCGTTTTGACGTGGCCGAGCAGTGGCTGGAGCAAGCCCTGGGCCCGCTCACGCTGGTGGGTCGCGTGGACCGCATTGATAAAGTGCATGCGCCCGGTTCCGGAAGCGACAGGGAAGATGTTGCCCTGGTGATCGACTACAAAACCGAGGCGCTTGGCGTCACCCGTGACCGCATCAAAACCCCGCTAGAAGACACCCAACTCGCTTTCTACGCAGCCCTGCTGCCGCATGACACCTTGCGGGCGGCTTATGTGAATGTGGGTGAGAAAACCGGCACTGCTTTGGTGGAGCAGGACGACGTGGTGCATGTGCGTGATGCGTTGGTGGAGGGGCTGTTGCATGACATGGGTCGCATTGCAGACGGTGCATTGCTGCCAGCGTTGGGGGAGGGGTCGGCTTGTGAGTTTTGTGCGGCTCGGGGCTTGTGTCGTAAGGATTTTTGGGAGGCATCCCCATGACCCAAGCCGCCTACGAACACAACAACACCCAAGTCACAAGCCAGACCTTCTACGCCATCGCCTGCGACCCCGCCCGCAGTGTGGCGGTTGAAGCCTGTGCTGGGGCTGGGAAAACCTGGATGCTGGTCTCGCGCATTTTGCGGACCCTACTGGCAGGCAGCGCCGCGCATGAGATTCTGGCCATCACCTTCACCAAGAAGGCAGCGGGTGAGATGCGCCAGCGCTTGAACGAATGGCTGATGGAG
>JAYVPU010000140.1:0-6941 GCA_043757205.1 Comamonadaceae bacterium | reverse complement strand
TTTTGTTCGCCAAATGGCTGGTCGGCAGCAAGTTTGGCCGCGTGTTGCAGGCCATACGTGATGCTGAAACCCGCGTCATGTTCTCGGGCTACAACCCGGTGGGTTACAAGCTCACGATCTGGACGCTCTCGGCCATGATGTGCGGCGTGGCGGGTGCGCTGTATGTGCCGCAGGTGGGCATCATCAACCCAGGGGAGATGAGCCCGGCCAATTCGATTGAGATCGCCATCTGGGCCGCCGTGGGGGGCCGGGCCAGTTTGATTGGCCCGATCGTGGGGGCCTTCGTGGTCAGTGGGGCCAAGAGCTGGTTGACCGTGGCCTACCCCGAGTTCTGGCTGTATTTCTTGGGCGGGCTGTTTATCCTGGTCACCCTATTTTTGCCTGAGGGCCTCATAGGCTTGGTGATGAAGATCAAGAGGCGACTGACATGACACCTGAACTGATGGCACAAGGCACGCAGGCCATGGAGGCTCACGAAGCGGCGCTGGCAGCTCGGCAAAGCGCCACCGAATCGGGCGGACGCGCGGCCAGCTTTTCGCGGATTCACACGCCGGGTGAGGTGGACGTGACCCATGGCCGCATTCTCTACCTGGAGGACGTGAGCGTGAGCTTTGACGGCTTCAAGGCCATCAACAAGCTCTCTCTCGACATGGCCCCCGGTGAGTTGCGCTGCATCATCGGCCCCAATGGGGCAGGCAAGACGACGATGATGGACATCATCACGGGCAAGACCCGCCCGGATGAAGGCCGCGTCTTTTTTGGCAGCACGATTGACCTGCTGCGCCATACCGAGCCGCAGATTGCGCAGCTCGGCATCGGGCGCAAGTTCCAAAAACCCACGGTGTTTGAGCAACTCTCGGTGTTTGAAAATCTGGAGTTGGCGCTCAAGACCCACAAAAACGTGAAGGCCTCAATGTTCTTCCGGCTGGACTCGGCGCAAGCCGACCGCTTGGCCGAGATGCTGCACACCATCCACCTGAGCACGAACGTTCACGCCCAGGCCGGCACCTTGAGCCACGGCCAGAAGCAGTGGCTGGAGATCGGCATGCTGCTGATGCAAGACCCCAAGCTGTTGCTGCTCGACGAGCCCGTGGCCGGCATGACCGATGCGGAAACCGAACGCACGGCCGAGCTATTTTTGAGTCTCAAAGGCAAGCATTCTCTGATGGTGGTGGAACACGACATGAGTTTCATCAAGACCATCTCGGACATCGTGACCGTGCTGTGCGATGGCGCGGTGCTGGCGCAGGGCACGCTGGATCAGGTGCAGGCCGATGAGCGTGTGATTGAGGTCTACCTCGGAAGATGAGCATGCTAAACGTCAAAAACATCAACCAGTACTACGGCGGCTCGCACATCCTGCGCGACGTGAGCGTGCAAGCGCACCTGGGCCAGGTGACGGTGCTGCTGGGGCGCAATGGGGTGGGCAAGACCACCTTGCTCAAATCGCTCATGGGCTTGGTGCCGATCAAGACCGGCAGCATCACGCTGGACGGCCAAGCCATCCACGACGCCAAGCCCTATGAGCGGGCCCGCGCCGGTATCGGGTTTGTGCCGCAAGGGCGCGAGATTTTTGCCCGACTCACGGTGCAAGAAAACCTGGCCATGGGCCTGGCCCACCGCCCTGCGGGCACGCCGATACCGCCGGAGTTGTATGAACTTTTCCCCGTGCTCAAACAGATGCTGCAGCGGCGCGGGGGTGACCTGTCAGGCGGGCAGCAACAACAACTGGCCATTGCGCGGGCACTGGCTGCAAAACCGAAATTACTGATATTGGACGAGCCCACCGAAGGCATCCAGCCCAGCATCATCAAGGACATCTGGCGCGTCATCCGCATGTTGGCTGATCGCGGTGACATGGCGATATTGCTGGTGGAGCAGTACTACGACTTTGCGCGTGAGTTGGCCGACGACTATGTGGTGATGGAACGCGGTGCGGTCATCGCCAGCGGCCTGGGTAAAGACATGGAGACCGACAAGGTACACGACCTGGTGGCGATTTAAGCAACGACCCAGTCAGTGATCGGCTCAGGTGCGCCAGACCCGGGGATCGCTGGCTTGCATGTCCCACAAACTCACGCGCCAACAGGCTCTCAGACTTTTGAGCAAATCCATCGCGGGCTCCACCAGCGGGGACAGCACGCGCACCACCAGCACCTGCGGGTTGGGCGCGGTGGCCCCGGCGGTCAGGCGCAGCGGGTGCTCGGCGATGAGCGCTCGCACCGCATCCAGCGCACGCTCGCGCCGCTCACGGGTGATGGCGCGGCCTGAGACAAAAAACAAAGTCGCCAAGCAGCGATACCCCGCCAAGCCCAGCGGGCCGTTCATCAGTCGCGCGTCGGTGGCGTCAATGCGTCCTTGCTCCAGCCACACGCCCGGTACCTCAATGTGCTGCGAGAACGTGCCGCGCTCAAACGGCAACTGGGCCAGGGGCAGGCCCAAGGCAGTGATGTCCCAGCCCATCAGCTCCGCACTCGGGGCCAGCTCGAAAATCGCGCGATTCTGGGCTTGGCATTGGTCATAGGCCAGCGCTTCCAGCGGCAACCATTCAAGCCGCGCCCCGTCGTCCAGCCGGGTGTGCACGGCTTGCGTGGCGGGCTCGCCCAAGGATTTGTAAAACCGCGTGGCCCCTGGTGTGGTGATGAGGGCGTGGGCGTTCGCTTTAACGCGGATGTTGATCTCCAGCGTGTCGCCACTCACCAGGCCGCCGGGGGGGTGAACCAGTACGTTGTGGCACACCGCTGGTCCTTCCGGGTACAGGCTTTTGAGCAGGCGCAGCGGGCCGACGTGCTGGTAGTGCACCCCGGTCTTGCCCGCGCTCACGGCGTAGTCAAGATCGAGTGTGGCGCGCCATCCCATGGTGATGCAGGTACGGCGTCAGGCTTGCAGCTCAGTGCCCTTGCGAGCCCCGATGCGCCCAGCCGGTGGTGTGCTTCTCAATGAAGCTGAACAGCTCGTACATGGCCATGGCCATGATGCCCACCACCATCAGGCCGCTGAAGGCCAGGCCCATTTGCATGGCCGACCCCGCAGAGATCAGCAGGTAGCCAATGCCCTCATTGGCCGCCGTCATCTCAGACACGGTAGTGCCCACAAAAGCCAAGGTGATGGCCACTTTGAGTGAGCCGTAAAAGTAAGGCATGGAGCGCGGCAGACCGACCTTGATCAGCACGTCCCAGCGCTTGGCACCCAGCACGCGCAGCACGTCTTCCAACTCCGGCTCCAGCGTGGCCAGACCGGTGGCGATATTGACCATGATGGGGAAGAACGAAATGAGAAAGGCCGTGAGAATCGCAGGCCCCACCCCGATGCCAAACCACACCACCAAGATGGGCACAAACGCCGCCTTGGGCAGCGCGTTAAACGCCGTCATCAGCGGGTAAATAGCGGCGTAAGCCAAGCGTGAGCTGCCAATCAAAAAGCCCAGCATCACTCCGACCACAATGGCAATGCCAAAGCCCACCATGGTCACCCAAAAAGTGCGCCAAGCGTGACCGGCAATGAGTTCCTTGTATTCCAGCGTCTGGTTCCAGATGCGCAAGGGGCTGGGGAAGATGAACTCGGAAATGCTAAAGGCCGAGCAGATGAGTTGCCACAGCGCAATCACCACCACCAACAGCACCCAGGGCGACCAGAACTCGATTTGTTTTTTAGTCATGACACGGCTCCGGCGTTGGTCTTGTCGGCAACGGTTGGTGCAGATTTACGAAACGCACCAATGTGGCCGCGCAGCTCCAGCACGATGTCCGTGAATTCTTTGGTGTAGGTGAGTTCGAGCTCGCGCGGGCGCGGCAGGTCAATCTCGCGCTTGACGACAAAGCGGCCCGGGCTTTGGCGCATGACATACACCGTGTCGGCCAAAAAGACCGACTCGCGCAAATCATGTGTCACCAAAATCACGTTGAACTGTTGCTCGGTCCACAGGTCGCGCAGGATGCACCACAGGTCTTCGCGGGTGAAAGCGTCCAGCGCGCCAAAGGGCTCGTCCAGCAGCAGCATCTTGGGTTCATGAATCAGCGCCCGGCAAATGCTGGCGCGCTGCTGCATGCCGCCCGAGAGCTGCCAGGGGAATTTGTCTTCATAGCCGCCCAAGCCCACTTTTTGCAGCAGGCGGCGGGCGCGTTCTTCAAACTCTTTGCGCTTGGCTTTGAACTGGCTGCGGTAGGGCTCGACGATCTCCAGCGGCAGCAGCACGTTGTCCACCGTGGTGCGCCATGGCAAGAGCGAAGGCGCTTGAAACGACATGCCGGAGATCTTGAGCGCCCCGCGCACGGGCTGGCCGTCAATCATGATGCGCCCGCGTGAGGGCATCTTCAAGCCCGTGGCCAGCTTCATGAAGGTGGACTTGCCGCAACCCGACGGTCCGACGATGGCGATGAATTCGCCCGGTCGCACCTTCAGGTCAATGGCCTCGACTGCAAAGTTGTTTTGCGCCAGAAGTTCTTCGTTGTAGGCCAGCCAGACGTCTTGAAAATCAACGAAAGCAGGGGCTTCGGGTGTCGCGCTCATCACTTGGCGGGCAGCACGTTCAGCTCAGCCTTGCTGGGCAAGAAGGCCCCGTTCCAGATGGCATCGGCGTTCACACGGTTTTTGGTGTTGAAGGCGTCGGACACTTGCGAGGCCATCAGCGACAGGCGGGCCGGGTTGATCTGACCAAAGCCTTCAGCGCGCGCGTTGGGGCTGTTGATGGCGGTGTCGATGGCGAGCTTCAAGCGGCGGGTTTCCAGCTCCGCGTTGATGATGCCGTCACGCGCTTTCACGTCGGCAATGGCGGCGGCCGGGTTGGCGATCACGTCCTTGGCCCCTTTGGCAAAGGCGACCAGGAAAGCTTTCACAGCCGCCGGGTTCTCTTTGATCAGCTTGGGTGAAGCAATGATGACGTTGCCATACAGCTTCACGCCGTGAGCGGCATAGGGCATCACCACCACGTCTTCGGCCTTGACGCCGCGCGCCTCCAGGTTCAGCAGCGAGGTGAAGGTGAAACCGGTGATGGCGTCCACGTCACCGCGCGCCAGCATGGTTTCGCGCAGCGGTGGGTCCATCGCCGTCCACTGCACGCCGCTGATTTTGTTGGCTTTGGCGAAGATCGGGAAGGCTTTGCGGCCTGCATCAAACACCGGCGCGCCGAGTTTTTTGCCGTTCAAATCGGCCGGTGTCTTGATGCCGGATTTCTTCAGCGCCATCACTGAGGCCGGTGTGTCGTTGTAAACCATCATCACGGCCACGGGTTTGCTGGGCGCATCCGGGTTGTTGGCGTGGAACTCCATCAGCGCGGCCAGGTCGGCAAAGCCGATGTCATAAGCGCCCGAGGCCACCCGTGTCACCGTGCCGCCCGAGCCGTTGCCCGCGTCAATCGTCACGTCCAGCTTGGCGTCCTTGAAGTAGCCCTTCGCGGCTGGGGTCAAGAACAAGGCCGCCGGGCCCTCAAAACGCCAATCCAACTGGAATTTGAGCGCGGTGGTTTGCGCGAGTGCAGCGCCAATGCTGAACACGGTGGCCAACGCTACGGCAGATTTCAATAAAAAACGCTTATTCATGAAGATTCCAGTTGAGAGACAGAGGTGCGAAAAGTATAAGCAAAAATGAGGCCAAATTTCCTCTTCAGCATTTCGCCTGTTCGGCCGAAAATGGGGGGCTGCTGGCAGTCAATAGACTGCCTTTGTAGCTTACTGCACGGTAAGCTATTGATTTACCAATGGAAAAGGCCTCTAAGAAAACTTCCTTAGAGGCCTTTGAACTGTCTTCTGGTCGGTGTGAAAGGATTCGAACCTTCGACCCCTTGCACCCCATGCAAGTGCGCTACCAGGCTGCGCCACACACCGATCTAGCTTTGTATTATAACCCGCTGAAAATCAGAATTCAGAATGGAACAGAGAGTAATTCACGAATTTCAGATAGCTCGCGTTTGAGAAGATACATACGATCTTCCGATGGCAGCATGTCGTCAGCTTCATCGAATTGAGAGGCATCAAACTCCTGGAAGCTGGAGTCACCCATCTCGAGTACCTCTACGCCATCCAACAGGACTTCTCCATTTTGTTTTTTATCGCGCTCAAGCTGCAAAATCTCTTGCATTTTGTTGCGCGCACCACTGATCGTGAATCCTTGGTCATACAGCAAGTCGCGGATACGACGGATCATCAAGACTTCATGGTGCTGGTAGTAGCGGCGATTTCCACGCCGTTTTATGGGGCGTAGCTGCGTAAACTCTTGCTCCCAATACCGTAGCACATGGGGTTTGACGCCACACAAGTCGCCCACTTCACCGATGGTAAAGTAGCGTTTCGCGGGGATGGGTGGGAGGGATTTCTCCATTGAAATCAATGTAGTACGTAGGAAAGCTCGTAGATTACTCTAAGTTGGTATTGGATGCAAAGTAAGTTTTCATCCAGTCACTCAATACATGACAAAGTCCTTGGGTGATACACTTTAATTGGTGGCATTCAATTTCATAAGATAAAATGGCGCTATGAAAAAATCGGATCCCAATGCTGTGGTCAAGCCCACAGTGCAGGTTATCGAACGCATGTTCGCCTTGATGGATGTGCTCGCTTCAAGAGAAGAGGCTATCTCGCTCAAGGAAATCAGCGAAAAAACCGGACTCCATCCATCCACCACTCACAGAATTCTCAATGATTTAACAACAGGTCGCTTTGTCGATCGATCGCAGCCTGGTGCTTATCGACTAGGGATGAGATTGCTCGAACTTGGCAACTTGGTTAAAGCCCGGCTTAATGTGCGCGATGCAGCCTTGACACCCATGCGTGAACTGCACCGGTTAACTCAACAACCTGTGAATTTAAGCATTCGCCAGGGCGACGAAATTGTCTATATTGAGCGTGCTTACAGTGAGCGCTCGGGCATGCAAGTGGTGCGTGCTATTGGCGGACGAGCGCCTCTTCATTTGACTTCTGTCGGCAAACTGTTTTTGGCTGCCGATG
>JAYVPU010000139.1:0-1818 GCA_043757205.1 Comamonadaceae bacterium | reverse complement strand
GCTTGGTGGCGTCCGGTATTCCCCTGAAATCAACCGTCTTGCTGGTACCACACCACGGCAGCAAGACGTCGAGCAGCCCGGCCTTTCTCGACGCCGTGGCCCCGCAGGTGGCCATTGTTCAATCGGGCTACCGCAATCGCTATGGCCATCCGGCACCGCCGGTGATGGCCCGTTACGTCGAACGCAATATCCAAACGGTGGATTCACCCCATTGCGGTGCGTTTACCTGGCAGTCGTGGCAAGCCGATCAGCCCCAAGAAGGTGCGTGTTTGCGCCAACAAGGGCAACGATACTGGCACCACCGTGTGCCATAGTGGTGCTGTGAAGTGGCCTTATTGGTGCAAAAAGATTTTGAAACCGGGGGGTCTGGGCTTGGCCCAAACCTTGCATAGTTACTAGCAAATTGGGGGCAGCGATGCTGTCTGTCCCTCCAAGATTCAAAGGGTGCTATATGCGGAAATTCGATGAGATGTACACCAGCCTGCCCTACGCGTTTTTTACGCAGGGCAAGCAGGTCCGGGATCACTACAAAATTTACGACGAGTGGCTAGCCCGCCAACCCGGCGACATGATGGCCCAGCGGCGCGAAGAGGCCGAGATGATCTTCCGCCGCGTCGGCATTACCTTTGCCGTTTACGGTGAAAAAGACAAAGAGGGGGCCGGCACCGAGCGGCTGATTCCGTTTGACCTGATTCCCCGCATCATTGCGGCCCACGAGTGGGCGACCATGGAGAAAGGCCTGGTGCAGCGCGTGACCGCCCTGAACCGTTTTATCCACGACATCTATCACGACCAGGAAATCCTCAAGGCCGGCATCATTCCGCGTGAGCAAATTGAGCAAAACGCCCAGTTCCGCCCCGAGATGATGGGCGTGGATGTACCGAACAACATCTATTCGCAAATCTCCGGCATCGACATCGTGCGTGCCGCCAACGACAAGGGCGAGGGCGAGTATTACGTGCTGGAGGACAACCTGCGTGTGCCCAGCGGCGTCTCCTACATGCTGGAAGACCGCAAGATGATGATGCGGCTCTTTCCTGAGTTGTTCAACGCCCACCGTGTGGCCCCCATCGCCCACTACCCCGATTTGTTGCTGGAAACCCTGCGCGCCAGCAGCCCCGCCACGACGGCCGAGCCCACGGTGGTGGTGCTGACCCCCGGCATGCACAACAGTGCCTACTTTGAGCACGCCTTTTTGGCGCAGCAAATGGGTATCGAACTTGTCGAAGGGCAAGACCTGTTTGTCAAAGACAACTTCTGTTACATGCGCACCACGCGCGGCCCCAAACGGGTCGATGTGATTTACCGCCGCGTGGACGACGACTTTTTGGACCCCACCGCTTTCAGGCCCACATCCACCCTGGGCTGTGCCGGCTTACTCAACGTCTACCGCGCGGGCCATGTCACCATCTGCAACGCAGTGGGAACGGGCGTGGCCGACGACAAGTCGATCTACCCCTACGTGCCAAAAATGATTGAGTTCTATCTGGGTGAAAAGCCCATCCTCAAAAACGTGCCCACTTACATGTGCCGCAACAAGGATGAGCTGGCTTACACGCTGGCTAACCTCAAAGACCTGGTAGTCAAGGAGGTGCACGGTGCGGGTGGCTACGGCATGTTGGTGGGCCCGGCCTCCACCACGGCTGAAATTGAAGATTTCCGCAAAGCCATTCTGGCCAACCCATCGGGTTACATCGCCCAGCCGACGCTCAGCTTGTCGAGTTGCCCCACGTTTGTGGAAAGCGGTATTGCCCCGCGCCACATTGATTTGCGCCCCTATGTGCTCAGTGGCAAGACGGTGCAGATGGTGCCCGGCGG
>JAYVPU010000138.1:0-26437 GCA_043757205.1 Comamonadaceae bacterium | reverse complement strand
GATGTTTCCAAGCTGGCTTCTGTCTCCCTGAAGTCGGTACGCTACGACGATGCCATTCCGGAGCCAGTCCGTGAGCGCTTGGAAGAAATCGGCATCACCATCAATATGGTGGCCAAATTCTTTGATGGGGACACTGACAAGACAGTGACCTGGTTCAAGGCGCGCAATCCGATGCTGGGCGATGTCTCTCCAAGGGACATGATTCGCTTGGGACGTTTTGAACGCTTACGAAAATTCATCATTAACGCGATCATCGACAAGACTCGCCCGCCAGTTCACGAACCTGAAATGTCCTGATCGGGCAGGTTGCGTTGCCAAAACCCAAGAAGCCCCTCATTCCCGCAGCGCGATCGACGCCGGTTGCGCCGTTGGGTATCCGTGAGCTGGATCGATTCAGCAGCGAGTCCATTGACCGTTGGACCGCACTTTCCAAAGACTTGGATGAGTTGGAGGCAAACCTGTACTTCGCCCTGGAGCCTGAACGGCGACGCTTGCGCGCTGAATTGTTAGTGACGCTTCAACAGCACCCATCAACTCCCGTTGTGTGTCAGGGGTGGGTACGAATCGTTGACTACCAGTTTTCGAACCAGCCTTTGTCGAGTGCGGGGAGTCTGACGGGCTATGGTGCGCGGTTCAATGCAGGCATGGACTTGGACCCTGGAACGCTCAGTCCCTGGCCAGCTTTGTATTTGGCAGAGGACTATGAAACGGCATACCGGGAGAAGTTTCAGCTCAAATCTTCAGATACAGTTGACGGGCTAAAGCCGGAAGAGCTGGCACTGACGCATGGACGAAGCAATTCAACGGTGCTGCTCCAGGGGCGGATTGAGCGAGTGTTCGATATGACGGCGCCTCGCCACTTGGATGCTGTGGCCAATGTGCTCAAAAAAATCAAGATGCCCGATCGCGCAAAAATTTTGAAGAAAAAACTCGGCATGAAGCAGACTGACCTGAACATGATTCAGAGTGGTCAAGGCCTTTACATCGCGGTACTGAAGCACAACTGGAGAGTCCAGCCTGCTCAATTCGGTTTGCCCGCACGCAGTCACATCTTGGCTGAGTTGGTCCGTGCTGCTGGATTTGAGGCAATTTTGTACAAGTCGACGATGGGGCCTGGGAAGTGTCTGGCGGTTTTTCCGGACAGGCTATCCGGGTCTGCCCATATTGAATTGGAAGACAAAGCTCCGCCAGAGGTCAAGCACACTCGGCTGGATGAGAACACCGCAGGAGATCTTGCCGGTTGGCATATTCTTCCGCCCAACTTTGGGCGGTAAAAAAACATGCTGATTTGCGAGCCAGAGTTGAGAGCCGCCTTCCTGCCGTCTTGGCCGCACACCCGATTAACTTGGCATAGCGTCAAATTGCGGGTGGAAGGCATCAATCACATTCAGCAATACCAGCGCAGGCCCATGCGATGCTCACCAGTTCAAGCATGCTGTCCGGTGCGCGTCACACCCAATTGCAGGCCCGATGCCGCCAGCACCGCCAGCAGCGTTTTGATAGTGGGGTTGCCCCGTGGCGACAAGGCACGGTAAAGGCTCTCACGCGGCATGCCCGCTTTCTCGGCCACACTGGCCATGCCTTGCGCTTCGGCAATGTGGCGCAGTACGGCCAGTAGAGCGAACTGCCCGCCTGGCAAGTTGACTTCTTCAAGCGCGGTTGCCAGATACACGTCTGCCATCTCAGGGTCGGCCTTGAGCATCTCTACTACGGTTTCGTCGTGGGATCGTGAGGCTTTCATTTGGCGTTCTTCCTTTTCCAATCGTTCCAATAACCAACAGCAGTATCAATATCGGCCTGCTGTTTGCGCTTGTCGCCACCTGTCAGCAGCAAGATCAAACGTTTGCCGGATTGCGCGTAATACACGCGGTAGCCCGGTCCCCAGTCAATACGCAACTCCCAAACCCCTTCAGCTACCGGTTTGCAGTCGCCGAAGTTGCCACCGGCCATCCGGTTCACGCGCACCAGCACGCGGGTTTTTGCTTGTCGATCCGCCAGCTTGGCTAGCCAACTTGCGTAAGGCTCTTCACCGTAATCGTCTTCGTAGGTCAGGACTTCAAACATATTTTTGTGAATTATAGGTTACAAATCAATTTATTCCAACTGGCACGGACGGGAGTCACTCCTAACAAAAATGGCGCTGAATCAGCGCCATTTTTTTCTTGTCTCAAACTCTGCCTCAAGCCGCCTTGACTGGCTCCACCGTGCGCAACCGAATATGCAACTCACGCAGTTGCTTCTCATCCACTGGACTCGGTGCTTGCGTCAGCAAACATTGAGCGCGTTGGGTCTTAGGGAAGGCGATCACGTCACGAATCGACTCGGCACCCGTCATCAGCGTGACAATGCGGTCCAGGCCGAAAGCCAGGCCGCCATGCGGAGGCGCGCCGTATTGAAGTGCATCCAACAGGAAGCCGAATTTCTGCTGCGCTTCTTCGGGCGTGATCTTGAGGGCATCGAACACTTTTTGCTGCACGTCGGCGCGGTGGATACGCACCGAGCCGCCGCCCATTTCCCAGCCGTTGAGCACCATGTCGTAGCCTTTGGAGATGCACTTCTCGGGCGCTGTGACCATCCAGTCTTCATGACCGTCTTTGGGGGCCGTGAAGGGGTGGTGGGTGGCGGTGTAGCGCTGGGCCTCTTCGTCGTACTCAAACATGGGGAAGTCCACCACCCACATCGGGCGCCAGCCGGCCTCAAACAGACCGTTCTTTTTGCCGAACTCGCTCAGGCCGATTTTCAAGCGCAGCGCGCCGATGGCGTCGTTCACGATTTTGGCTTTGTCGGCACCGAAGAAGATCAGGTCTCCGTTTTGCGCACCACTGCGTGAGAGCACTTCGGCCAGCGCTTTGTCATGGATGTTTTTGACGATGGGGGATTGCAAACCATCACGACCCTTGCTCAAGTCATTGACGCGGATATAGGCCAAGCCTTTAGCCCCGTAAATCTTGACGAACTCGGTGTAGGCGTCAATCTCGCCGCGGCTGATGCCGCCGCCCTCCGCCGAGCCACCCGGCACGCGCAAGGCCACCACACGGCCACCCTTCATGTTGGCCGCGCCAGAGAACACTTTGAAGTCCACGTCCGTCATGACATCGGTCAGCTCGGTGAACGCCAGTTTGACGCGCAGATCAGGCTTGTCGGAGCCGTACTGGTGCATCGCGTCGGCATAGCTCATCACCGGGAATTCGCCCAGATCGACATTGATCGTTTTCTTGAAAACGCTGGTGATCATGCCCTGGAACATGTCACGGATTTCTTCCTCCCCCAGGAACGAGGTTTCAATATCGATCTGGGTGAATTCGGGCTGGCGATCGGCGCGCAGGTCTTCGTCACGGAAGCACTTGGTGATTTGGTAGTAACGGTCATAGCCGGCCACCATCAGCAATTGTTTGAACAGCTGAGGCGACTGCGGCAAGGCGAAGAAGTGACCGTCATGCACGCGGCTGGGCACCAGGTAATCACGCGCGCCTTCGGGCGTGCTCTTGGTGAGCATGGGGGTTTCAATGTCGATGAAGCCTTCTTCGTCCAGGAACTTGCGCACCTCCATCGTCACCTTGTAGCGCAGCTTGAGGTTGTTTTGCATGTAGGGGCGGCGCAGGTCCAGCACCCGATGCGTCAATCGAGTCGTCTCCGACAGGTTGTCGTCATCCAACTGGAACGGCGGCGTGACCGAGGGGTTAAGCACCGTCAGCTCATGGCACAGCAATTCGATCTTGCCGCTTTTGAGGCCATCATTGACCGTGCCTTCAGGGCGGGCGCGCACCAGGCCTTTGACCTGGATGCAGAACTCGTTGCGCAGGCCTTCGGCGATCTTGAACATGTCGGCACGATCCGGGTCGCACACCACCTGCACATAGCCTTCGCGGTCGCGCAGATCAACAAAAATCACGCCGCCATGGTCACGGCGACGGTTGACCCAGCCGCACAAGGTGACGGTTTGGCCCAGCAGGGCTTCGGTGACTAAACCGCAATAGTGGGAACGCATAGCCATGACAATTTTTCTTTCAGGTGTTGGTTTGCTGACCAGTCTCGGCCTGCAATTTGAGTTTGAGGGCTTTGGGCCCGCCGGGGACGATCACGCCCATGGAAATCACATAGGCCAGGGCTTCGTCCACGCTCATGGCGAGTTCAATGCAATCGCTCTTCTTGATCATCACCAAGTAGCCGCCCGTGGGGTTGGGCGTGGTAGGCACGTACACACTCAGGTAGTCGCCTACCAAGTGGTTTTTCAAGTCGCCACCGGGCGTGCCCGTGAGGAAAGCAATCGTCCACATGCCCTCATGCGGCCACTTGACCAGCAAGGCCTGGTGAAACGCATTGCCTTTTTCAGAGAACAGGGTGTCAGACACCTGTTTGACGCCGGAGTAAATCGAACGGACAACGGGGATGCGGTTGAGCAGGCTGTGCCACCACGTCACCATTTTGTTGCCGACGAAGTTGGACGCCATGGCCCCAATCAACAGCACGGTCAACAAGGCAAAAATGACGCCAAAGCCGGGAATGTGCAGACCCAAGAGCTGATCGGGGTGCCAGGACTTGGGCAAGATGCGCAGCGTCTGATCCAGCGTGGACACCACCCAGTCCAGCACCCACAGGGTGATGATGAGTGGCACCAGCACCAGCAAGCCCGAAAAGAGCCAAGTGCGGAATTTGGCCAAGGTTGAGGGTTTCATCAGCTGGCCGTTTTGCTGGAAGGAGTGGGCGTAGCGGGGGCCGTCATCGTGCTGGCAGGCGTGGCCGCAGCGTCTGACTTGGCCGGGGTGGGTTCAGCCGGTTTACTGGCGTCAGCCGCAGGTGCCGTGGCCGACGCAGCGGGTTTCTCTCCGCTGGACGAACCGTTGCGGAAATCGGTGGCGTACCAGCCCGAACCCTTGAGCTGAAAGCCCGCAGCGGTCAGCTGTTTTTTAAACGTGGCGGCCCCGCAGGCGGGGCAATCGGTCAGCACATCGTCTGACATTTTCTGCAAAACGTCCTTGGCTAAACCGCAGGACTCACAGCGGTAGGCGTAGATGGGCATGGTTGGATCAGACTCGATGGGTGAAAAACCCTCGATTATAGGCAGCCAGCGCCAAAAACCTGGCGCAAGTCAGTCAGTTGAGCCCAACCAGTGTGTGATGAGAAGCCTGCTGATTGGCAATGGACTGCGGGCCCAGCGACCCCGCCAACATGCCCACCAAGGCCGCCAATAGCCCCGCCAGTTGCGCTGGAAAGTCTTCGCCTGCGGGGGTGGCCATGAACAGACCCCAGGTCAGCACCCCGAGCAGAATGGAAAAAACAGCCCCCTGGGTGGATGCCCGCTTCCAGTACAGGCCAAACACCAGCGGCACAAAGGCCCCCACCAGCGTGACCTGATAGGCCCCAGACACCATTTCGTAAATGGAGGTGCCCTGCATCGCAATGGCGTAAGACAAGACCAGGGCGCTGAACACCAGCACGGTAATGCGCATGGTTTTGAGTTCTTTCTGGTCACTGATGCGCGGGTGAAATTGACGCCAGATGTTCTCCACAAAGGTCACGCTAGGCGCCAGCAGGGTGGCCGAGGCGGATGACTTGATGGCCGACAGCAAGGCCCCAAAAAACAGTACCTGCATGACAAAGGGCATCTTCTCCAGCACCAGGGTGGGCAGCACTTTTTGCGGGTCGTCCTTGAGCAACAGCGCCGTTTGCTCCGGCATGATGACGAGTGCGCTGGCCACCAAAAACATGGGCACAAAAGCAAACAGGATGTAGCAAATGCCGCCGATGACGGGGCCACGTGTTGCCGCATGGGGGCTGTTGGCCGACATCACGCGCTGAAACACGTCTTGCTGGGGGATGGAGCCCAGCATCATGGTGATGGCGGCGGCAAAGAAGAACGCCATGTCTTTAAAGCTCGGCTCGGGCCAAAACTTGAAGAGATCCCGACTCAAGGCCAGGTTCACCACCTTGTCGGCCCCACCCGCCATATCCGCCGCAAAGACGGCCAGGATGCTCAGACCCACGACCAAAATAATCATCTGGATAAAGTCCGTCACGGCCACCGACCACATGCCGCCAAACAGGGTATAGGCCAGGATAGAGACCACACCAATCACCATGCCCAAGGGGATGCTGATGCTGCCCGCCGACAGCACATTGAACACCAGACCCAGCGCCGTGACCTGCGCCGACACCCAGCCCAGATAGCTGAGCATGATGATGAGCGAGCACACCACCTCCACCGTGCGGCCATAGCGCTCGCGGTAGTAGTCGCTGATGGTCAGCAGCGTCATGCGGTAAAGCTTGCCAGCAAAAAACAGGCCCACCAAAATCAGGCAGGTGCCTGCGCCAAACGGGTCTTCAATCACGCCGTGAAAACCACCGTTGACAAACTTGGCCGGAATGCCCAGCACCGTCTCCGAGCCGAACCAGGTGGCGAAGGTGGTGGTGACGATCATGAAGAGCGGCAAGCGCCGCCCGGCGATGGCAAAGTCCGCCGAGCTCTTCACGCGCTTGGCAGCGATCAGGCCAATGGCAATGGTGATCAGAAGATAAACAATCACAAGCGTCAGCAACACGACAACACCCCTAGATCAAGCTTTTCAAATCACGGCCACTCGCACCACAACCTGCATCGCAATCAAGCCCAGCACAAAGCCCAGGCCACCGTACACCAAGCCTTGCAACAGCTTGTTGGTTCTTTTCTGCTCGGCCAGCAATTCACGCAAGTCACGCTGGTAGTCCGACGGACGATGGGCCAGGTAGTCGTGCAGCAGACGCGGCAACTCGGGCAGCATCTTGGCGTAACGGGGGGCTTGCTCCTTGAGTTGTTCCCACAATTTTTTAGGGCCAATTTGGTCCATCATCCATTGCTCTAGAAACGGTTTGGCGGTGTTCCACAGGTCCAGATCGGGGTCAAGTTGACGGCCCAGGCCTTCGATATTGAGCAGGGTTTTTTGCAGCAGCACCAGTTGCGGCTGGATCTCCACCTGAAAGCGGCGCGAGGTCTGGAACAAACGCAGCAACACCATACCCAATGAAATCTCTTTCAGCGGTCGATCAAAATAAGGTTCGCACACGGTGCGGATAGCCGCCTCCAGCTCGTCCACCCGGGTATGCGCGGGCACCCAGCCTGATTCAATGTGCAACTGCGCCACGCGCTTGTAATCGCGCCGAAAAAACGCAGTAAAGTTTTGCGCCAGGTACTCTTTGTCGTACTCGGTGAGCGTGCCGACGATGCCGAAATCCAGCGAGATATAGCGCCCAAAGGTGGCGGGATCGATGCTGACCTGAATGTTGCCGGGGTGCATGTCGGCGTGGAAAAAACCATCGCGAAACACCTGGGTAAAAAACAGCGTCACGCCATCGCGCGCCAGCTTGGGGATATCGACACCGGCCTCGCGCAGACGCGCCGTCTGGCTGATGGGAATGCCTTTCATGCGCTCCATCACGATGACATCGGTGGTGCAGTAATCCCAAATCATTTCGGGGATCAGCACCAGGTTCAACCCGGCCATATTGCGGCGCAGTTGGGCGGCGCTGGCGGCTTCGCGCACCAAATCCAGTTCATCGTGCAGGTATTTGTCAAACTCGGCCACCACCTCGCGCGGCTTGAGGCGCTTGCCGTCTGCGGAAAGGCTATCGACCCAGCCCGCCATCATGCGCATCAGGCTCAGGTCTTTCTCAATCGCGGGCAGCATGCCGGGGCGCAGCACCTTGACGGCCACTTCGCGCACCGCGCCATGGCTGTCCTTGAGCATCGCAAAATGCACCTGGGCAATGGACGCGCTGGCAATGGGCTCTCGGTCAAAGGACTCAAAAATCTGATCAATCGGTTTGCGAAACGCCCGCTCAATGATGGCCACGGCCACGTCAGAGCTGAAAGGTGGAACCCGGTCTTGCAGGCGCGCCAACTCGTCGGCAATGTCCTCGGGCATGAGGTCGCGCCGGGTCGAGAGCACTTGGCCAAACTTGACGAAGATGGGCCCGAGCTGCTCCAGCGCCTCGCGCAAGCGTTGCCCGCGAGGGGCCTCCAGATTTCGACCAAACGAGACGATGCGCGCCAACAAGCGAAGCCATGGCTTTTCAAAACTATTGAGCACCAACTCGTCCAGACCGAAGCGCAGCACGGTCCACACGATGACCACTCCCCTGAAAATCCGCCTCATGTCGAGAGCCCGTTGGATGAACCTTGCCCCGGCCTGCGGGCGACAAACTCCCGTAGCGCAGCCACCATGCGGCGTGCCACCTGCCCCATCGCATGGGCGGCTGAGTCACCAACGATGCGCGAGAGGTCTTCTTCCACGTCCCAACGCACGTTCTCGATCAACCAGTTGACCTCGGACGCCAGTTGCACATCACCCACGATCTGAATGGCGGGCTTGTCACCGCGCATCACGCCTTGCGCCATGGCCAAGGGCGACGACTCGGTGAGCGTGAAAGTCAAATCAGGCAAGTGGGAGGGCGCGGCCCGGTCCAGCAGACCGGCCGGTGTGGCCACTAGCTGCAAGGTGAAGGCGCGCCACTGGAACAGCACCGTCAAGCCCTTTTGCCGGGCCAGGCGGCGCGTGGCTTCGGGCTCTTGCATCAGGATGTGATTGAGCAGCAGCACGATGCGCCGTTGGGTCTCATCCACGACCCAGGCGGGCGGTTGAAAATTAGCACTGCGGCTTTGGAGAAAATCTTCCAGCCATGAAAAAGGGGACTGTGTTGCCATAGTCCCCAATTATTCCCCGGATTTCCCCGGAACCTACGTTAAACCGAGCGGCTTATTGCAAAGCCTGCACCCCGGCCACCAGCCAGCCTCGGCTGCCGTCTTTAGGCTTGGTCATGTTCCAGACTTCCCGGAAGGGGCTTGGGCCTGCCGAAGGCTCTTCACGGATCGTGCCGGAGAACTCCACGCTGGCCATGTAATCGGCACCCGTGTCCTCGATCCCCAGCAACTGGGCTTCGAGCATCTCGACATCGGTACGGTTGGCGGGCCCACCGGTGTGGGTCTCGCGATCGGCCAGTTGCGACTGAATTTCACGCAACATGTCGTCGGTCATCATCACGCGCAGGGCGCTGATGTCCGACTTGTCCCATGCGGCTTGCAGGGTCACGAAATTGGCTTTGGCTGCTGTGAGGAAACCCGCCTTGTCGAAATCAGCCGGCACACCCCAGACCTGCCCGCCACCCAGCGCTGAGCCAATCGTGCTGCCTGAGTTTGGCTTGACATCGTCCGCGTGGAAGTGCGTGGAGTTGGATTCCCAGGGGCGCGCTGAGGCGTCATTGCCGACATTCTCAGGTTTGTACTGGCTGGGCGTTGCCACCCCACCTGCCCCCGCCCCCTGAAACGCAAACGGGCTGTTGTTTTGCACCGCTGCCTGGCGGCGGTTACGCATGAACCAGCCAATCGCCATCATGACGAGCAGCACGGCCAACGCAATCATCATGAACTGCCCAAAACCCTCACCAAAACCCAGCGAATGCGCCAGCCAGGCCAAGCCCAAGCCTGCAGCCAGACCGCCCAGCATGGCACCCCAGGGGCGCTTGGCTGGCTGCGCGGCCGGGGCTGCGGGCGCAGGTGCCGCAGCGGGTTTGGCTACGTTTTGCGTGGGCGCTGCCTCACGCTGCGTCACATTGCTGGACTGCTTGCCCGTCGAACCACCACCGCCAAGGCGCTTGGCCTCTGCCGTGACGCTGCCCAGTGCCAGGGCCAGCGATAAAACCAAAGTCCAGATTTTCATGATTTATCTCCAATCAAACGATATATGACCGTCATTAGGCAGTCACTTGGGGGCGCTGCACTCGCAATTCAAGCCACTATATTCACCAAGCACGATTCTCAACCCCGAACATTAGCGCATAACGCCAGAATTAGCACTTAATTCCGACATGCAGCGCCACAATGCCGCCCAACATGTTGTGAAAATCCACATGACCAAAGCCTGCGGTCTTCATCAAGGTCTTGAGTTCTTCCTGACCCGGGTGCATGCGGATGGACTCAGCCAGGTACTGGTAGCTGCTGGCGTCACCCGCCACCCATTGGCCCAACTTGGGCAGCAGCTTGAACGAATACCAGTCGTAGATTTTTTCCAGCGGCGGGGCCACCTTGGAAAACTCCAGCACCAGCAATTTGCCACCGGGTTTAAGCACGCGGTTCATTTCGGCCAGCGCCACGTCCTTGTGCGTCATATTGCGCAGGCCAAAGGCCACGCTCACCACGTCAAAGTAGTCATTCGCAAAAGGCAGTTTTTCGGCATCGCACACCATGGTGGGCAGGGCCACGCCTTCGTCCAACAGGCGGTCGCGCCCGGTGCGCAGCATGGCTTCATTGATGTCGGTGTGCACCACCTGGCCGGACTTTCCGACCTGCTTTGAGAAGGCCAGGGCCAAGTCGCCCGTGCCACCCGCAATGTCCAGCGCCCTGTCGCCTTCGTGCAAGTTCGCCACCGCCAAGGTATAGGCCTTCCAGACCCGGTGCAGCCCCAAGGACATGAGGTCGTTCATCAGGTCGTACTTGGGTGCGACCGAGTCGAACACGCCGCGCACGCGCTGCGCCTTTTGGCCCTCATCCACCGTCTCAAAACCGAAATGCGTGTTGCTCATGGCCTGTCCACTTCGATCAGTGGCTGGAGCAGCTGTGCCCGGCCTTGTCGATCATGGGCGCGTCGCGCTCGACCCCGGCGGCTTGCAAACGTCCCTGGTACTCGGCCCAGAGCTTGTCTTGTTGGGAGCCCAAAAAGTACAGGTAGTCCCAGGAAAAAATGCCGCTGCTGTGGCCGTCTGAAAACGTAGGTTGCACGGCGTAGTTGCCGACCGACGCCAGATCCACAATGCCGACTTCGCGCTTGCCCGTTTGTAAAATTTCCTGCCCCGGCCCGTGGCCCTGCACTTCAGCCGAGGGCGAGTACACGCGCATCAGCTCAAACGGGATGCGATAACTCGCCCCGTCTGAGAACGCAATTTCCAACACCTTGGACTGACCATGCACCGTCAAATCTTGCGGTGTGGGCGCGCCTGATTGCAAACCTGCCATGAAAAATTACTCCTAGACTAAAACTCGTTCAATACCACCGGCATTGGCCGCTTGCACATACTCGGGCAGCCACTGCTCACCCAGGATTTTGCGCGCCATTTCGACCACGATGTAGTCGGCCTCCAACAAGCCATTGTTCAGATCATTGCCATAGCGCGACAAACCTTGCAGGCAGCTGGGGCAACTGGTAAGGATCTTGATGTTGTCTTTTTCGCCGACCACAGCAACACCGTCTTGCTTGAGTGCGCGCAAAGCCGCCTCGTCCCGCTTGAGTTCTTCCTCCTTGCGGAAACGCACCTGGGTCGAGATATCCGGCCGGGTCACGCCCAGTGTGCCGCTCTCGCCGCAACAACGCTCGCTTTTCAGCACCTGATCGCCTAATAGCGCTTTGACGGTCTTCATCGGCTCTTGCAGCTTCATGGGGCTGTGGCAAGGGTCATGGTAGAGGTAGGCACCTTTGTCACCGAGGGTGATGCCCTTCTCCAACAGGTACTCGTTGATGTCGATGATGCGGCTATCGGGGAAGATTTTGTCAAACTCGTAGCCCTGCAACTGGTCATAACAAGTGCCGCAGCTCACCACCACGGTCTTGATGTCCAGGTAGTTCAACGTGTTGGCCACACGGTGGAACAGGACACGGTTGTCGGTGATGATTTTGTCGGCCTTGTCCTGCTGGCCGGAGCCGCGTTGCGGGTAGCCGCAACACAGGTAGCCCGGCGGCAGCACCGTTTGCACCCCCGCATGCCAGAGCATGGCTTGCGTGGCCAAGCCCACTTGGCTGAACAGGCGCTCCGAGCCGCAACCGGGGAAGTAAAACACCGCTTCCGTCTCGGCATTGGTGTCCTTCGGGTTGCGGATGATGGGCACGTAGTCGCTGTCTTCAATGTCCAGCAGCGCACGTGCTGTTTTTTTGGGCAAGCCGCCCGGCATTTTTTTGTTGATGAAGTGAATCACCTGCGACTTGATAGGCGACTTGCCCACGCTGGCGGGTGGTTTGGCCGTCTGCTTGCGGGCGGCCACGCGCAGCACCTGATTGGCCAGACGCTGCAGCTTGAAGCCCACGCCCACCATGGCCGAGCGCATCAGTTTGATGGTCTCAGGGTTGGTCGCGTTCAGGAAGAACATGGCGGCGGCGTTACCGGGGCGGAAGGTTTTCTGCCCCATTTTGCGCAGCAGGTTGCGCATGTTCATGGAAACATCACCAAAGTCGATATTGACCGGACAAGGCGTCACGCACTTGTGGCACACGGTGCAGTGATCGGCCACGTCCTCGAACTCTTCCCAGTGCCGGATCGAAATGCCACGGCGGGTCTGCTCTTCGTACAGAAACGCCTCTACCAAGAGAGAAGTCGCCAGGATTTTGTCGCGCGGGCTGTACAGCAAGTTGGCACGCGGCACATGGGTGGAGCACACCGGCTTGCACTTGCCGCAGCGCAGGCAGTCTTTCACGCTGTCGGCAATCGCGCCAATGTCGGACTGCTGCATGATGATGGACTCATGGCCCATCAGCCCAAAGCTGGGCGTGTAGGCGTTGGTCAGGTCGGCATAGGCGATGTCATCAAACCCTGTTTTATTGATTTTTTGTGCCTGCAGATCAATAGATGAATGCGTAGGCAGCTCCTGATTTCGTAGCAGTTTGCCCTTGTTAAAACGTCCCTCAGGATCGACCTTGGCCTTGTAGTCGGCAAAAGGCTTGAGTTCCGCGTCGGTCAAGAACTCCAGCTTGGTGATGCCAATGCCGTGTTCACCCGAAATCACACCACCGAGGGAGCGCGCCAGCACCATGATGCGTTTGACCGCCGTGTGCGCGGCTTGCAGCATCTCGTAATCGTCGCTGTTGACCGGCAGGTTGGTGTGCACATTGCCGTCACCCGCATGCATGTGCAAGGCGGCCCACACGCGCCCCTTGAGCACACGCTGGTGAATGACATTGCACTCGTCCAGAATCGGCAGAAACTCAGCTCCGGTGAACAGGGCCTGCAAGGGCGCTCTGACTTGAGTTTTCCAGCTGGCGCGCAAGGAATGGTCTTGCAACTGCGGGAACAAAGTCTCAATCCCCTGCAACCAGCCCGACCACAGGCCGCGCACTTCGGCCACCAGAGCCTGCGCCTGCGCCACGCGGTCTTGCAACAGCTCAGCGGAGTCGATGTCATTGGCATCGTCGCGCTTGCCCAGCGGCAAAGTGCTTTGACTGAAAAATTCCGCCAACTCATCGCACAGCTTGATCTTGTTGGCCAGGCTCAGCTCGATGTTGATGCGCTCGATGCCGTCGGTGTACTCGGCCATGCGCGGCAGGGGAATAACCACGTCTTCATTGATTTTGAAGGCGTTGGTATGGCGAGAAATCGCCGCCGTGCGCTTGCGGTCCAGCCAGAACTTCTTGCGCGCCTCAGGGCTGATGGCGATAAAGCCCTCACCACTGCGCGAGTTGGCAATGCGCACCACCTCGCTGGTGGCGCGCGCCACGGCGTCGGCGTCGTCTCCGGCGATGTCGCCAAACAACACCATTTTGGGCAAGCCACCGCGCTTGGATTTGGTGGCATAGCCCACCGCCTTGAGGTAGCGGTCGTCCAGATGCTCCAGACCCGCCAGCAAGACGTCCGAGCGCTTGACTTCAGCAAACATGAAGTCCTTGATCTCCACGATGCTGGGCACCGCATCGCGCGCATGGCCAAAGAACTCCAGGCACACGGTGCGGGTGTGCGTGGGCATGCGGTGCACCACCCAGCGCGCACTGGTGATGAGACCGTCGCAGCCCTCTTTCTGAATCCCGGGCAGGCCGCTCAAGAATTTGTCGGTCACATCCTTGCCCAGACCCTCCTTGCGAAACGAGGGGCCAGGGATGTCAAGCCGCTCGCTACGTACTTTGGTCTTGCCGTCGGCCTTGAAATACTGCAGCTCAAAGCTGGCCACGTCCACGTCATGGATCTTGCCCATGTTGTGGTTCAGACGGGTGACTTCCAGCCAGCCCGCGTCGGGCGTGACCATGCGCCAGCTGGCCAGGTTGTCCAGCGCCGTGCCCCACAGCACCGCCTTCTTGCCACCGGCATTCATGGCGATATTGCCGCCAATGCAGGACGCCTCGGCCGAGGTGGGGTCCACTGCAAACACATAACCGGCGCGCTCGGCGGCATCCGCCACGCGCTGCGTCACCACGCCCGCCTCCGACCAGACCGTGGCCACGGGGCGATCCATGCCGGGCAGGGTCATCATTTCGACCTCGCTCATGGCCTCCAACTTTTCGGTGTTGATGACGGCACTCTTCCACGTCAGGGGCACAGCCCCGCCGGTGTAGCCAGTGCCACCGCCACGCGCGATGATGGTCAGGCCCAGGTCGATACAGCCTTTGACCAGACCCGCCATCTCCGCTTCGGTGTCGGGCGCAAGCACCACGAACGGCACTTCCACACGCCAATCGGTGGCGTCCGTCACGTGCGCCACGCGGCTCATGCCGTCGAACTTGATGTTGTCTTTGCCAGTGAGTTTGCCCAGCACGCGCTGGGTCTTGCGCCGCAGTTCGGCCACTTCGACAAACGAGTCGTCAAACGCCTGCACGGCGCGGCTGGCGGAGGCCAGCAACTCGCCCACCATCACGTCACGCGCCGGGTCGTCCTGCGGGGTGCGGCGCTTCTCCACCTCATTCAGCCGGTGGTGCAAAGCATCCACCAGCAAACGCCGCCGCTTGGGGTTGTCCAGCAGATCGTCCTGCAAGTAAGAGTTGCGCTGCACCACCCAGATATCGCCCAGCACCTCGTACAGCATGCGCGACGAGCGGCCGGTGTGGCGTTCTCCGCGCAACAGGTTGAGCAACTCCCAGGCGCGCGCGCCCAGCAGTCGAATCACGATCTCTCGGTCAGAAAACGAGGTGTAGTTGTAGGGGATTTCGCGAATGCGATCATGCGCGTGCGGCAAGGCACCGGGCGCGGCGGCAAGGAAGTGAAGCGGGGTCGGGGCGTTCATTGAGCTTTTGTAGGTTCTATCGATTTGTGTCATTCCCACCGGCGCAGGCATGACAAAAGCCAAGATTTTTAGCTGATAGGGGATATTACCGCAGTGCAGCATTTTCGATGCTTCCCTCATGGAAAGCCCGCAGTCCGGTGCGCCCTCTTCGGGGGTTTAATCGGGTTGACACATCAGTTCAATCCCATTGAACCCTTTGAACCCAGGAAACGCTCTATGAAACTGCAACTCACCGTAGCCGCCCTCATGGTCAACCTCATGGCCACCTTACTCACCCCGGCCCAGGCCCAGACCGAGGTCCAATGGTGGCATTCCATGACTGCCGTTAACGGCGAGTGGGTCAACGACCTGGCCAAGGACTTCAACGCCAAGCAAAAAGACTACAAAATTGTCCCCACCTACAAGGGCAGTTACGACGAATCCATGACGGCCGCCGTGGCCGCTTTCCGCGCGGGCAATGCGCCTCACATCCTGCAAGTGTTCGAGGTCGGCACCGCTACCATGATGGCCAGCAAGAATGCCATCGTGCCCGTCACCCAGGTCATGACCGATGCGGGGTTCAAGTTCGACCCTGCGGCCTACGTGCCCGCCGTAGCCGGCTACTACACCGCACCCAATGGTCAGATGCTGAGCTTTCCCTTCAACAGCTCGACCACGGTTTTTTATTACAACAAAGACGCCTTCAAGGCCGCAGGGCTGAACCCCGACAAGGCCCCTGGCACTTGGCCAGAGGTGGCGTTGGCCGCCGCCAAGCTCAAGGCCAACGGCCACAAATGCCCCCTGTCCATTTCATGGCAGGGCTGGACGCAATTGGAGAGCTTCTCAGCCTGGCACAACGTGGAGTTCGCGACCAAGGGTAACGGCTTGGGTGGGCTGGACGCCCGCATGAAGATCAACTCACCCCTGCACGTGCGCCACATCGAGAACCTGGCAAATATGGCCAAGCAGGGCCTGTTTGTTTACAAGGGCCGGGGCAATGTGCCCGAGCCCACTTTCATCTCCGGCGAATGCGCCATGATGACCACCTCCTCCGGCTTTTACGGTAACGTCGCCAAGAACGCCAAGTTCGCTTACGGACTGGCCCCCCTACCGCACTACCCGGATGTACCGGGCGCACCGCAAAACACCGTCATTGGTGGTGGCAGCCTGTGGGTCATGGCGGGCAAAAAACAGGCCGAATACAAAGGCGTGGCGACCTTTTTCAACTACCTCTCCAGCCCCGAAGTGCAGTCCGCCAGCCACAAGCGCACGGGCTACCTGCCCATCACCAAGGCGGCGTTCGAGCTGACTGAGAAATCAGGCTTTTACAAGCAGAACCCCGGCACCGACGTGGCGGTCAACCAGATGATTCGCAAAACCACCGACAAGTCACGCGGTATCCGTCTGGGCAACTATGTGCAGATTCGCGCCATCGAGGACGAAGAGTTAGAGCAGGTCTGGGGTGGCAAGAAGACCGCCCAAGAAGCGCTGGATTCCATCGTCAAACGCGGCAACGAGTTGCTGGTGCGGTTTGAGAAAGCAAATAAGTCCTGATGAACTTTTAGCCGTTGCTGCAATGATGACTTGCAATCTCTCGTTCACGCTGTGTCTGGCTGCTGCTTCGCGGGATCAGGTCGGCACCGCACTCTGCTCCGCGACTGTCCCCCGCCCTTCGGGCTCCTCCTTGATGTCGCTTCGCAGAGCGCGCCACCGACCTGATCGTGCCAACGTGGCGGGTATTCAACCGCCGCACACCCACCATGCTCGCCGCCTCGGCGCTTGGGGTGAATGGCGTAGCGTGGACTTGGGGTTTTGCCAAATCAAGGGGGAGGCCGAAGGCCAGAGGACATTCGCGGAGCCACTTATCCCAAGTGCCGAGGCGTACAAAAACCTGCACCCGTGCGTTTGAATTCCGAGACAAGCACTAATGGAAAAACGCGTCGTCTTCCACTCCCGCTGGTTACCCTGGCTGCTGCTAGCCCCGCAGGTCATCGTCATCACGCTGTTTTTCTTCTGGCCCGCCGCGCAAGCCCTGCTGCAATCGGTGCAGCAGTCGGACGCCTTTGGCACCTCGGTGGAATGGGTCGGGCTGGAGAACTTTCGCAACCTCTGGAACGACGACACCTACCTCGCCTCGTTCTACACCACGGCCATTTTTTCCACCGCCGTGGCGGTGATCGGCATCAGCTTGTCGCTGCTGCTGGCCGTGATGGCCGACCGCATTGTCAAAGGCGCGCTCCTCTACAAAACCCTGCTGATCTGGCCCTATGCCGTCGCCCCTGCCGTGGCGGGGGTGCTATGGCTGTTCATGTTCGCGCCCAGTGTGGGCGTGGTCTCTTACGCCCTGAACGCCATGGGCGTGGACTGGAACCATCTGCTCAACAGCACCCATGCCATGACCCTGGTGGTGATGGCGGCGGTATGGAAACAAATTTCCTACAACTTCCTGTTTTTTCTGGCTGGTTTGCAGTCCATCCCCAAGTCACTGATCGAGGCCGCCGCCATTGACGGTGCGCGCGCCTGGCGACGCTTTTGGACGATTGTTTTCCCACTGCTCTCGCCCACCACCTTCTTCCTGCTGGTCATCAACATCGTGTATGCCTTCTTTGACACCTTTGCCATCATCGACGCGGCCACCCAGGGCGGCCCAGGCAAAGACACCGCCATCCTGGTCTACAAGGTGTATTACGACGGCTTCAAGGCCATGGACTTGGGTGGCTCAGCCGCGCAATCGGTGGTGCTGATGGTGATCGTCGTACTGCTGACGGTGGTGCAATTCCGCTTTGTTGAGAAGAAAGTGAATTACTGATATGCAAGCGCTTTCTCATGGGGTTCAGCATGGTTGACCGCCGCCCCTGGCTGGACGCGCTCGCCCACGCCGTGCTCATCATCGGCGTGCTGGCCGTGGCCTTCCCGCTCTACCTGACCTTTGTCGCCTCCACACAAACCTCGCAGGCCATTGTGCAAAGCCCCATGCCCTTGCTGCCGGGCGCGCATCTGGTGGAGAACTACTCCACCGCCTGGAACGGCACTGGCGGCGGTTCGGGCTCCAAAACGCCAGTTGGCCAGATGATGCTGGTCAGCCTGGTGTCGGCACTGATCATTGCCATCGGCAAGATTTCCATCTCCATGCTGTCCGCCTTTGCCATCGTTTATTTTCGTTTCCGGTTTCGCATGTTCTTCTTCTGGTCCATCTTCATCACCCTGATGCTGCCGGTCGAGGTGCGCATAGGCCCCACCTACAAAGTGGTGTCCGATCTGGGCATGCTCAACAGCTATGCGGGCTTGACCATCCCCCTGATTGCCTCGGCCACGGCCACGTTTTTGTTCCGGCAATTCTTCCTCACCGTACCTGAAGAGCTGGTGGAAGCGGCGCGCATGGATGGCGCAGGCCCCCTGCGCTTTTTCAAAGACGTGCTGCTGCCGCTCTCACGCACCTCCATCGCCGCGCTGTTTGTGATCCAGTTCATCTACGGCTGGAACCAGTACCTCTGGCCCCTGCTGGTCACCACCAACGAGAACATGTACCCGGTGGTCATCGGCATCAAGCGCATGATTTCTGGCGGCGACTCAGACATGCAGTGGAACGTCGTCATGGCCACCGCCATTCTGGCCATGCTGCCACCCGCGCTTGTGGTGGTGTTGATGCAGAAATGGTTTGTTAAAGGCTTGGTGGATACGGAAAAATAATGGCTTCAATCACGCTCAACAAGGTCTTCAAACACTACGGCCACGGCAAGAGTGCCAACCCCGTCATCCACGGTGTCAGCGCGGCCATCGCCGACGGCGAATTCATCGTCATCGTCGGCCCCTCGGGCTGCGGAAAATCCACCCTGCTGCGCATGGTGGCCGGACTCGAGGAAATCACCTCGGGTGAGATCTCCATCGGCCCCCGTGTGGTCAACCAACTGGAACCGGCTGAGCGCGACATCGCCATGGTGTTCCAAAATTACGCGCTTTACCCGCACATGAGCGTCTTTGACAACATGGCCTACGGCCTGAAGATTGCCAAGGTGCCCAAAGACGAAATCAAGGCGCGCGTGGACAAGGCGGCGGAGATTCTGGAACTCGCCCCCTATCTGCAACGCAAACCGCGCGAACTCTCCGGCGGCCAACGCCAGCGCGTGGCCATGGGGCGCGCCATCGTGCGTCAGCCGCAGGTGTTTTTGTTCGACGAGCCGCTCTCCAACCTGGACGCCAAACTGCGCGCCCAAACCCGGCTAGAGATTCAAAAACTGCATCGCGAACTCGGCATCACATCGCTGTTCGTCACGCACGATCAGGTCGAGGCCATGACGTTGGCGCAGCGCATGATCGTGATGAACGCGGGCGTGATGGAGCAGTTCGGCACGCCCGAGGAGGTGTACCACCGACCCGCCTCCACCTTTGTCGCCAGCTTCATCGGCTCACCCCCCATGAACCTGCTGCGCAGCGCGCCGCACGGGCGTGTCGGGGCCATTTTGGGCGTGCGACCGGAGCACCTGCAAATCACACCGCAGACCACTGCTGCGGGCTGGACGGTGCAGGTCGAGGCGGTGGAGATGCTGGGGGCCGAGCGCCTGCTCTACACCCGGCTGGAAGGCGAGCAAATCATCGTGCGCACTGAAGAAGAGCAAGGCATTGTTCCCGCCATCGGCTCCAACCTGCACATCACTGCGCGAGCCGACCGGCTGCACTGGTTTGACGCGGCCACCGGGAAACGCCTATGAACCAGCCTATGAACCAGCCTGTGAGCACGCCTGTCACCTCAACGCACTGGCCCTACCCGCGCTGGATCGCCCACCGGGGCGCGGGCAAGCTCGCCCCCGAGAACACCCTGGCGGCTTTCCGCGTGGGCGCTGATCACGGCTACCGCATGTTCGAGTGCGACGTCAAACTCTCCAGCGACGGCGTGCCCTTTCTTCTGCACGACAGTACCTTGACCCGCACCACCAATAAGGCCTTGGCCATCGGTCCGCACGCCAGTCGGGTGGCGGGCCACCACCCCTGGGCCACACTGAGCACGCTGGACGCGGGGGCCTGGCACTCCCGCCGCTTCGCGGGTGAGCCCCTGCCCACGTTGGACGCCGTTGCGCATTTTTGCCTGCAAAACGACTACCACCTCAACATCGAGATCAAACCAACGCGTGGCACCGAACGGCACACCGGTGACGTGGTCGCCCGCCACGCCGCACACCTGTGGCAAGGGACCGCCGTGCCGCCCCTGCTCAGCTCTTTTAAGCTTGAGGCACTGGAAGGCGCGAAAGCCGCCGCCCCCCAGCTGCCACGCGGCTTGCTGCTGGCCACCCTGTGGCGCGGCTGGCTGGAAACCGCCCTCGCCCTGGGCTGTGTCGCCGTGGTGTGCAAACACACCCTATGGAACAAATCAAGCGTCACAAAGGCCCAAAGCGCAGGCCTGCGCTGCCTGAGCTACACCGTCAACAACGAACGAGAGGCCCAGCGCCTACTGGATTTGGGCACCGACGGGTTCATCACGGACTGGGTGGATGGGTTTTCACCGACTGGCAAATAGCGCTGTGAAGTCGCAGGTCTGGTGCGCCATCGCCACGTACGTATTGATCGCCATTGTCAAAAAGGAACTTCAACTCGAATCCTCGCTTTACACTTGTCTACAGATTTTGTCTGTCTCGGTTTTTGAGAAAACCCATATTTCATGCGCCTTGCAGCCCGATGACCACCAAATCCAACCAACACCCACCGCTAACCAATTGATTTTGTTCGGGTTTTGACCGGACAGTAGTGGTTTTAAATACATGTCGAGTCCTCCGTGAAAACACCCGCAGAGCTTGCACACTGCTGTTTTGATTTTGCGTCAGGTTCGAGGGAATCAAATCCGCTGCCACTGAAATTGCTAGTCGAGCCTAAAGTCACAGTCCCAAGCTCCAGCTTGACCTCGTATTTAATATGCATACAATAAATACGATGCATCTGAGCTTTGATCCATTAAAAAACGAGCGCACCGTCCAGGAACGTGGCTTGGATTTCAATGAGGTGTCAGAGCTGGACTGGACAACCGCACTCATTGATGAAGACACCCGCGCAGACTATGGCGAGCGCCGCTTTCGGGCTATCGGTTACATCGCAGAGCGGTTGTATGTCACTATTTTTACGCCACGCGATGGCACGCTACACGTTATCAGCCTTCGCAAAGCCAACCCGCGAGAGGTAAAACTTTATGCCAAAACGACCCAACCCTGAACTGATTGACCGCGACAACCCCGAGTGGACGGCACAGGACATGGCACGTGCGCGCCCGGCGAAGGACGTGCTGCCTGAGCTGTTTGGTGCCAAGGCAGCCAAAGTGATGCTCCGCCCACGCGGTCGTCCACCCGCTGAGGTGGTGAAAGACCGGATCACCATCCGCCTGTCGCCTGATGTAACCGCTGCCTTTCGGGCCAGCGGCGATGGCTGGCAAACGCGCATGGATGCGGCGCTGAAAGACTGGTTGCGCACGCATTCTCCGGTCTAAATTACACGCCGTCAGGGCGTGAATTCCGTGATGGCTCGGTTGTGCATCAAACTCCACCCAGCGTTCACGTTGCCCAAGACTTTCATGCCCGGCGTTTGCACGGCGTATTTCCACATAATCTCGGAGAAGTTGAGCTTGAACTGCTCGGTCGGCATGTCGTCGGGGTGCGACTGGAACTGGATCTCACTAATTAACGCATCACGCAACATGAAGGTCAGGATATTGCCGACCTGATCGCCCGAGTTGCGCATGATGTAGATGTAGGACGGAGAGTCTTTACCGCCCAGGGTTTTGGCCCGCAAGCAGGAGTCATACATCTTGACGGAGGTCTTGTCGACGTACTTGACGCAGGTGAACTCGGTGATCACGGGACGCCCTGATGTGCGGGTCGAATTGCTCACATCGGTCGTCACCTGCTGCTTCATGCCTTGATGCACTGAGACCAGCTCAATGCACTGGCCAATGGGCTGGTTGGTGTAGCCGTTTTTGAACTCGGACTCCCAGTCCTTGCCCAGGGATATCAGGCTGCCGCCGGTGGCCCAGTCGTTACCGGCGGTGGGGAACAGCGAGGGGTCGCCGGGTTGTAGCAGGATCAGGTCCATAGATTTTCCTTTTTTTGATGTTGATCGGTAGGGCTCTCGGCAGCATTAACCTGGAAGCGCGACCACCAAACGCATCAAGGTGGTCAGCTCTCCCAACTGAAAATGCGGACGTAGAAAGATGGTGGCGTTGTACGCGCCCGGTGAGCCAGGGATGTCGCTCACCACAATTTTGGCCTGACTCAAGGGGTAGCTGGCTTTGGCGTCTTGCGGGGCGTTTTCATCCAGCAGCACGTAGTTGGAAACCCAGTCATTGAGGTAGGCCTCTACATTGCCGCGCGTCAAGAAACTGCCCATCTTGTTGCGCATGATGACCTTGACGTAGTGCGCAAAGCGGGAGGCTGCAAGCATGTAGGGCAGCATGGCCGCCAACCTGACGTTGGAGCTGGCTTCGTCTGAAAAATAGGTCTTGGGGCGATGGGTGGTCGGTCCTTCGAAAAAAACGGCAGTGTCGGTGTCTTTGCCGTGACACAGCGCGATAAAACCCAGCTCACGCAATTCCTTGGCGCGTCGGTCGGTGATGAGCACTTCTGTCAGGCAAAGCAGGGTCTGGGCACCGACCTCATTCGGGTAGCGATAGAGCGGCAAACCCTCCATCCGACCGCCGCCTTCGATACCCTGGATTGCCGCTGGCCAGTGATAGAGCGCGAACGCATTCGTGATGCGCTGGGCCAACGCATAGGCCGCAGTGCCCCAAAGAAAATGCGCCGCTCGGGGTGCGCTGAGGTTGTCAATCTCCAGTTCTTCGAAGTCCAGTCCCTCTGGCTGACCACTGTTCTTGCCATAGGGCAGACGCAAGAGCACATGCGGCAACACCAAGGACACGTAGCAAGCCTCCTCGCTTTGGCGAAACTCATTCCAGCTCATCAGCTCAACGCTCTCGAAAATCTTGCTCAGGTCGCGTGGTTTCGGGAGATCGCAAAAACTGTCAAGCCCAAACAAGGACGCTGACGCAGCGGTGATGAAGGGCGCATGGGCGGCGGCGGCCAGTTCGGCCATCTTCTGCAAAAAATAAATATCCTGTGCGCTGCGACCCACTTCATAGCCCCCCACCAGCAGGCTGTAAGGCAACCCTCCGTAAGTTCCAAACTCGGCCTCGTAAATCAGCTTGAACAAGTGACTTTGATCGAAGGCGACGGCCTTCTCCAGATCGTCATGCACCTCATCCTGCGTGGCGTTAAAGACGCGCAACTGCAGCAGGGTGTTGGTCTCGGTGTTGACCACCAGACCGTGCAGTCCACGCCAGCTGGCCTCCAGTGCCTGAAAATTCCGGGCGTGCAGAATAGCCCGCAACTGTGGGCCCAGCAAGGCATCTATGTCGGCACTGGGTTGGCCACCTTGTACACGCTGGGCGCGCTGATAGATCAAACGGTTCAGTGCGGGCACAGCCCGCGCAACGACCAGAGGTGTGAAGTCGTCCAGCGAGGTGAAGTGAAGCACGCCGCCCAAGGTGTCGGCATCGTCTGGGCTTTCTTTGGGCAGGGTGCGCTGAACCGTGTCCAGGCTGACCATGGCCTGCGCCGCCGCCATCACGTCATTGAAGTTGTCTCTGTCGATGTTCAGCAGCGTGCGCTGCTTGTAGGGTGGCAGGGGCGCACCGTCTGATCGGTCGCCCGACAGGTCGGCCAAAATACCCACGATGAAGGGCAGCTCACGCTTCTCTATCGCACCGCCGGTCTCCAGGTCGTAGGTAATTTTTACGCGTGGTGGCCGGTTTCTTTCCAGCCATTTTTGGACGCTTTCGCTCATGACACCTCGCAACAGTTAGGCTCAAAATTGCACAATAACAAGCCCTTAGTGTCGCCGCACTGGCGCAGCGGCAAAGTAAGCCCCGCGTAGTCAAAGCGCGCCACACTCGACCCCGCCCTTTTTAAACCCAGGAGATTCCCATGACCCGTGAAGTTGTTGTTGTCAGCGGTGTGCGCACCGCCATTGGTACCTATGGCGGCAGCCTGAAAGACATCGCTCCCACCGAGTTGGCCGCCCAGGTGGTGCGCGAATCGCTGGCCCGCGCCAGCGTGGACGGCAAGGATGTCGGCCATGTGGTGTTTGGCCATGTGGTCAACACCGAGCCCAAAGACATGTACCTGAGCCGTGTGGCGGCCATCAACGGCGGCTGCGCTGAAGGCACACCCGCTTTCAATGTGAACCGCCTGTGTGGCTCCGGCTTGCAGGCCATCATCAACGCCAGCCAGAGCATTTTGCTGGGCGACGCCGACATCGCCATTGGCGGCGGGGCCGAGAACATGAGCCGTGGCCCTTACGCCAGCCTCACGGCCCGCTGGGGTGCCCGCATGGGTGACACCAAAATGGTCGATATGGTGGTCGGTGCGCTGCATGACCCGTTCCAGAACATCCACATGGGCGTGACGGCCGAGAACATCGCCGCCAAGTGGGGCATTACCCGCGAACAGCAGGACGCCATTGCGGTTGAGAGCCACAACCGCGCCCAGCGCGCCACCGAAGCCGGTTTCTTCACGTCCCAAATCATGCCGGTGATGTTGAAAAGCAAAAAGGGCGAAGTGGCCTACGCGGCGGACGAGCATTTCCGCCCCAACTGCACGCTTGCCGACATGGCCAAGCTCAAGCCGGTGTTTGCCAAAGAAAACGGCACGGTCACGGCGGGCAATGCTTCCGGCATCAACGACGCCGCTGCCGCCGTGGTGCTGATGGAAGCGGCCACCGCCAAGGCCCGTGGTCTCACGCCCATGGCGCGCCTGGTGGCTTACGCCCATGCGGGCGTTGACCCGAAATACATGGGTATCGGCCCGGTGCCTGCCACGCAATTGGCGCTTAAAAAAGCAGGTTTAACCGTCAAAGACCTGGACGTGATTGAGGCCAACGAGGCCTTTGCCGCGCAGGCCTGCGCCGTCACGCGCGACCTGGGGCTGGATCCGGCCAAGGTCAACCCCAATGGCTCGGGCATCTCGCTGGGCCACCCCATTGGGGCGACAGGCGCTTTGATCACGGTCAAGGCGCTGTACGAGCTGCAACGCATCCAGGGCCGCTACGCGTTGGTGACCATGTGCATTGGCGGCGGTCAGGGCATTGCGGCGATTTTTGAACGACTCTAAGGTGCAGTGCGTGCTACTTTTTTAGTAGCACGTTACGCTACATTTCATTGGCCTAAAGCCTCTTTTTATGCTGAAGAAAGAAGGCCAGCATGGCCTCTGAGGCGGAGGGGCCGCTTGGATCCGTAAAAGAGCCCGTCGCGTCACCACCTGACCAGGCGTGCGGGCCGTCGTCAATGCGCCAATGCTCCACATACGAAGGTCCGTCCGCACTGCGGTACTCAATGCGCTGAGTGCTCGGCTGCGAAGACGCGCCCTCACTTGAAACCTGGCTTTGCCGCCTCTCCAGCAACAAGCCCGACGCCTTCAACGCGGCCAGCGCCGCACCGGTGATCTGCTCGCCGTTGTCGGGGTGCACGGTCGTGTCGGCGCTGCCGTGAAACACGATGGTGGGCAACGCGAGTGTGGCCTGCCCTTTTGCCTTATTTCCCTTGTTGGCACCGGTTCTCATCGCTGTGAAGGCCGACAACATGTCATGCGCCGCCCCCGCTGGCAGGCCAGAGTGCACGCCCAGAGCGGCAAAAATGTCCGGGTAAAGACCCGCTACCACCGCCGCCATCGCCCCACCGGCAGACAGCCCGGCGATGTAAACCCGATCTGGGTCAGCGCGGCTACCGCCGTGGTCGCTGCTCAGCACTTGACGGGTGAGTGCGGCAATCATGCCCGGCTCGCCTTGGTCGACTTGCTGATGCTCGGACTCAAACCAGTTCCAGCAACGCGCCTGGTTGGCTTTGGGGAGTTGCTCGGGGTAGAGCACCATGCAGCCATGTGCTTGGGCCAGCGCGTTCATGGCTGTGCCCTGGGCAAAGTCCTGCGCGTCTTGCTTGCAGCCGTGCAACAGCACGACCAGAGGGCGTTTCAGGGGTTGGCCTGCGCTCGGAGGCGCGTCGGCTGTCGGGACATAGAGCCGATAAGGGTAGGCCTTGCCGCCAAAGACGAAGGTGGCTTCGGTGAAATTTGTCGCCTGGGTCTGGACTAAGGTCTTGGCTTGACCATCAATGACGGCTGACTGTGGCAAACGCAGGCCCGGCAGCACACGCTGTAGCCAGCGCGTGGCCACCAGGCGGCGTCCCATGCGGCTCTCTTGCAAGGCATCCACCAGGAACTGACGCCATGATTTCTGATAAGGGGGTTGGGGCACGAAATTTCCAATCAATGCTGCATTGCAGCAAATGGTACGCTTTTTTCGGGAGGGCGTGTTAGGTCACTCTGAATCGCCCCGACCGCTACAATCGGTTTTGCCTTTGAATTTGCATTTGCATTGGGTTTTGTCTATCTTTAGGGAAGGTCTGCACAACCCCCGCCAATGCGAGAGCTGAGCACCAATAGTTCACAAAATGAAACCGCAAGTGCGATTTCGTCGAATTTCGGGGTTAAT
>JAYVPU010000137.1:0-7082 GCA_043757205.1 Comamonadaceae bacterium | reverse complement strand
CCCCGCCTTCGCGGGGGCAGGCTCCGCGGGAATGACGGGGAGTTTCAGCCGTTTTCGAGGATCAAGTGTCCTACCGCTGTGTTCGACGCGGGCACATGGTAGAAGCGGTGCCTGACGACCGGCGGCGGGCCGCCGGCCAGGTCGGACATGGCGCCGCGGGCGATCAGCCACATCACCAGCTCGATGCCTTCGCTGCCGGCCTCACGCACATAGTCGATGTGCGGCACTGCAGCCTGGCCCTCAGGGTCGGCGATCATGCGGTCCATGAAGGCGGCGTCGAATTCCTTGTTGATCAGGCCGGCGCGCGGTCCCTGCAGCTGGTGGCTCATGCCGCCAGTGCCCCAGATGTGGACCTTCAGGTCCTCGTCGTAACTTTCGACGGCCTTGCGGATCGCCTTGCCCAGGTTCAGGCAGCGCCGGCCGCTGGGCACCGGGTACTGCACCACGTTCACGGCAAACGGAATCACCGGGCACGGCCACTCCTTGGGCTGGCCGTACATCAGCGACAGCGGCACGGTGAGGCCGTGGTCCACATCCATCCGGTTGACGATGGTGAGGTCGAAGTCCTGCTGGATCACCGACTGCGCGATGTGGGCAGCCAGGTCGGGCTGGCCGATCACCTTGGGCACCGGCCGCGGGCCCCAACCCTCGTCAGCCGGCAGGTACTCGGCCGCGGTACCGATCGCGAAGGTCGGGATCATCTCCAGGCTGAAGGCCGTCGCGTGGTCGTTGAAGACCAGGAAGATCACGTCGGGCGGGTTGTCCTTGATCCACTGCTTGCCGAAGTCGTAGCCCTGGAAGACCTTCTGCCAGTACGGCTCCTGGGTCTTGCCCATGTCCAGCGCCGCGCCGATGGCGGGCACGTGCGAGGTGTAGACGCTGGCGGTGATTCTTGCCATCTCAGTTGCCTTTGTTCCCGGATGCGACCTGCGGCTGCCGGTGGGCCTGAGCGTCGCCGTCTTCGCCGGTGCGCCGATTACCCTCGACCGACCGGCCGCCGGCGATCATCATGTTGCGGTATTGCTCTTCGCTCATGCCGGTCATGCTGCCGGCCATCTGCTGGAAGCTCTTGCCGTCGGTGGCGCCGAGCTTGGCCAGGAAGTAGATGTTGCCGCCCAGCGAGATGCAGCGATTGAGGTCGCGCGCCAGCACCGCCTGCTTCTGCTGCTCGGTCATCGGCCATTCGTCCAGGTAGGCGCGCTCGTTCGCCTTGAAGCGCTCGCGGTTGTCCGCCTTCATCAGCGACATGCAGAACTGGTTCAAGTGGTAGCCGCGGCGCGATTGCTCGGCGTCGAAGATAGTCGTTCCGGGCACGTCGAGATATGGCTTGTCTAGTGGCATCGTTGTTTCCTTACGGATGACGGGATGACGCGTCGCTGCGCGAGCGCATGACCCACTGCGTTGATGACTCGGGCACGCGCGCCGGCTTTGTCATTTGTCATCGAAGCCGCGCAGCCGCGAGGTCATTCGTCATTCGTCATTCCCAATACAGGCGGGTCGGATTGTCCACCAGCAATTTTCGCTGCAGTTCGGCCGTGGTCGCGATGTGGGGAATGAAGTCCACCAGCAGGCCGTCGTCGGGCATGTGGTCCTTCAGGTTCGGGTGCGGCCAGTCCGTGCCCCACAACACGCGATCGGGGAAGGTCTCGACAATGCGCCGGGCGAACGGCAGCACGTCGCGGTAGGCGTTGCGCTCGCCGTTCAGCGCGGGCGGGCCGCCTTCGCTCAGTCGCTCGGGGCAGGTCACTTTGCTCCAGATGTTGGTGTGCTCGCGCATCATCTTCAGGAACAGCGCGAACTCCGGGCCATCGACCGGCTTGGTCACGTCGGGGCGGCCCATGTGGTCCACCACCAGGGTGGTGGGCAGTGCGGTGAAAAAGTCATACAGCTCGGGCAGATCAACCGCTTCAAAGTAAATGACGATGTGCCAGCCCAGTGGTGCGATGCGGGCGGCAATTTCTTGCAACACCTCACGCGGGGTGAAGTCGGCCAGGCGCTTGACGAAGTTGAAGCGCGTGCCGCGCACTCCAGCCGCGTGCAGGGCTTGCAGCTCGGCGTCGGTGACGTCACGGCCCACGGTGGCCACGCCACGGGCCTTGTTGTTGGAGGCTTTGAGCGCATCCACCAAGGCGCGGTTGTCCGTGCCATGGCAGGTGGCCTGCACGATCACGTTTTTGTCAAAACCCAGGTGGTCGCGCAGTGCGAACAACTGCTTTTTGGAGGCGTCGCACGGTGTGTACTTGCGTTCGGGCGCGTAGGGGAAGATGTCGCTGGGGCCGAAGACATGGCAATGCGCATCGACCGCGCCTGCGGGCAGTTTGAATTGGGGTTTGGAGGGGCCGCTGTACCAGTCGAGCCAGCCGGGGGTTTTGGTGAAAGTCATCGTTTTTCCTTTTTAATCAGTTGAGGAAAGAGCTGTCGCACTGCGTGTCGCTGCGAACTGTCCCACAAGGTTTCAATCTGGTTTGATATTGGCCTCACGCACCAGCTTCTCATAGCGTTGGCGCTCGGTGCGAATCAGGGTGGCAAACATCTCGGCGCTGCCAGGCATCACTTCACCGCCCACCGCTGTCATGCGCTCACGCACGTCTTTGGTTTGCAGGGCTTTTTGGATTTCGCCGTGCAGTTGGGTGACGATGGCCTTGGGTGTGGCAGCAGGGGCGACAAAGCCGTACCAGACCGAGGCTTCAAAGCCAGGGAAGCCAGACTCGGCCAGGGTGGGCACATCCGGGTAAATGGCCGAGCGATTGGGGCTGAGCACGGCCAGCACTTTGAGCTTGCCACTCTTCACATGGGCCTGCACTTCCAGCGCATTCACAGCCACCAGCGGCACTTGCCCGCCAATCACATCGGTGATGGCCTGCGAGCCGCCCCGGTAGGGAATGTGCTGCAAGTTGATACCGGCTGCGCGCTCAAAAAACTCCACCGCCATGTGCGGCGTGGAGCCGTTGCCGGGGCTGCCAAAGGCGATGCTGTCGGGCTTGGCCTTGGCAGCGGCGATCAGGCTGGCCACGCTGGCATACGGCGTGTTGGCGTTGGCGGCAATCACCACCGGCACACGGCCCACCAAAGACACTGCTACCAAGTCACGCTCGGCATCAAACGGGGCGGGCTGGTACAGCGCCATATTGGCGGCCAAGGCGTTGGCGGCCAGCATCAGGGTGTAGCCATCAGGCGCGGCGTCGATCACCGATTTGACAGCGATGTTGGTGCCTGCGCCGGGTTTGTTGTCCACCACGAAGGGCTGGCCTAGGCTAGCCGATAAAGCTTGGCCCACGGTGCGTGCCACGATATCGACCGCACCGCCTGCGGTGTAGCCGACCACGATCTTGACGGGTTTGGTGGGGTAGGTTTGGGCGGTGGACGTGAACGGGCTGACGATGGCTACGACGGCCAGGGTGCAGGTCATCACCACTGTGCGCGAGGTTTGGAAGATGGGGTGCAGCATGGTGATGGGTTGGGTGCGGGTTGGATTCCCGCCTGCGCGGGAATGACGGTTAGATTTACGGTTTGGCAGTTCCACGCAGGCCGGATTTGTCGATGATGGATTGCAATAGGCCGCTGGTTTTAGCTTCTTGCGCAAACTGATTTAAGTAGGACAAACCGGCCTCACGCCCTTTGGGCACAGCCACGGCCAGATGCTCCAGGCCCCAGCGACCATCGAGGATGCGAAAACCCGGCAGTCCGTCCCACATTTCAAACAAGATGGCCTTGTTGGTGGCGAAGGCGTCGAGCTGGCCTTGCTTCAACATAGTTGCGGCCACTTGCAGCGAGGGCACAGGAAACAACTTCGCTTGTTTGTATTCGCGTGTCAAAGTGCCCAGCGAAGTGCTGCCCTGCGCCACACCAATGCGCATGCCCGCGCGGTCAGCATCGGCCGCGCTTTGCATGATGCTGCCGGGGGGCACGAGATAGCCCAGCTCCAGGTCAATCAGCGTCGCACTGAAGTCCACGTCTTTGGCGCGAGCTGGGCTGGCGTTGGTGAAGGTGAAGTCCACCGCACCCACCTTGAGCGCGTCCACCACTTCGGCCACGCGTTGGTACTGCACCGGCTCAAACGGCACGCCGAGTTGGCGCGCCAATTCACGCCCCAAGTCCAGGGCCACGCCGACCTTTTCACCCGTCTTGGCATCCGTCACCATCGAGGTGGGGCTGCCGAGGTACACACCGACTCGCAGCTTGCCGGTGGGGGCCAGCGCCATGCGCACTTGGGGATCGACTGCGGGCGTGGGTGCGGCGCAGCCAGCCAGTACTGCTGCGAGTAGCAGTGCCGATCTGAGGGTGAGGCGACGGAGTTGGTTCATGGGGCCTTCTAATTAGTTGAGGACAGAGCTGGTGCGCTTCGCGTCACTGCGGACTGTCCCGCAATATTTCAATCTATGTACTTCAACCCCAACTTCGCCAGCGGCTCGCGGAAGTTGTACATGTCCAAGCCCAACACACCCGCGGCCAGCTTGGCGCGCTTTTCACCCTCAAGGGCTTCGCGCGCTTCAGCCGCATCCGCCACCTTCTGCGCCCAAGCGGCGGGCACCACGACCACACCGTCGTCATCGGCAATCACCACGTCACCGGGGTTGATTTGCGCTCCGGCACATACCACAGGGATGTTGACCGAACCGAGCGTGGCTTTGATCGTGCCCTTGGCGCTGATGGCGCGGCTCCACACGGGGAACTGCATGGCAGTCAGGTCTTTGATGTCGCGGCAGCCGCCGTCAATCACCAGGCCCATCGCCCCACGCGCCTTGAACGAGGTGGCCAACAGGTCACCAAAAAAGCCATCGGTGTTGTCGGCAGAGCACGCGGCGATCACCACGTCGCCGGGTTGAATTTGCTCGGCCACCACATGCATCATCCAGTTGTCGCCGGGGTGCAGCAAGACTGTGACCGCCGTGCCGCACATGTGCGCGCCGGTGTAGATCGGGCGCATATAGGGCTTGGTCAAACCCACGCGGCCTTGCGCCTCGTGAATGGTGGCCACGCCAAAGCGTGAGAGTTTGGCAACGGCGGCGGGGTCGGCGCGAACGATGTTGCGTTTAACGATTCCGAGGGTGGTCATGATTTACAGGCCTTTCTTCTTGAGTGATGCGTCCAGCAATGGAAACACGCGGCGCGCGTTGCCTTCATAGACCTTGTGGCGGTCGTCGCCCACCACGATGGTGGACGACTCGATGTAGCGCTTGGTGTCGTCGTAGTAGTAGCCGGTCTCGGGGTCGATGCCGCGCACCGCGCCGATCATCTCGCTGGCGAACAGGATGTTGTCCACCGGGATCACCTTGGTCAGCAGGTCGATGCCGGGCTGGTGATAGACGCAGGTGTCAAAGAAAACGTTGTTCAGCAAATGGTCTTTGAGCAAGGGCTTTTTCATCTCTTGCGCCAAGCCACGGAAGCGCCCCCAGTGGTAGGGCACTGCGCCACCGCCGTGGGGAATGATGAACTTGAGCGTGGGGAAGTGTTCGAACAAATCGCCCTGGATCAACTGCATGAAGGCCGTGGTGTCGGCATTCAAATAGTGCGCGCCGGTGGTGTGAAAGCAAGCGTTGCAGCTCGTTGAGACATGAATCATGGCGGGGATGTCGTACTCCACCATCTTCTCGTAGATCGGGTACCACTGCTTGTCGGTCAGGGGGGGGCTGGTCCAGTGGCCACCGCTCGGGTCGGGGTTCAGGTTAATGCCGACGTTGCCATATTCCTTAACGCACTTCTCCAGCTCAGGGATGCAGGTGGCAGGGTCCACACCGGGCGACTGCGGCAGCATGGCGGCGGGGATGAAATGGTCCGGGAACAACTGGCTCACGCGGTAGCACAGTTCATTGCAAATCGCGGCCCAGGTGCTGGAGACGTTGAAGTCGCCAATGTGGTGCGCCATGAAGCTGGCGCGCGGGCTGAAGATGGTGAGGTCCGAGCCACGCTCTTTCATCAAGCGCAGTTGGTTGGCTTCGATGGACTCGCGCAACTCGTCATCGCTAATTTTCAAGTCAGCCACTTTGGGCTTGAGCGCCGGGTCTTTGATACCCGCGATTTGCTGGTTGCGCCAAGCCTCCAACGCCGGGGGGGCGGTGGTGTAGTGGCCGTGGCAGTCGATGATGATGGGGGGTTTCTTCATGCAAATTTCTCCAATAATTTGTCAGGCCAATTCGTCAGGCGATTCGATCAGGATTTCAGGGGTTCAGGTTTCGGTCAAATTCAAACCGGCTCCATGCCGTGACGGCGCTTGAGGGACTCCGTTTGCGGCTCGCTCATGGCGGCCAGCATGGCACGCACGGCGTCGGGCTGCTGGCTGGTGGCGCAGACGCCGCCGGAAAACGTAGTCATGATTTGGATGGCGGGCGGCAGCGGCCCCAGCACGGTAATGCCCGCCAGCGGCAAGAGTTCACTCAGTTGCTGAAAACCCAGTTCCACCCCGCCCTTGGCCACGAGCGATCCCACAGGCACGCCGGGCGGCGCGGTGACGAGGCGATCCTTGATCTGATCCGCAATGCCCCAGCGCTCAAACAGCTGGGCCAGCGCAACGCCGCTAGGGCCGGTGGAGTAGCTCAGGCTGCGTGCAGCCAGCACGGTTTGGCGCACTGCGGCCTCACTAGAGATGTCGGGATGCGGCGCCCCTTCGCGCACCGCCACGGCCACGCCCGAGCGCACCATGTCCACACGGCTGCCAGGCAACACCTGGCCGCTGGAAATGAGCTTGTCAATGGCATCCGCCGAGAGAAAGACGGCGTCAAACGGCTCACCTTGCTGCACACGCTTGGCGGCATCCACCCCACCCACAGCCTCAATGTCCACAGACACCCCGGCGCTGTGTTGGTAGGCCTGCGCCAAGTCGTTGAGCAACAGGCGCGTTGCCATGGACGAAATGCCTTTGAGGGTGGTGGTCATGGTGTATGGGGGATTGGGTTTTGATTCAGGCTGCGATTGTCAACCCAAGTGAGACGCTTGGGTCAAAAAATAGGCCACTAGCTGATATGCAAAATTGTTATAGTTAAGTTTAAGCTATACCAATTCAAACAAAAATCACCCACTCACACCAGCCCTACACATCACCCCATGGATCTGAAACAAATCGAGTCGTTTGTGCGCGTGGCCGA
>JAYVPU010000136.1:0-26586 GCA_043757205.1 Comamonadaceae bacterium | reverse complement strand
TTTTCATCGGCGTGTCGTACAGAAATATCTTGCCGGACGCGTTCACCGAGATGATGGCATTCTCAGGCTTGGTTTCGTGCACCAGGTTTTTTTCCATTGGCAGATTCACCTTGACCGAGGTTGTGACCACCGGAATGGTGATCAAGAAAATGATCAGCAACACCAACATCACATCCACCAAGGGCGTGGTGTTGATCTGACCGATGATCTCATCATCCGCATCTGCGCCTAGGTTCATGGCCATGGTGGATCCTATTCGGTTGAGGACAGAGCAAAGTTCGCTGCGCGTAACTCTTGGTCTGTCCCGCAAGTACTCAATAAGGCTTTATTTCTTCGCGGAGGCCAACAGCACCGAGTGCAAGTCTGATCCGAACGCATTGACCGCATCCATGCTGGCCTTGTTACGGCGCACCATCCAGTTATACCCCAGCACCGCAGGCACGGCCACCGCCAAACCGATGGCCGTCATGATCAGCGACTCGCCCACCGGGCCAGCCACTTTGTCGATACTGGCCTGACCCGACATGCCGATTTTGACTAGCGCGTTGTAGATACCCCAAACCGTGCCGAACAAACCTACAAACGGCGCGGTGGAGCCCACAGTGGCCAACACAGCCAAGCCATCTTGCATGCGGCTTTGCACATTGCCGATGGCGCGTTGAATGCTCATGGTGACCCAGGTGTTGAAGTCCACCGCGCCCAACATACCGTCGTGCTTGCTGGCGCCTTCCAAACCCTTTTCGGCGATGAAGCGGAACGGGCTGGCTGCGTCCAGCGCATCTGCCCCCTGGCGCACGCTGGCCGCTTTCCAAAAGCTGTCTTGGGCCGCCGTGGCGAAACGCGCGACTTTGGATTGCTCAATGAACTTGGTGAAGATGACGTACCAACTGCCCATGCTCATGATGACGAGAATCAGCAAAGTGCCCTTGGCCACCATGTCACCCTGCGCCCACAAGGCTTTCAGGCCGTAAGGGTTGTCGCCTGCGTGGGGGTCTGCCGCAGTGGCAGGTACTACAGCCTGCGCAACCGCGCTTGGCGCAGCCGAATGGGTGGTCTGTGCCAAGCTCACCTCAGAAAACCCACCGAGTAGGCCGATAGCCAAGCCCAGACTGACGACAATAAGTTTGATTGGTTTGAACATGATGGATCCGCTCCTCGGGAATAGCTGCAAAAGTGTTTTTGAATATAGGCTGGGATTGTGGCTCGTCGGTCAGTGCTGTTGCTTCATACACTCACTCCAGCCGCCAGATGTATTTCATGCTGGCCCAGCTCTGCTCGGGCTTGCCATCCACGGTGCCGGGCTTGAATTGACATTTTGACAATGCCGCACGAGCCGCTTCATCCAGCCGCCCATAGCCTGAACTTTTTTCGACTTCAGCCCGCACGACCCCACCATCGACCCCCACCAAGATCCTGAGTTGCACAGTGCCTTCTTCCTCCAGCCGCCTGGAGACATTGGGGTATTCAGGCCTTTGGCAGTTGCCTGCCACGTTGATGGTGGCAGGCATGCGCACCACGGGTGCGGGCGGTGGCGGGGGAGTGGGTGCGGGTGCGGCCACCGCAGGGGCAGGCGGAGGTGACGTCGTACTGACAGCGGTAATGGTCGAATTGGAAGTTGGCACAGGACTGACTGGCACATCCACCGGGGGCACATAAGCAGGCGGCGGCGGAAGATTTTTGGGGGAAGGGGGCGAAGGTGGGGGGGGGGTCGTGGGAGGCAATTCCGGTTTGGTCTCAGCGATCAATTGGGCTTCCACCGGCCCGTTCAACACTTTGACAAATTGATGCGATAGACCCGAATTGATCGCCCAAAAAATTAGCGCATGCAAAAGCACCACCAGAGCAAAGCCCACCAAGTGCTTACGCGGTGCTCTTTGCCGACTGGCGTAGTCCTTCATTGATGCGTTCTCCACGATGAAAATCAAACTAACAGAATTCGGAATCCATGCCAGCTATCGTACCCACTCCCTAGGGCAAACATTTTGTGCACCTTGAAGCCTTGCTTAGAATGAGGCTACCCACCAAAGGAGCATCATGCGGCACACTTTATCTCTGTCGGTCTTACTGCTGGCCCTACTAGGAACGGGCGTTCAAGCTCAAATTGTGATCGGTCAGACAGCGGGGTTCACTGGTGCAGTCGCCGCAGGCGTCAAGGAAACGACAGACGGTGCCCGGCTGTATATCGACACCGTCAACGTCAAAGGCGGTGTCAATGGACAAAAGATCGAGTTGCTCTCGCTGGACGATAAATTCGATCCCAAACTGGCGGCTGAAAACGCCCGCCAACTGATTGAAGAAAAGAATGTAGTCGCCATGTTTCTGACACGCGGCACACCCCACACCGAAGCCATCACCCCTCTGCTTGACAAGCATGGCGTGCCGCTGATTGGTCCGTCCACCGGTGCTATGTCCTTGCACCAACCGGTACGCCGATATGTGTTTAACGTGCGGGCCACTTACCAGCGAGAAGCCGAAAAAGCAGTGCTCCACTTAGCGTCTAGCGGCATGAACAAAATTGCGCTGGTGCATGTTGACGATAGCTTTGGTCTGGACGGCCTGGCCGGCGCACAAAAAGGCCTGACAGGGGCAAACCTCAGCGCCGTTGCCTTGGAAAAATTCGACCGGACCAAACCTGATTTTTCTAAAATTGTGCCCGTCATTGTGAAATCAGGTGCGCACGCCGTTGTTCTGATCGCTTCGGGTGGGGCCGCAGTCGACGGCATCAAGGCCTTGCGGGCCGCAGGCAGTGCGGCACAGGTGGTGACCCTGTCCAATAATGCCTCGGGGGGATTCATCAAAAGCCTGGGCAACCAGGCTCGGGGTGTGATCGTTTCACAGGTGTTTCCCCAGTCGCTCAACTACGCTCTGGTCAAGGAAGCCAATGACTTGGCGCGCAGCAAAAATTTAACCGAAGTCAGCCCAGCGATGCTGGAGGGGTATGCCGCTGCCAAGGTGCTGGTTGAAGTACTGCGCCGGGCGGGCACCAAGCCCAGCAGGGAGCGCCTCCAGTCGGCACTGGAAAATTTTGGGAAGTTTGACCTCGGCGGGTTGGAGATCAGCTACAGCGCCAAAGATCACACGGGACTGGACTTCTCTGACTTGTCCATCATCAGCAGCGACGGGCGCTTTCGCCGCTAACCCGCTAACCCGGTCTTCATCTCAAGCTCTTCCTTGCGGTTGCTGTCGTTCTTGTGCGTGTTCTCGCGCTTTGATTCAGGCCGTGCCGCCCACCGTCAAGCCGTCTATGCGCAGCGTAGGCTGACCCACGCCTACCGGCACACTCTGGCCCTCTTTGCCACAGGTGCCCACGCCACTGTCGAGCTTCATGTCGTTGCCAATCATGCTGACGTGCTTGAGGCACTCCGGCCCGCTGCCCACCAACGTGGCACCTTTGACCGGGTAGAGAATCTTGCCGTTTTCCACCCAAAACGCTTCGCTGGCGGAGAACACAAACTTGCCGCTGGTGATGTCCACCTGGCCGCCGCCAAAGTTGCTGGCGTAAAGGCCTTTTTTGATGCTGGCAATGATCTCCTGCGGCGGCATGGTTCCGCCCAGCATGTAGGTGTTGGTCATGCGCGGCATGGGCACGTTGGCGTAGCTCTCGCGTCGGCCATTGCCCGTGGGTTTGACGCCCATCAGGCGCGCGTTCATGCTGTCCTGGATGTAGCCCTTGAGGATGCCGTCTTCGATCAGCACATTGCGCTGACTGGCGTTGCCCTCGTCGTCCACATTGAGCGAGCCGCGCCGGTCGGTCATCGTGCCATCGTCCAGCACCGTCACCCCCTTGGCCGCCACGCGCTGGCCGATGCGCCCGGCAAAGGCGCTCGACCCCTTGCGGTTGAAGTCACCCTCCAGCCCGTGGCCAATGGCCTCGTGCAGCAAGATGCCGGGCCAGCCCGCGCCCAGCACCACAGTCATCTCACCGGCAGGGGCGGGGCGCGCCTCCAGATTGGTCAAAGCGGCGTTGACGGCCTCGTCCACATACTGCTTGATGATGGCATCGTCAAAATAGGCCAGGCCAAAACGCCCACCGCCGCCTGCGGAGCCGACTTCACGCCGGGTTTTGCCGCCCACCACTTGCTCGGCAATCACGGTCAGGCTCAGGCGCACCAAGGGGCGTACATCGGCCGCTAGCGTGCCGTCGGCCCGCGCGATCAGCACCACGTCGTACTCGCTGGCCAGCCCGGCCATGACCTGCGCCACACGCGGGTCTTTGGCGCGTGCCATCTTCTCGACTTTTTCCAGCAGGGCGATTTTGGTAGCACTGTCCAGTGTGCAGATGGGGTCAACCCCGGCATACAACGAGCGAGATGGTGCTATTTTTTTAGGAGCTACTCGTGCACGTTTTGATTGGTCTGCAGCCGAAATGGTGCGCACGGTTCGGGCAGCGTCCAGCAGCGAAGCCCAGGAGATGTCATCGGAGTAGGCAAAGGCCGTTTTCTCACCACTCACGGCCCGCACGCCCACGCCCTGGTCGATGCTGAAAGAGCCTGTTTTGACGATGCCCTCCTCCAAGCTCCAGCCTTCGCTGCGGGTGTACTGAAAGTACAGATCGGCCTCATCGACTTGGTGCGCCCGGATTTCTGAGAGGGCACGGCGCAGGTGCGATTCGTCCAGGCCAAAGGGGGTGAGCAGCAAGTCTTTGGCAATCGCCAAACGTTCGAGAGTGGGTTCGCGTGAAATCATGGCTTCATTTTAGGCTCAGCCACTGCAACAGCGCGGCGTCATCCAACTCAGCCATGCCGCCCGTGCTGGCTTGCGCAAACACGTCGCGCGCGGCTGCGCCCAGTGGCCCGGTGAAACCGACGGCCTGCGCGGCTTGAATCGCCAGTCGCGTGTCTTTCTCCAGCAGCGTCATGTGGGCGCGCGGGGCTAGGTCACCCGCAAGGGCGCGGCGCATGCGGTCCGAGCCAATCCAGCTCTGCCCGCTGGAGCGTTCGATCACATCCAGCGTGGCCGCCAAATCCAGGCCCATGGCGCGTGCCAGCGCCAGCACCTCGGCCGCACCCACTAGGTTGATGCCCGCCGCCAGGTTGTTGACCAGCTTGGTGCGTGCGCCGTCCCCCACCCGCTCACTGATGCGAAACACCTGGCTGGAGAGCGCTGACAACAAGGGCACCATGCGCGTGAACACCGCCGCGTCACCCGCCACCATCAAACTCATCGTGCCGTCGCGCGCCCGCGCCGGGCCACCCGACATAGGCGCATCCAGCAAGGCGATACCGCGCTTGGCCAGCCGCTGGGCGAACGACTCCACGTCTTGCGGGGCCAGCGTGGGGCACAGCAGCACGACTTGCCCAGGCTGCATGACGCCAGCCAAACCCTGCGCGCCAAACAGCACGTCTTCGCACTGCGCTGCATCCACCACGCTGACAATAGTTGCTACTGAGTTAATAGCAGCTTGTGCGCAATTTTGTTGGGCTACAGCCCCAAATGGCACTAAATCCTGAGCTTTGGAGGCTTCTACATCACAGACCTGAACCGCCCAACCCCGCGCCAGCAAATTCAATGCCATGGCCCCGCCCATGTTGCCTACGCCGAGGATAGCGACGGGAAAGACGCTGGGATTCGGGCTCACGACTGCACCAGCCGCTTGGAGCGCGCAATCGACATCAAAATCCCCAACCCCATGCCCAGCGTCACCATGGCGGTGCCACCGTAGCTGATGAAAGGCAGGGGCACGCCCACCACCGGCAAAATGCCACTGACCATGCCCATGTTGACGAAGGCATAGGTGAAGAAAATAAAGGTGATGCTGCCCGCCAGCAGGCGCGAGAACAGGGTCGGGGCTTCCAGCGCAATCGTCAGGCCACGCAGCAGCAAAAAGACAAAGCCACTGATCAGCAGCAGATTGCCAAGCAAACCGAACTCCTCTGAGAAGGCTGCAAAAATGAAGTCGGTAGTGCGCTCGGGAATGAATTCCAGGTGCGTCTGCGTGCCCGCCATGAAGCCCTTACCCAAGAAACCACCCGAGCCAATAGCAATCATGCCCTGAATGATGTGAAAACCTTTGCCCAGCGGGTCACGCGTGGGGTCCAGCAAGGTGCAAATGCGCTGCTGCTGGTAGTCATGCAACACCGGCCAGCGCACGCCGTCGGCACACAGGCTGGGCTCAAACACCACCACCAGGGTCACACCCACCAGCCCCAACAAGACGGGCGGCAGGATCAGCTTCCAGCTTAAACCCGCAAAAAAGATCACCGATACACCGGCGGCCAGCACCAGAATGGCGGTGCCGAGGTCGGGCTGACGCACGATCAGACCCACTGGCACCAGCAACAAACCACCCGCCACCAGAAAGTCCAGCGGGCGCAACTGCCCCTCGCGTTTTTGAAACCACCAGGCCAGCATCAAGGGCATGGCGATTTTGAGAATCTCACTGGGCTGAATCGTCACGCCCAGATTCAACCAGCGCCGCGCGCCCTTTTTGGTGACGCCGAACACCGCCACCGCAATCAGCAAGGTCACACCCAACACGTACAAAGGCACGGCAAAAGTCATCAGGCGCTGCGGTGGAATTTGCGCCACAACGAACAGGATGAAGCCCGCAATCAGCATATTGCGCCCATGATCGGAGAAGCGCGTGCCTTGGTCGTGCCCGGCGGAGAACATGGCCAACATGCCTGCGCAGGCCAACAAAAACACGGCGAACGCCAAGGGGCCGTCAAAGCCACGGAACCAGGGTGATATGCGAGCGAAAAGAGAAGATCTTTGGAATACGGTTGCCATAGGGGGTGAACACAGGTTGCGACATTATCCCGCGACAGCCGACACGCCATCGGGGGTGGCCCAAGTCACGCATCCACGGGTAATCCCCTACCCCTAATGGGGGATGTATTTCTTAGACTGTTGTCGTACCGTATGCGGGGCTTTTCCACATTCAAATTCAAAGGAATCACCTTGAAAAATATCACCCTCAATCGACTCGCCCTGGCCGCTGCCAGCATGGGCGTTCTTACCCTTTACGGTTGCGGCGGGGGGGGGGGGGGGCCCTACGAGCACACCAACGCCCCCATCTTCTGCTGTGTTAAATGACGCGCCAGTCAAAGGCGTTTGCTACAGTGCATTGCCGTCTGGCTTATATGGGGCAACCAGTGCCACAGGTACTTACCAATACCAGTCGGGTGACAACGTTTCGTTCTGGATCAATGTCGATGGAACGGCCTGTGGCAGCACGCCAGCCGACTCGCGCAGCACCACCGCGATTTCCTTGGGCTCAATGATTCCCGGCACAGCCACTGGTGGCACTTCGGTGCAAACCTTTATCTTGGCCATGGACACGGGACCACAAGCGGCACAAGTGCTACAGGCGCTCAACCATGGCACGACAAGCAGCATGGATGTCAGCGGCATCACCCTACCCGCCGCACAAGTCACCAACCTCAATACCTATCTGGCCGCAGGTGGCGATACCTCACGGGTCAGCGGGACGCCAAGCGTACAAACGTTGTTTTCAGCTACCCAGACAGCCGCCACCGTCGGCGGCGCCCCGCTCGGGCCGCTGGCGACGCTGCCGGTAACGTCGACTTTTGAGGCAACGGTCTCCACCAACTTGGCCACCACGGTCGCGTCCGGCCTGGGCGTGCCACCCAGCACCATCACCATCCCGGCCAACCGCCTTAATTTTGGCTCCTCTTCGGGAACCCAGACGACAAGCAGCGTGACCACCGCGTTCAACGGTGCCGCCATCACCTGGTTCGATGGCAATGGCGTTGGCAGAAGGTTCGTCAGTCCGAATGTAGGTTTGAAAACCATAACCACCACCAATATAGCGAACTATGTCGGGAGCTTCACGCAGCCATTCAACTACTCAATCAGTGGCAATGTGGTGAGTAAGAATACGACCATTAACAACGTTGCTGGCACCACAGCCGTCGGCAGCATTAGCGATACCAATACCATTGCCTACACTGATGACCATGGCTCGTTTTTCTCAGGAGCTTCGACCAAGACGATCACCTCGCCATCGAGTACCACAACAAATGTTTATAGCGGCTCTAACATCCGTCTGACACCGTTGACGCTGTCCATGCTTGCCGGCAAAACATTGACGCTTGCGGGCGCGGGTTGCCCTAATGGCATCACCACAAACATCTTTTCTTCGGATGCCTTATTCGTTCAAAACACCAATTGCGGCCCTAATGGCGGAACAGGAGAAATCAGAACCAATGCCCCATCTTCCATACCTGGCATCCTCATGTCTTCTAGCACCGGGGGTGTCCAGCCCGACGGGTCGATCATCTTAATAGGCCTGGATGGCCCCAGCGTCGCCGTGGGCTCCACCCTGGTTGTCCTGACGCTGAACGATGGGACTGTCGGTGCTAATGGCCCTGACTTCCCTGCCACAGGTCGCATGAAAATATTGGCTGTGAAATAACGGCTATTGCTACAGTGCCAGGCCCCTGAATCGGTGGGCCTGGCCGATTCAAAAGCCCCGCCCTGACGGGGCTTTTTTACGCCCCGCCATGTTCAAACCCGCATGTCAAAAACCCGTCACGAACGGACTCCAGTCAAACCCTCGTCGGCAGGAAAAAGCACAATATGGGCAATAAATCATAAAATAGACAAAATCACCAAGGCACCCCATGGAACAATTTTCATCCACCCAAGCCAAGCAAAACTTCGGACAACTGCTCAAGGCTGCGGTGCAAGCACCCGTGGCCATTGAGCGACATGGCAAGGTACAGGCGATGGTGGGTGCGCCTGAGTTTTTTCTGCCTGCAGCGGCCACACGGAAAGCGCAGGAGACCAGCGCGGCGCGCCAATTTGCTCGACTACAGCAGGCTGTGATTGAAAAAGACCGCCTGATCCGGCACCAGCGCATTGCGCTGGATCTCACCACCTTGCCCGCCCAAGCACGCAAGGCCATGATTGAGCGCGCTTTGGCGGTGGTCGAGCGCTGGCGTGCACAACAGTTGTGCAGCAGCGACTACATTGACCGCTGGTCAGCCATTCTGCGTTTGCCCCCAAAAAAAATGTCCAGCACCATGGTCTCGGATGCGGACGGCTGGGGCACGGCGCTGCGGCAAAACTCGCCCTGGGTGGGCGTTCACGCATGAAGCTTGCGGCCCTGTTCGACCTGTTTGACGAAGCCCGTAAGCTCATCGGTCATCAGGACTTTGTGGTCATCGGCAGTTTGTCGATTTTGGGGCTGGAAGGGGACTTCAATATCCCTGACGGTATGACCCTGTCCATCGACGTGGACTGCTACACCAAAAACGACCCCGAGCTAATTCTGGATGTGCTGGGTGCCTTGGGCGAAAACTCACCCTACCACCACCAATCAGGCTTTTATCTGGACGCCGTGAACCCGGCTCTGCCCAGTCTGCCCGACGGCTGGGCTGACCGGCTCATCAAGATCGAACGCGGTGACTTGCGGGCCTGGTTTCTTGACCCGAATGATGCTGCGCTGTCCAAATACGCGCGGGGGGAACCACGCGATCAACGCTGGATCCGGGCTGGTGTCTTGGCGGGTGTAGTGTCTTTGCCGTTGGTCAGCGCACGGTTTCGCAGCACCCATTTTTTAGACGCTGCCGAAGCACTTAAAGCCAAGACCCTGGTGGATGCGGATCGCGTTTGGTTTGACGCTGTTCAGCGCAAAAGAGCGCCACCATCACCCCGAAAAAAGGGGTGAACTACTTGCCAAGCGGCTTCATCTCCAGCGTCAAAGCCGCTGGCGCACTGAGCGCTGGAACGAGCACCGCACGCCGTGCGGTGACAGACTGCAACACCAGCCCATCGGCCACGCTGGCACCCACTCGGTAAAGCTTGCTGGCTTGGCCATCCAGGGCGATCAGCGCCGCGCCGCCTTGGGCTCTGTCGGCCACCACACCGGTCAAGACAAAACGGCTGGGGGCCTGGGTGACGGGGGCCTGTGCGGCATTGGCCCCGCCCCCGCCTAGCAAGCGCACCAAGCCCTGAGGGTCGGGGGCATCGGTCGTCGAAATGGCCATCGGCGAACTGGATAGAACCGAAGCGTCAGGCCACTGCAACACCCAGTACGCCGCGCCCGCAGCGGCCAGCGCTGAGAGCGAAAAAGCCATCAACCGTGGCCGCAACAGGCTGTTCGTGTTCATCTGCATAAAGTGATTATCATGGAATCACACCAGACCTCTCTCAGATACTTAAGACACCCTCGCTATGCACCATTTCCTCCAACCCTCGCAGCGCCACAAGTCGCTCGGTTTTACCCTGATTGAACTCATGGTGGTGCTGGTCATCATTGGCGTGCTGGCCGCGTTGATCGTGCCCAATGTGCTGGACCGCGCTGACGATGCGCGTGTCACGGCAGCGCGCACCGACATCAGCAACTTGGGCCAGGCCCTCAAACTCTACAAGCTGGACAACCAGCGCTACCCCACCTCCGAGCAGGGCTTGCAAGCCCTTCTGGTCAAGCCCACCAGCGGCCCACTGCCGCTGAACTGGAAGCCCTATCTGGAAAAGCTCCCCAACGACCCCTGGGGCCGACCCTACCAGTACCTCAACCCCGGCATCAAGGGCGAGATTGACGTGCTGTCTTTCGGTGCAGACGGCCAAGCGGGGGGCGAGGGCAAGAATGCAGACCTTGGTAGCTGGCAATAACCAGAACAAAGGCTTCACGCTGCTGGAGTTGCTGGTGGTGGTGGTCCTCATCGCTATCACGTCGGCGGGGGTGGGCTTTGCGATGCGCGATTCGGCCCAGAGCCAGTTGGAGCGCGAGGCACAGCGCTTGGCTGCCTTGTTCGAGTCCGCCCGTGCCCAATCGCGCACCAGCGGTGTAGCCGTGCGATGGCGGGCCACGGCACAGGGCTTTGTGTTTGACGGCCTGCCGCCCCAGGCCCTGCCCAGCCAGTGGCTGAGCCCCGATACCCGCGTGCGCGTGCCTGTCACGCTGCTGCTGGGCCCTGAACCCATCATCGACAACCAAAACGTCGTGCTCACGTTGGCCAGTCAGCCCGACCGTGCTTGGCAGGTGAGCACCAACGGCTTGTTGCCTTTTTCTGCGCAGGCCAGCGCCACCCCACCGAGATAGCCATGAAGCGACGCGCCCTTGCAGGTTTCACCCTGATTGAAGTGCTGGTGGCGCTGGGCATTGTGGCCACGGCCTTGATGGCCGGGATGCAGGCAACAACGGCGTTGACCCGAAACGCGATGCGCCAGTCCACCCAAATGCTGGCGCAACTGTGCGCTGAAAACGAATTGATCAGAATCCGTTTGTCGCAACAAATGCCCGGCGTGGGCGACCGCAGCCAAGATTGCGAGCAGGCAGGGCGACACCTGCGCGTCAACGTCTCCGTGCAACCCACACCCAACCCCAATTTTTTGCGGGTGCAGGCCCAGGTCTTTGAGGACAACACTCCTTTGTTGCAACTGGCCACCGTGGTCGGGCGAATTTGATGCCAAGCCACACCCACCGCGGCTTCACGCTGATTGAATTGCTGGTGGCCATCACCATCATGGCGCTGATGGCGGTCTTGAGTTGGCGCGGGCTAGACGGCATGGCTCGCGCGCAGGCCCAAACCCAGCAACACACCAACGAGTTGCTCACGCTGCAAACCGGCCTGGCGCAGTGGGCCACCGATCTGGACGCCATGGTGCAAGTACCGAACTTCAATGCGCTGGACTGGGATGGCCGCGCGCTGCGCCTGACGCGCCGCAGCACCACCGCACAGGACGGTGGCCTGCGCGTGGTCGCCTGGTCGCGCCGCGACGTCAACGGCACGCCCCAGTGGCTGCGTTGGCAGTCACCCGACGTGCGCAGCCGCGCCGCCCTGCAAGACGCCTGGGGCAAAGCCGCCTTGTGGGCGCAAAACCCCGGGGACGAAGACAAAAAACGCGAGGTGGCCATCACCCCGCTCACGCAGTGGCAGATCTACTACTACCGCAACAATGCGTGGAGCAATCCCTTGTCGAGCGCCGCCACGAATGTCACCACCAACGGCACAAGCCTGACGCAAGCCACCGAAAACGTACCCGATGGCGTGCGCCTGGTGATCACGCTGCCCACAGGCCAAGCACTGAGCGGCACGCTCACGCGTGACTGGGTTCGACCCACCCTAGGAGGCGGCAAATCATGAGGCATGCCACACACCGCGGTGCCGCCCTGTTGGCCGCCATGCTCACTGTCACGCTGGTGGCCAGCTTGGCGGCCAGCGCCCTATGGCAGCAATGGCGGGGCGTTGAAGTCGAAGCCGCAGAGCGATCCCGCGTGCAATCGGCCTGGCTGCTGACCGGCGCACTGGACTGGTCGCGCCTGATCCTGCGCGAAGACGCGCGCTCTGGCACGGCGGACCATTTGGCCGAGCCGTGGGCCGTGCCCTTGCAAGAAGCGCGCTTGTCAAGCTTTTTGGCGCTGGATCAAAACAGTGATGATGAGACGAAAAACGCGTTCTTGTCAGGCCAAATCTCTGACCTGCAAGCGCGATTGAATGTGTTCAATCTAGCCGACGGCGACACGGTCTCTGCGCCCATGCAACTGGCTTTTGGCAAGTTGTTCGATCTGCTGGACTTGCCGCCCTCCGAGCTCAAGCTCTTGACCCAAAACCTGCGCCTGACCATGGACACCGGCACACGCGCGCAAGCCTCAGCGTTGACCCCCTTGCCACCTCAACGTGTGGAGCAACTGGTGTGGCTGGGCGTGTCGCCCCAGACCGTGATGCGCCTTCATCCCTACATCACCTTGCTGCCAGAGCGCACACCGGTCAACCTCAACACCGCCAGCGCAACCGTGATTTACGCCAGTATTCCAGCCTTCCAAATGGGCGACGCTCAGCGCCTGGTCAACGAACGTTCACGCTCGCACTTCCGCACGCTGGCCGACGCGGGTCCCTTGGCGGGCGCATTGCCCGATCAACTCAGCGTCTCATCCCGCTTCTTTGAAGTGCGGGGTCGTTTGCGGCTGGATCAAACCACGGTGCAAGAACGCTCATGGCTTCAGCGCGATGGGCTGGAAGTTAAAACCCTGTGGCGCGAGCGCGGGGTGATGAATACCCTTCAAGAAAGCTTGATGGGCAGCCCCAGCACCCCCCTACAATGATCGGCAAAGTTGAACCGCATGACCTCGCTGATCGTCACCCTTCCCCTCACGCCCTCCCATTCCGCCACGGAATTCGACTACGTGCTCACGTCCGATGGCCTGACGCTGGCGGGCCACGGACGGACCAGCGCAGCCTTGCTGCCAGCGGTCAGCCAATCGGGTGACGAGGTGGTGGCCGTCGTCCCGGCTCGCGCCCTGTCTTGGCATCACTTGGCGCTGCCCAAAGGCACCGTGCGCAAGTACGCAGGCCACCCGCAACGGCTGCGCGCCATCCTCAGTGGCCTGCTGGAAGAGCACCTGCTGGACGAACCCGAACAACTTCATTTCGCACTCGCCCCCAACACCCAAGCCGATGGATCGACTTGGGTGGCGGTGTGTGACCGTGTCTGGCTGCAGGCGGCGTTGCAAACGCTGGAGGCAGCGCAACGCCCGGTCTCTCGCATCGTCCCCGAGTTCGAGCCCGACCTGACACAGCCACCACAGCCCACCCTGCACGCCATCGAGGGCTTGCCTTCAGCGCAATGGGTGAGCCCCCATGCTCAAGGGGTGAGCGTCTTGCCCCTGTCGGCCAGCGCGCTCACGGCCTTGGCTTGGCCGCTGGATGCAGCTGTGGTGGCAGAGCCTGGCCTGGCCGCGCTGGCCGAGCAGTTGATAAAACGCCCCGTGCGCTTGCAGCCCCCCGCGCAGCGCTGGCTACTAGCCGCCCAGTCACCGTGGAATCTGGCGCAGCTAGAGTTCAGCTCAACGGGCTCCGCACGCACGCTAAAGCGCCTGGGCCAACACTGGCGCAGCTTCTGGCAAGCCCCCCCTTGGCGGGCCGCACGCTGGTGCCTAGGGCTGCTACTGGCGATTCATGTGGTGGGCTTAAACGCCTGGGCCTGGAAGGAACAAGTGGTATTGAATGACAAACGCGTCGCCATCCGCTCCGCGCTCACCGACACATTCCCCAACGTCACCGTGGTGGTGGACGCGCCGATTCAAATGGCGCGTGCCGTGGCGGCCTTGCAGCAGGCCAGCGGTACCGCTTCGGGCCGTGATCTGGAAACTCTGCTGAGCCATGCCAGCGCCTTGCTGCCGGCCAATCCGTCGCTCACCGCGATTGATTTTTTCAATGGGGAGGTACGCCTCAAAGGGGTAAAGCTGAGTACCGAAGAAACCGCAAACCTCACCAACCGACTCCAAGTTCAAGCTTATGCCGCCCGTTTGGACATGAACACGCTGGTCATCCGCCAGGAGGTCACCCCATGAACCCGCGCCGTTTCTTGCAAGCCCACTGGGCCCGACTGGCTCCCCGTGAACAAGACGGTGTGCTGCTGGCCGCAGGTCTTGTGAGCGGGGCCCTGCTGTGGTGGGTTTTGCTGGCCCCCGCGCTCCAGGTTTGGCGCAGTGCCGAGGCACAAGCCCGCCACCTGGACGCCCAGTTGCAGACCATGCAAAACCTGCAAGCCCAAGCCAAGGCGCTACAGATGCAACCCCGGCTCAGCGCAGACGACAGTTTGCGGGCGCTCCAAAACTCAACCCAGCAACACCTGGGCAACGCCGCCCAGCTCAGCGTGAACGGCGAGCGCGCCACGATCACCCTCAAAGGCGTGTCAGCACAAGCGCTGGCGCAATGGTTATCGCAGACCCGCATCAATGCCCGCCTGGTGCCCTCAGAAGCCCACCTGAGCCGCAGTGCAAACGGCCCCACCGGCCTTGCCAACTGGGACGGCACGCTGACGCTGACCTTGCCTGCGCGCTAAAGCCATACCCCGGCGACCAACCCCATGTCCCCACGCACACCCCGCATGGCAAACGCCAGCCCCTGGGGCTGGGCTGCGGGTGGCGCACTGACGGGTCTGGCGGTGGCCCTGCTGCTGTTTGCCCCAGCCCATTGGTTGAGCGATGCCGTGAAGCACCTTAGCGACGGACGTGTGGTGTTGGAGCAAACCCGTGGCACGGTCTGGCGTGGTTCGGCCCAATTGCGGCTCACCGGCGGCGCGGGCAGCAGCGATGCAGCGACCCTGCCGGGGCGCGTGACTTGGGTGCTGCAACCGACTTTTAGCGGCGCCAGTGCCGCGTTAGACGCCCCCTGCTGCACTCAAGAATCGCTGCAATTGCAAGCCACCTGGCGTTGGAGTGGTGTGGACGTGGCACTGCAGGATAGCCAATCTCACTGGCCTGCGAGGCTGCTGGCGGGCCTGGGCACGCCCTGGAACACGATCCAGGCCGAAGGCCGACTCTACTTGAGCACCCACAACCTATCGGCGCGCTGGGTGCAGGGTCGGCTCGCCATAGACGGGCAGGCCCGTCTGGAGGCGATCGACCTATCGTCACGGCTGTCCACGCTGCGCCCCATGGGCAGCTACCAACTTGCACTCCAAGGAGGTGAAGCCATTACACTGAAGTTAAGCACGTTGCAAGGCAGTCTTGAGCTGGCGGGTGAAGGCCATTGGGCAGACGCGCGCTGGCATTTCAAAGGTAGCGCCACCGCTGCGCCTGAGCGTATGGACGCACTGTCCAATCTGCTCAACATCATCGGGCGACGCGACGGCGCGCGCTCCCTCATCACGATTGGCTAAAGCATGAACCACCTGACTTCCAACCGATTCACGCACGCTATTATTTACATAGCTGCTTGTGCTTGTATTTCGGGGGCTACAGGCCAATTTATGCCTCAAAGCTGGGCTCAAACCGGCTCAGCAAGTTCAACAGGGGCCAGCACCGACTTCAAACGCGGCGAACCCGTCACGCTGAACTTCGCCAATGCCGAGATCGATGCAGTGGCACGCGCCATGGCCACCCTGACCGGGCGCCAGGTGGTGGTAGACCCGCGCGTCAAAGGCACGATGAACCTGAGCACCGAGCGCGCCGTCTCACCCGCTGCGGCCTACAACCTGTTTCTGGCCACATTGCGTCTGCAAGGCTTTACCGTGGTGGAGGCCGCCGGGTTGGACAAGGTGGTGCCCGAGGCCGATGCCAAATTGCAAAGCGGCACGGTATCGGCAGGTGCGGTTTCAACAAGCAGCAACCAGATCGTCACGCAAATTTTCAAGCTCAACTTTGAAAACGCCAACAACCTCGTGCCCGTGCTGCGCCCGCTCATCAGCCCCAACAACACCATCAACATCAACCCCGGCAACAACTCGCTCGTCATCACCGACTACGCCGACAACCTGCAGCGCCTGGCCCGCATCATCGCGGCCATGGACGTGTCCAACGCGACGGATGTGGAGGTCATCAAGCTCCAGCACGCTATTGCCAGCGACCTGGTGCCTCTGGTTTTGCGCTTGATCGAGTCCGGCAGCAGCGCCGGGGCCGCGCCAGGGCAAGGTCAAACTGACGCCACCTTCAAAACCACGCTCGTGGCCGAGCCACGCAGCAACAGCCTGATCTTGCGCGCCGCCAATCCGGCGCGCGTGGCGCAAGTGAAATCACTGGTGGAAAAACTCGACACAGCCTCCACCCAGAGCAACGGTGCCAGCGGCAACATCTATGTGGTGTACCTCAAAAACGCCGACGCCACCAAGCTGGCCGCCACCCTCAGAGCCGCCATCGCCGGAGACGCGCGCAGCACCACCGGCCCGATAGGCACCCTAGGCACGCCCAGCGCCCCGGTGACCCTTGGTGGCGCACCGGGGCTGAATCAAACCACGACAGGCGGGCAAATCCAGGCCGACCCGGCGACCAACTCCCTCATCATCACCGCGGCTGAGCCGCAATACCGCCAGTTGCGTGCGGTGATCGACAAGCTTGACGCGCGGCGCGCCCAGGTGTTTGTGGAGAGCCTGATCGCCGAGGTCAATGCCGACCAAGCGGCGCAATTTGGCATCCAGTGGCAAACGGCGGTGGGCAACGCAGGCAACGGCACCGTGGGCGTGATCGGCACCAACTTTGGCGCTGGTGGCAAAAACATCATCAACCTGGCCACGCAAGGGGCCAGCGGCACGGTCACTCCGCCCACGGGGCTGAATTTGGGCGCGGCCAACCTCACCAACGGCATTTATGTGCTGGGCTTTTTAGCTAACTTTTTAGAGTCCACGGGTTCCGGCAACATTCTGTCCACACCCAATCTGCTCACGCTGGACAACGAAGAGGCCAAGATCGTCATTGGGCAAAACGTGCCCTTTGTCACAGGCCAGTACACCAACGCGGCAGCCACTGCGGGCGGCGTGGTCAACCCCTTTCAAACCATCGAGCGCAAAGACGTGGGTCTGACGCTGAGGGTGAAGCCGCAGATCAGCGAGAGCGGCACGGTCAAACTGGCCATCTTTCAAGAGGTCTCCAGCGTGCAGGCGTCCTCCCTCAACTCGGCCACAGGGTTGATCACCAACAAGCGCTCCATCGAGTCCAATGTGCTGGTGGATGACGGCGCGATTGTGGTGCTGGGGGGCCTGCTGCAAGACGAGTATTCGGGCAACCAGGACAAGGTGCCCGGCCTGGGTGACCTGCCGTTCATTGGCCATCTATTCAAAAGTGAATCGCGCAGCCGCAAGAAAACCAATTTGATGGTCTTCTTGCGCCCGGTGGTGGTGCGCAACGCCGCCGACAGCGATGCGTTGGCACAGGGGCGCTACGACCTGATGCGCAACAACCAGATCAACGCGCAGCCGGTGCCCAGCAGCACCATGCCCATCAACGGATCAGCCGTGCTGCCTGCGCCCAAGCCCCGCTAAGCACCGATCACCCCTGCTAAGCCATGCGCCACCCCCTGCCCTACGCCTTTGCCCGCACCCAGCAGCTCTTGCTGGAAGACTTACAGGGTGAGCTCACCCTGTGGCTGCACGCCGGGTCTGCCCCCAGCGCCGTGGGCGAGGTCATGCGCAAGTACGAGGTGCACCACATTGACACCCTGCCCGCGCCCGAGCTCATCCAGCGCATCAGCGTGGCCTACGCGCAAGGTGAATCCAGCGCCGCCACCGTGGTCAGCGAGGTGGAGAGTGATGCCGACCTGTCGCGCATGATGCAAGAGCTGCCTGCGGTGGAAGACCTGCTGGAGACCTCGGACGACGCACCCATCATCCGCATGCTCAACGCCTTGCTGACGCAGGCCGCACGTGATGGTGCGAGTGACATCCACATCGAGCCCTATGAGCGTCACTCCAGCGTGCGCTTTCGGGTTGACGGCACGCTGCGCGAGGTGGTGCAGCCGAATCGCGCCCTGCACGCCGCGCTGATCTCGCGCCTGAAAATCATGGCCGAGCTGGACATCTCAGAAAAACGTCTGCCGCAAGATGGCCGCATCTCCTTGCGCATCGGCACGCGCGCCATGGACGTGCGCGTGAGCACCTTGCCCAGTGCCCATGGTGAGCGCGCCGTGCTGCGCCTGCTGGACAAGAGCCAAGACAAACTCACACTGCAAGCGGTGGGCATGCAAGGCACGGTGCTGACCCAGCTGCAGCACCTGATCGCCCAGCCCCACGGCATCGTGCTGGTGACCGGCCCCACGGGCTCAGGCAAAACCACCACGCTGTATGCCGCCCTGAGCCAACTGGACGCCGGTCGCAGCAACATCATGACGGTGGAAGACCCGATTGAGTATGAGCTATCTGGCATAGGCCAAACCCAGGTCAACCCCAAGATCGACCTAACCTTTGCCAAGGCCCTGCGCGCCATCCTGCGTCAAGACCCCGATGTGATCATGATCGGTGAAATCCGTGATTTCGAGACCGCTCAAATCGCCATCCAGGCCTCACTCACCGGCCACCTGGTGCTGGCGACCTTGCACACCAACGACGCGGCCAGCGCGGTGACGCGTTTGATCGACATGGGGGTGGAGCCTTTTCTGCTCAGTTCCAGTTTGCTAGGGGTGATGGCGCAACGCCTGGTGCGCAAGCTCTGCCCCACGTGCCAAGGGCAAGGTTGCACAGCGTGCGGCCACACCGGCTACCAGGGCCGCACCGGCATCTTTGAGCTGCTCAGCACCGACGACACCTTGCGCGCCTTGATCCACAACCGGGCCTCTGAAGCGCAACTGAGAGAAGCCGCCCTGCAAACCGGCATGGTGCTGATGCGTGAGGACGGCGAACGGCTGGTGCAATCCGGCGTGACCTCGCGCGCAGAGCTGGTGCGCGTTACGCGCGATTGATCAACATCAGCAGCCCCATCAGCACCGGTTGGTGCAACAAGTAATAACTCAAACTCCAACGACCCAGCACGGCCAGCGGGCGCATTGAAGGCGCGACAGCGCGCGCAAGCCATGCGGGGCGACGGCGCAACACCCAGGCCCCAGACGCCACACCCCACCACATGACACCCAGCCAAGGCAGCAGCGGCACATAGTCTTCGGTGATGGGTTTGCGACTGATCAGGCCCAGCCAATTCAAAGCTGGCGTGTTCAAGACCTCTGCGACAGACCAAGTCGCATGCAGATAAACCGCTGCCCACGGCAACATCAGCGCCACCGCACCCATAGGCCAGAGCCAGGCCTCACAGCGCGCCGTCAGCCGCGCCACGATGAGCATGAGCGCCAAACCATGCAACACACCAAAATAAATAAAGCTCTGCGGGTACATCGCATACGAGCCCACAGTGACCAGCACCGCCGCCAAGGCCACTTGTCCCCAGCGCCGCCCAAAACGCGCCCAGTTTTGCCCTTGCTGCACCGCCACCGCCTGACTTAGGCCAGCACAGAATAGAAACAAACTGACAATCGCCGCGCGTTGCCAAGTCCAAAACGGGTCAGCGTAAAAATTGGCTTTGAAGTAGCCGAAGTGATTCAGATCGAAGCTGAAATGAAACAGCGTCATCCAAACAATGGCTGCGCCGCGCAAGGCGTCGATGGCTTGGTACCGCTCCGTTAATTTCAAAGTCATGCGCTATTTTCACTCTGTTTTTCGCCTAAAACTTCGTGATAAGGTCAGCCCATGCCCGCCTACTCTTTTGAAGCCTTAGACGCCCAAGGACAGACCCGCAAAGGAGTCATGGAAGCCGACAGCGCCAAGTCGGCCCGTGGCCTGCTGCGCGCTCAGGCCTTGGTGCCGCTCGCCGTACAAAGTGTCGGCACTTTTCAGGCCGATGGGCACCTCACGGGTGAACGTGGCCTGCACACACCCCTGTTTTCCAAGCGCGTCTTCAACGCCACTGGTCTGGCCATCTGGACGCGGCAACTCGCGGGTCTGGTCACAGCAGGCCTGCCGCTGGAGCGCGCCCTCAGCTCGCTCACCGAAGAAGCCGAGAACGAAGCCCAGCGCAACCTGAATGCCTCGCTACGCGCCGAAGTCAACGGTGGATCGAGCTTTGCCAAGGCGCTGTCGAAACACCCACGTGAGTTCTCCGACATCTTCACCGCCGTTATCGAAGCGGGCGAACAAAGCGGCCATCTGGGTCTGGTGCTGGAGCGGCTGGCCGATGACCTGGAAGAGCGCCAGGCGCTCAAGGCCAAACTCATCGGCGCAGCGCTCTACCCGGCCATCGTGTCGCTGGTGGCGGTGGTGATCGTTCTGTTTCTGGTGGGCTATGTCGTGCCGCAAGTGGCCAACGTCTTTGTCGGCAGCAAACGCGCCCTGCCCTTTCTCACCGTGGCCATGATGGGCTTCAGCGCTTTTGTGCGTGACTATGGCTGGCTGGTCTTGCTGGGCGTGATCGCCGCAAGCACCGCTTTTTTGTTCATGTTGCGGAACCCCGCGTTTCGGCAGCGGTGTGACGCCACCTGGCTCACGCTACCCTTGGTGGGCCGATTGGCCCGCGGCTACAACGCCGCTCGCTTTGCCAGCACCTTGGCGATGCTGACGGCGGCAGGTGTACCCATCCTCAAAGCCCTGCAAGCTGCCGCACAAACTCTGAACAACCACGCCATGCGCAGCGATGCCCTGGACGCCTTGGTGCTGGTGCGCGAGGGCGCACCGTTGGCCTCGGCCATCGCACAAAAAAACCGCTTCCCTGGATTGCTCTCGATGTTTGCCCGCCTGGGTGAGCAAACCGGCCAACTGCCGCAAATGCTAGCCCGTGCCGCCCAACAACTCAGCAACGACGTGCAACGCCGCGCCATGCAACTGGCCACTCTGCTGGAGCCGCTGCTGATCGTCGCAATGGGCTTGGTGGTGATGCTGCTCGTGCTGGCGGTGCTGCTGCCCATCATCCAGATGAACCAGTGGGTGCGGTAAAGATCAGCTCAAGGCTTTTCCCGAGCGCCTGACCTCCCGCATGGGACAATCCCCCCATGTATTTATTGTTTGAAGATGCCGGTAAATTCCTGGCCGGACGGGTGTTGTCCGAAGCTGATAGCTCTGCCCAGGTGGAGCTTGATAGTGGCAAGCGCGTCAAGGTTAAGGCGGCCAACACGCTGCTGAAGTTCGACAAGCCTGCGCCCGCCGTGCTGCTGGCGGCGGCTCAGACCTTGAGCCAGACCATCGAGCTGGAGCTGGCCTGGGAGTTCGCCCCGGAGGACGAGTTCAGCTTTGCCGAGCTGGCTGGGGTGTACTTCAACGACCCGCCCACGTTGGAGCAGCAAACCGCCGCGCTCCTGCGCCTGTTTGAGGCGCCGCACTATTTCCGTCGCGCGGGCAAGGGGCGCTTTCGCAAGGCCCCGGCCGAGATCATTGCGCAGGCGCTGGCTGCGATTGAGAAGAAACGGGTGATTCAGCAGCAGATCGAGGACTGGGCCACCGCCCTCGGTCAAGGCCAATGCCCAGAGCCGATCCGAGAACAGCTCTACAAAATCCTGTTCAAGCCCGACAAGAACGCGCCCGAGTACAAGGCGGTGGTGGAGGCCTCGCGCGCCACCCATACCGCGCCGCTGGACTTACTGCAAAACGTGGGCGCGATTGACTCGCCCTACCAGTTCCACTGGCGACGGTTTTTGTTTGAGAACTTCCCCAAGGGCACGGCCTTTCCCACGCTAGCCGCCCCTTTAATTCAAGACGAACTGCCGCTATCAACGGCTCAAGCTTTCTCGATTGATGACTCCAGCACCACCGAGATTGACGACGCGCTCTCGCTGCAAGACCTGGGCAGCGGCACGGTAACGCTGGGCATCCACATCGCTGCGCCCGGCCTGGCCGTGCAGCCCGGTGACCCGATTGACCAGCTTGGGCGTGCGCGCCTGTCCACGGTCTATATGCCGGGCTACAAGATCACCATGCTGCCCGACGCCGTGGTGCAAAACTACACACTCATGGAGGGGCGCGACTGCCCCGCCGTCTCGCTCTACGTGACGCTGGACGAGGCCACGCTGGCCATCCAATCGACCGAAACCAAACTGGAACGCGTGCCCATCGCCCACAACCTGCGGCACGATCAGCTGGACGCTGTGGTGACGCCTGAATGGCTTGAAAACCCGTCGTTTGAGCATGAAAACACGGCACAACCCATTCAGAACCTGCGTGAGCAGCTATCATTTTTATACCGACTGGCTCGCCACCTGAAGGCGGGGCGCGAAGTGGTGCGCGGCAAACCTGAGCTGTTTAACCGGCCCGACTACAACTTCAAACTCGTCGGCACGGAGGGCAAAGAACCCGTGGGCAACGAGACCGTGCAGATCAGCACCCGCCAACGCGGTGCGCCGCTAGACTTGATGGTGGCCGAGGCGATGATCCTGGCCAACAGCACTTGGGGCCAATGGCTGGCCAGCCATGGCGTGCCCGGCATCTACCGCAGCCAGGCCTCTCTGTTGCCGGGCGTCAAGGTGCGCATGGTCACCAAGGCATTGCCGCACGCGGGCATTGGCGTGCCCAGCTACGCCTGGAGCACCTCACCACTGCGTCGCTACACCGACCTGGTCAACCAATGGCAAATCATCGCCTGCGCCCGTCATGGCAAAACTGCGGCGCTGGCCGCACCCTTCAAGCCCAAAGATGCGGATTTGTTCTCCATCATTTCGGGTTTTGACGCCGCTTACAGCGCCTACAACGGCTTTCAGGGCGCGATTGAGCGCTTCTGGACGCTCAAATACGTGCAGCAACAAGGCATCACCGAGCTGGTGGCCACCTTGTTCAAGGAGAACATGGTGCGAGCCGACGACTTCCCCCTGGTGCTGCCGGTGCTGGGTGCCAAAGACCTGCCACGCGGGGCCAAAGTGCGCATCAAACTGGGCGAGATTGACGAAGTCTCGCTGGACGTGATGGGCACGGTGATTGAGCGCTTGGACATCCCGTCTGCGGCGGACAATGCGGTCGGCCAAGCGGCTGACGAAGAGGGGAACGAAGACGACGACCAAGTGGCCGCTGGCCCGATCCACATCAACATGTCGGTGGCCGATGAAGTCGCTGAGCCCAGCCCAGCCACCGCACCCCCCGGCGATAATCCCTCACCGTGAACTTGCGCCAACTCAGCACCTTGCAGATCGCCCTCGGCGTGTCTCTCGCCGTGCATGCGGCTTTGCTCACCGTGCGGGTGGTGGCGCCAGAGACGTTTAACCGCCTGTTTGAAGAGGCGCCGCTGGAAGTCATTCTGGTCAACGCGCGCACCAACGAGCGACCCGACAAAGCCACCGCCATCGCCCAGGCCTCTTTGGCGGGTGGCGGTGAGGCCGACAAAGGCCGCGCCACCAGCCCCCTGCCCTCCTCGCTGTTGAACGACCAAGGCGACGCGTTGGAGGAAGAGCCCCAGAAGAAACTCCAGCGCCTGCAACAACAACAAACCTTGCTGCTGGCCCAGGTGAGGCGACAACTGGCGGCCATGCCGGTGCCCGACCCTAACCACCCCAGCGACTCGCCCGACAAGCAAGCGCAAGAAGAAAAACGCCGCCAGTTCATCAAGGCGCTGGCCGAGATCGAACGCAACATCAACACGCAAAACGCGCGTCCGAAAAAACGCTACATCAGCCCCGCCACACGTGAGGCGGCGTACGCCGTGTACTACGACCAACTGCGTCGCCGCATCGAAGGCAAAGGCACTGACAACTTCCCCGAAGCCGGTGGCAAAAAGCTCTACGGCGAGCTCACCATGGTACTCACTGTCAACACGGATGGCCGCATCGTCAGCTCTGAAATCGTGACCTCATCGGGCGACCGCACGCTGGACCGCCGGGCCGAAGCCATCGCCCGCAGCTCCGCGCCCTTTGACGTCTTCACGCCCGAGATGCGGCGTGAGGCTGACCAGATCGTGGTGGTCTCGCGTTTTCGCTTCACGCGCGACGAAACCCTGGAAACCCAGGTGAGCGCCAAGCAGCCACCGCGTTAAAGCCTGCCCATGCGCACCCTGATCCGCGGCCTCTTGCGCTGGCTTGTCCTGGTGGCTGTGGCCACATTGCTGCTGCAACTTTTTTTTGTAGGCCGCATCGCCCTGATGGCCACCGTTAACCCACAGTCCACCGCCTTTGAGCGCTCCGAAGCCTGGCGCATCCTGAACGACAAGGGGCGTTTGCCCTGGCGTCAACAATGGGTTGAGTACGAGCAGATTTCAGACCACCTCAAGCGTGCCGTCATCGCGTCAGAAGACGATGGCTTCAGCAACCACGACGGTGTGGACTGGGACGCGCTGGAAAAGGCGTGGCAAAAGAACGCCAAGGCTGAGGCGCAAGTCGCCAAAAAGGCCGCCGCCGGGATCAAAGTTATCAAGCCACCCAAAGTCGTGGGCGGCTCCACCATCACCCAGCAACTGGCCAAAAACCTGTTGCTCTCGGGCGAACGCACCCTGCCACGCAAGGGGCAAGAGTTGGTGCTGACCTACCTGCTGGAAAAGCTGCTCGACAAGGAGCGCATCCTGGCGCTCTACCTCAACCATGTGGAGTGGGGCGAGGGCGTGTTTGGGGCCGAAGCGGCGGCGCAACATTACTTTCGCAAGCCCGCGGCCAAGCTCACGCCGCTGGAGGCCGCGCGCCTGGCCGTCATGCTGCCGCGCCCCAAGTATTTTGAGAAGCTGCCCAACTCGACCTATTTGGCCGAGCGCTCGGCGGTGATTGCCACACGCCTGTGGCGTGCAGAACTGCCATGAACATACGTATCGTTGGCATCGACCCCGGCCTGCGCACCACCGGCTTTGGCGTCATTGATGTGGCGGGCTCAGCCCTGAGCTATGTCGCCAGCGGCACCATCAGCACCCTGCACCTGGACAAGGGCGAGCTGCCAGCGCGCTTGAAAGTGCTGTACCAAGGCGTGTCTGAGGTGGTGCAGCGCTACCAGCCCGATGTCGCCTCGGTGGAGATTGTGTTTGTCAACGTGAACCCGCAATCCACCCTGCTGCTGGGTCAGGCCCGCGGCGCCTGCGTGAGCGCGCTGGTCATGCAAGACTTGCTGGTGGCCGAGTACACCGCGCTGCAAATGAAACAAGCCGTGGTCGGCCATGGCCGCGCGCAAAAAAGCCAGGTGCAAGAGATGGTCAAACGCCTACTCAAACTCCCCGCCCTGCCCGGCCCCGACGCGGCTGATGCCCTGGGTCTGGCCATCACCCACGCCCATGCCGGCCCGGCCATGGCGCGTCTGGCCGAGAGCGCTGTGCTGACGCGCAAAGCGAGTGGCATGTACCGGGATGGGCGGAGTAGGTAAGCACTTCACCACGGGCAATCCCACAAGCGATTACGCATATACGCTTAAAGCGTATAATTTCTTCATGCAATACGAGTTCATCGAGTCCAGCATATTCACCAAAATGGTTCATGACTATTTGAGTGATGAGGACTACGCCGCGTTTCAACATTTCTTGTTGGAGCACCCAGATGCTGGCGACGTAGTGCGCGGTTCGGGTGGTGTGCGCAAAGTGCGCTGGGCACGCGTTGGGGCAGGTAAATCGGGCGGCGTGCGGGTGTGCTACTACACGCGCAACCAGCGTGGGCAGATTTTGCTGCTGGTGATCTATGCCAAAAGTGTACGTGCCAGCATTCCTGGCGCGTTGTTGAAACAAATCAAAGAGGTGCTAGACCATGATGACTGATGCACAACTGAAAAAACGCGACGATGGCCGCAACATTGGGCAGGAGCTATTGGCCGCTGCGCAAGAAATGGCAGCGGGTCGCTGGGCGCGCAAAACTACTTTTGAGGCACTGCCCGATGGCAGTGTGCGCCGCACAGTGGTGCTCGCTGACGGCACTCTTGAAAAGCAAGATGTGTTGGTCGGCCCGCAGTGGCAGCTGCTTGCAGCACGCTCTGCGTCCGGCATGTCGCAAGCGCAATTCGCGCACGCCACCGGCGTGTCCGTGCGTACGCTGCAAGAGTGGGAACAGGGTCGCAAAAAACCCAGTGGAGCCGCGCAGAGTTTGCTCAAGCTGGTGAGTCGCCATCCGGAGTTGTTGGCTGAGTTGGCCGCCTGAGTTTGAGGCTGGCCCAAACGCCACCAGGAATTGATGCCGCCGACGGATTATTGGCGGGGTCTGCGGCCTCGCCAAACCACACCAGAGCATGGTGATTCGTGACGGCGACACCCATGGCCTGCCACTTTGATGCGGCCCACATATTCTTATTGACGATCATTGCATGATGCGCCAGGCTATTTTTCCACCCGCGTAAAGCACCCTCTGGCGTTACGACGCCACTTGCGCCAAAGGCAATTTCGTACCCATCGCCTTGGTACGTGCCTCGCGTCAGCTCACGTGGCTTGACCCACATGCATTGGGCTTGGGCGTGATTACTGGTGTAGCAACAAGAACTCCACTCCCCGGCAGCAGACCAGCTGTGCATATTGCATTGGTCAGCCCGTCGGGTCTGTTCCAGATCTTG
>JAYVPU010000135.1:0-26683 GCA_043757205.1 Comamonadaceae bacterium | reverse complement strand
GAGACGTCGATGGGGGCGTTCATTGGGGCTTGGGGTTAACTTGCTAGTGTAAGGTTTTACGCTCATCCTCACAGGAATACTGACTTCATACGCGTCGTCACATCCGTAAAGGCAAGCTTATCCCTGTCATTTCCGAGTTTTGCCTGATCGGTCATCCGTCAAAAATGGCGCTTCAAACCCCATAACGGTAGGAGGACGCTTCATGCCATCCATTGAAACCCTCGCCAGCTTCTGGTCTGGCCCCGTGCTGGCCACCAACGTGTTGGTGCTCTTGCACTTGGTGGGCTCTATGCTGCTGGGCCTACTGGTCGGCTATGAGCGTTCCTACCATGGTCGCGCTGCGGGCATGCGCACCTATGGACTGGTGTGCATGGCCGCGACCGCGCTGACGGTCATCAGTGGCTATTCCTCAGCCTGGTTCGGCGGAACCGACATCGTTGCCAGCGGCACTGACGCCACGCGGGTGATCCAGGGCATTGTCTCTGGTATTGGCTTTTTGTGCGCGGGCGTCATCATGCGTGAAGGCTTCAACATCAGCGGCCTGACCGCGGCGGCCTCGCTGTGGGCGGCCGCCGTCATTGGCATTGTGGTGGGGATCGGGTTTTATGTTGCAGCCATTGCACTAGCCGTGTTGACCGCGATTTGCATGGCCTGGATCTCGAAAGTCGAAGCGTGGTTGCCATCCAGACAGGCGGTCGCCATTTACTTGAAATTCTAAGAGCGTTTCCAGCTCAACGAGTCCGAGCTACGACGCGTGACGAAAGCGCGCGGGTATGAAGTGGCCAGCGGCACGATCTCCATCTCTTGCAAAGAAGCGAGCACCGAGTGGAACTTTGTTGCCGTGGCACTCAGCCGACAAAAAATGGGGCCCATTTCCGAGTTGGCCACTAAACTGGCGCGACTAGAAGGCGTGACGGCTTATCGCCTGGGGTATGCTCGAAATTAATGCCCAACACTACAACCCAAAGCAAACCCTTTTCACTGGCCTGTGAACGCAACCGTGAGCCAATTTTGGCGGTCCTGCAACGCCACCTACTTGACCGACATCAGGTGCTGGAAATCGGCAGCGGCACCGGCCAGCATGCCGTGCACTTCGCTAAAGGACTGCCCAAGTTAACTTGGCAATGTTCAGACGTGGCAGACCATCTCCCAGGCATTCAGCTCTGGCTGGATGAAGCGGCACTGCCTAATACGCCCACCCCCATGACACTGGATGTGAACATGGACATGGCCCAAGCCGTGGGCCACAAGAAGTTTGATGTCATTTACAGCGCCAATACTTTGCACATCATGGGCTGGCCTGAAGTACAGAGATTGTTTGCCCAGTTGCCCATGCTGATGTCGGCACAGGCCTTGCTGGTCATCTACGGCCCATTCAACTATGGCGGGCAATTCACCAGTGACAGCAATGCCCGTTTTGATGCCACCTTGCGCAGCGATAACCCCAAGCGGGGTCTGCGTGATTTTGCCGAGGTGGATGCACTGGCGAGCGCCTGCGGGCTGACTTTGCGGGAAGATGTGGCCATGCCGGCCAACAACCGCTGCCTGGTGTGGGGGATGTAGCCCCCACGGTCGCCCACTGCGTGTGGTTCCCTGCCCCTCGAGTGGGCCGTGCCTTGCTTGGGGCGGCCCGGCGTTACGGCTGAATTCAGGGCTTGTCCTGCAGAGACTGAATTCGACGACGAATGCGTTCGGCCTCTGCAGCCACCCCGCCCTGCTCCGCCAGCTTGAGCTGCACCCCAAGCCAGGCCAGCAGCGGACGGCGCCAGCCTTGGGCTGAAGCCGCGTCCACCGCCTGCGCCACAAGGGTTGGGCTGGCCTGACCCGCCTGAAACAACACAGCCGCAGCAACCAGGCGACTCAACGGGTCTGCGCCCTCAGGCAGGGTGGTGGCACCAGCGGCCACTTCCCGGTGCAGTGGTGGCAAAAGGGCAGCGTCTTGCGGCTGCAAGCGCCCAGCGAGGTAATTGGCATAGGCCCGCTCGGCCGGGGCTGCATCCTCGCGCAAGGCCTCAAAACCGGTACAGGGCTCCAGCACCAGACTGGCCACTTGGCTGGCGCAGCGGATGAGCTCGGTGCGCGCCAGCAAATCAGGGCGCCCGGTGCGGGCCACTTCGGTGCGGGCACGCGTGAACTCGCTGGCCGCCACCCGATCTTTGCCTGACAAGTAAGCATCGACCGAACGCTCCAGGCTGCCTTTGGCGTTCATTCGCCAATCTGGCGGAGGGGGGGTGCTACTACAACCAGCGATCAGGGCGCTCATAAATAGCAGAGTGGACAGTGTGGAGGGCGTCATGGCAGCTTCAACTCCGTATCACGTGCAAAAGGCCACTTGCGGTTGATCTCGTTGACCAGGCTATCTACCTTGCGCAAGCTGGCATCCACATCGGCCCGCAGTGCGCCCATATCCACGGTCGCCTCACGTGCGTTAACCGCGATGGCTTGCGCCTGTGTGAGCACGTCGTCCACTTTTTTCAGACTGGTACGGGCGTCGGACAGCATGCCATTGAGCTGCTGCACCGTCGCCTGCGTATCGGTCATCACACCCTTGGGGCCAAAAATCTGGGTGTCGGCCTTGGCTGCCAGACCATCGGCCTTGATCAACAAACCATCGACCTTGGCCAGAAGGGCATTGCTACGGTTAAGCGCCTCTACGATTTTTTGGGAATTCTCCGAATTGCCCATCACCACCCCCAAGACACCGTGAGGGCCATTGAGTTTCTCGGAAACCACCTTTAGGTTGCGCAGGGTGCTGGTCAGGGCCGCATCCTCTGCGGTCATCGCGCTGACATGATTTACCACGTCACGAACCGAAGAAAGTATCAGCGGAATTGCCTCGGCCGCATCGCCGCGATGCACCACACGTACTGCACCATCTTCCAGAAGCGGGTCAGTCAATATGCCCGAAAAAGCTCGAATATGCGTGCCCCCGACCAAGCCGCGCTCCAGTGTAAACACGCTGGACTTGCGCAGCCAGTGCGCATCTTCGGTCGGCACATCGATCAAAATGTGGGCCTTGCCATCAGCCGCCAGTTCAATACGGCGCACACGACCAATCGGAAAGCCGGAAAAAGTCATGTTCATGCCCACACTCACGCCCTCGGAGTTGTCGGCCGTCAGGGTCAGGCGTTGGGTTTGTTCAAAGGCACCTCTTGCGAATAGGATGTACACCACAGACATGGCCACCACGACGAACATAAAAACCAGCAGCAGCGCGGCCTTGATTTCCAAGTTTTTGACGGGGGTGGCAACTTCCGGCGGCAAGGTGGGGTGGGACTCTGTGGGTTCGGACATACAGCACTCAATCTTGAGGATATTAATAATAGTTGCCAACCAACGATGCCATCTCAATCAGCAGTAGTACTGCAAACATGCGGATCAGACCCTGTAATTCGACACTGGCGCGGGACAGCGTGCTAGGTAAATCTTGCAATGAGATTCCGGCGGGGATCAGTGATACCGACAGGCTAAAAAAAATCGTTTTAAGTGCAAAGATCAAGGCCACGGCCGGGGTGAAAATCTGCCCTACGGTGCGGGTATAACCCATTAACGCCGAAGTGGTGAAGCCATAAACGCTGACATAGGCTAACACCAAGGAAATCATACAACTCACCGCCGCCAGGGTGACCACTGCTGTCACACCTCCCACCACGGTGGGCAGCAACTCACAGGAGATCGGGTCCAGACCCTGCTGACGCAGGCTGTCAAACCCGCCGCGGGTGCGCAACTTATACAACTCGGTGCCGCGTGGAATGCTGTAGCGCACAGCGACAAAAAGCGCGGATGTGAGGGGAATCAACTCCAGCACCAGCACACGCACCACCATCTCCAGGGCGTATTGATTCAAGTCATAACTGTGAGCTGTCACCACCACGATGCGAATCAACACCAGACTGAAAGTGGCCGTCAACACGATGAACCACAGCAAGCTGGGCGCTGCGGCCAGGTAAATATGGCGCATCAAGTTGACGCGACGGGCTCCCCGGTAGCTGGCAGGAGAAACCGCCATGACGAATAGTTCTGATCCCAGAACAATGATGCGCCACCACCCCGCAAACCAGCGCAAGGTGGCTTGACCCAGTTCGCTTAAGGTGGCGTGCAAAGAGTAGTGCGAGGGCATCCGGCAATGATAGCGAGGCTGCCTATTGTTGACTAAGGGTTTTTTCGAGCCTTACGCAAGGCAAGCAACTTGCGATAATCCCCACATGAGCCCAAACAGCGACGCCCCCCGAAAGCAACCCCAATCCCCCACCGACTTATTTGTCACCTTCACTGTGATGGCTTTGCAAGGCTTCGGCGGTGTTCTTACCGTGGCGCAGCGAGAGCTGGTTGAGAAGAAACGCTGGATGACGAATGCCGAATTCGTTGAAGAATGGGCGGTGGCGCAGATCATGCCTGGCCCCAACATCATCAACCTGTGCATCATGCTGGGAGGGCGCTATTTTGGCTTGCGCGGCGTGCTGGCTTCTATCGCTGGAATGCTGTTCGCGCCCCTGCTGCTGCTGCTGCTGCTGGCACTGATCTATGCTCAATTCGCCAGCCACCCTGGCGTGGTGGGTGCCCTGCGCGGTATGGGTGCGGTGGCGGCCGGGATGATTGTGGCTAGCGGCATCAAGATGATCCCTTCTCAGTTTCAAAATCCAATGGGAGGGATTGCCTGCCTACTCCTGGGAACGTCCAGCTTTGTCGCTGTGGCGCTGATGCACTGGCCGCTGGTGTATCTGCTCTTGTTGCTTGGCCCTGTTGCTTATTTCCTAACCTTCCGAAAGTTGTCCGAGTGATGGGCGCGGCCACTCTACAGTTGGGCTGGAGCGAATGGCTCCAGTTGTTCACGCATTACATGACCCTGTCACTGCTGGCTTTTGGTGGGGCTATTTCTACTGCACCTGACATGCACCGTTTTTTGGTCGATCAAAACGGCTGGCTGAGCGATCGCCAGTTCAACGAATCCATTGCTTTGGCCCAATCTGCACCCGGCCCCAACGTGCTATTTGTCGCGCTAATGGGCTGGAATGTTGGCCTCAATGCGGGCAGCCTGATGTACGCCGTGTTGGGTCTGATGCTCACCATGCTGGGGCTCATGCTACCCAGCTCCACCCTCACCTACATGACCGCGCGTTGGAGCCATGAAAACCGCAATCGACGGGGGGTACGTGCCTTCAAACAAGGCATGGCACCCATCGTGATCGCACTTCTGATTGCCACCGGCTGGATTTTGGCCAGTGCACACGGCAACCCGGCTCAAGACTGGCCGCTGTGGCTGACCACCTTTGTCGCCACGGTCATCGTCTGGCGAACCCAACTGCACCTGCTGTGGCTGCTGGCTGCGGGTGCCGCCTTGGGCTGGTTTGGACTCGTTTAAAAGAATCGCATGAAAAAAACCAATGAATGGTCGGACAAGGTGCTGGTACTGCTGAAGTCTGGCAACACAGCGGCAGCCATCGCGCAAATCAAAGTCGCCCCCACGGTCAAAGACCTGCAAGCCCTTCAAACGGCGGTCACACTCGCCAAATTGAACGGGCGTTGGCGGCAGGTCGATGAGGCACTGGATGACAACTTGGCCCTGCTATCGGCACCACGCCTGCACCGCGCACCTTAATCTGGGACAAACTCACGGCTGAATTTGGCCGCGTCGATCGCCAACTCGCACGACACCAACTGCCCCATCTTCATATCGGCCAAACGGCAGGCCGCAAACAAACTGGATTTACCCTTGAGGTAGAAGCTGGGCAGGTCAATCAGCGCATAGGGATAAGGCACAAACACTTCGTGTAAAAAAATTTCCCGATGCACATTGCGTGGCGACGGGAAAAGTTTGTAGGTGTCGGTGGTAATTGCTTTTTCGGCCATGATGAGACACTGTGGGACAGGCCATCGCTACACATAGCGAGCCAGCTCTGTCCCCAACTGATTATTGGGCAGTCTGAGCGGCTTTCCGGTCAGCTATCACTTTTTGGGCCGAGGCACGCTCACCGATCATCTTCACATAAGGCTTGTAGTCCACCCCACCCGTCAGCAACAGGTCTTCACCAAACGATGCCTTGCTGGCCATGCCCACCAGCGGCAAGCTGACGAAGGCCGAACAATCGGCTTGGGTGAAGGTGTCGCCCGCCACAAAGGGCGAGAATTTGGCCAGCCGCTTGAAGGCTGCAATGTTCGTTTCCAGCTGCTTGCGGATGCGGGCCAAATAGTTCTCATGCAACACCGCCCCGCCAAAGAAGGCATGACCATAAAGTTGGCGTGCCACGATTTCCAGATGCCAGTCGATAAAGGTCGTCAACTCGCGTACTTTGGCCGCAGCAAAGGGGGCAGCAGGCAAGAGCGCGGGCTGCGGATAAGCCGCCTCGATGTACTCCAAAATAGCCTGGCTTTCGGACAGCGTGCCCTGCGGCGTGCGAAGAAAAGGAATTTTCCCCATCGGCGAGGCCTCCAACAGGGCCTCGTCCTTGTTGCGAGGTGTCACATATTCCTCGGCAAAGACAAGACCTTTTTCTAGCAGTGCGAGCTTGACCTTGTTGTAGTAATTGGAAACGGGAAAGCCACAAAGGGTCAGCATGGTGAATTTCTCCTAATATGGGTAATACGAGGAGTGTAGTGGGGCCGTCAGTCTTTTAACGCGTAAATTTCTCTCATTTTTGAGCTGGGCTGATCCCCACGATCTCGGTAATGGCCAGTGTGGCAATGTCTTTCATTTTGTCCATGCGCATACCGTTTTGCTCTAAAAGCGAGGAAACCAAAGAAAAACTAGAAACCACAAAATGCTCACGACCATCGGGTGAACGACGACGCACACCAAAATTGACGCGCTCACGTTCCTTGGGCTCCATTTTTCCGATCAGATTTTTGCTGGCCCAAATACTGCCATTGCGCGCCACATCAGAGATACGAGAGGCCTGGTTGATGGTGTCGCCCAGCACGACAAATTCAATGCCAGTGGAGGATTGGTAAGTGCCCAACCATTCCTGACCCTCTGTAATGCCCGTGTTCAGATAAAGCTCGTTGAACCAGTTCTTGCGAATTTGCCACCCTTTAGACAGTTTCTGCATCGCAGCACGAACCTCTTGGGCACAAGCCAAGGCATTGGCCATGTAGTTGCTGTCCGGTTGAGGGAAAAAGTAGTAAACCATACCGTCACCCACGTGTTTGCCACAGGTGGCGTTGTAGCGACGAAAGATAGGCGCCATCGTTGTCCAGATCGCGTTGATCAGTTCAAAATACTCCTCGGGCGGAAGCTCTGAACAGATCGTCACTGAGCCTTGCAAGTCCGCCACCATGACCGCTAGATCGGTTAAAACGGGCAATTTTCGGCGCAAAAGACTGCGAATCAACTCATCGCGTCTGGACAGTACACCCACGATGGCATCACTCACATCGGACGCAGGCTGCAAAACGATCAGCATGCCTTCCCGGAAATAAGAAGCATAGGCGGTGTGCTGCGAGGATCGATGGGCGTCGTCGGGCAGACTCACGGGGGCAGCCAAGACAGGCACGACGGCTTCGGCAATCACCTCCGCGTAAATCGCCTGCATTTTTGCGAAAGCCACGGGGTCAAGCCCTCGGCAGGCCACGCTAAAGTTGTCGGCGCTCAAACGCCCCTTGGCCAAGGCAATGTGAAAGCGCAAAAGGCTGTTCCACTCATTGCCATCGGTCGGCAACAGCCGCAACAGGTTTCTGCTTTCGCTGCTAGAGGGCAACTCGGCAACTGCAAACAAGCGATGTCGCGCCTGGGGGTTAACCCAAATCAACTCAAAGTTGTGGTTGATCATGTAAGCCGGGTGCGGCAAATCCTCAATCGTCACTCGAGGACCATCCATATCCTTCATCTGAAACATGACGGGGTGAGAGCCCGTGAGAGGAGGCGAAGCTGAAGTGGCCGTGCCGCCTCCGGTGGGCAACAATGCGGTATGACCCAGCAAGCGAGACTGGATCTCGGTCATGCTGTAGCCCTCCTGCTTGAGTTGACTGATGGCGGCAATGCGCGTCACCGTGTCATCCGGGAAAAATCCCAGCTGCCTAGGGCCTTTACTGTCTAGGCCTGGATTGCTCACCACCGGCTTAGACACGATGCCAAGCTTGATGTAATTGTTCAGGGTTGCCCTGGAAATGCCCGATTTTTCGATCAGATACTTGCTGGAAAGCATGGTCTCATCCGTTTCACTTGAACTGTCATGACTCAATGATTGGACAGTTCAAATAAACTGTCAAGACAGTCGCTTGACTCTAGGATGAAGTGTTGTTTTTAGCCCAACTGACCAACAGCCGACCCCAACCGGCACAAATCCGCTTGGGTTGAACCACTACAGCGCCCGCCCCAGCCTCTCCATTCCCTCCACAATTTTCGTCACATCCGCCGTGGCAAAGCTCAGTCGCAGGGTGGCAGGGTCCGGGTTGTGGGCGTAGAACGGGGCACCGGGCACAAAGGCCACGCCTTGCGCAATCGCGCGTTTGGCCAGTTCACCCGCGTCTTGCAACTTGCCATTGACACCGGACAAGCGAGCCCAGAAGAACAGGCCGCCGCCGGGCTGGGTGAAGGTAATGGCGTCGCCGAGCTCGCGCTTCAGGCATTCGCCCATGACGCGGGCGCGTTCGCCGTACACCTGGCGCACATGGGCCAGGGTGGCGGGCATGCGACCTGCCTTGAGGTACTGGGCCGCGGTGGCCTGGGCAAAGGTGCTCGTGTGGGCGTCACTGAACTGTTTGCACATGGTGGCGCGGGCCAGCAGTTCGGGTGGCGCAATCATCCAGCCCACGCGCAGGCCGGGGCTGAGCACTTTGCTCAAACTGCCGCAGTGGATCAGCCAGTCGCGGCTACCGGGGACTTGCGCGCTCAAGGCCAGGATGCTGGGCGGTGGCGCTGAGCCAAAGTACAAATCGCCATAGGGGTCGTCTTCGACTACAGGGGTTTGGTACTTCACCGCCAGCTCCAGCACTTTTTTGCGCCGCTCCAGGCTGAGCGTGGCGCCGCTGGGGTTGCCAAAGGTGGGGATGAGGTAAACGAACTTGGGCTTGTGCTCGGCGATCAGTTTTTCCAGCTCATCTACCTTAACGCCGTGTTCGTCAATCGGCGCGCCGATGACCTGCGCACCGTACAGGCGAAAGCATTGGATCGTGGCCAGAAAGGTCGGCGCTTCCACAATGACTTTGTCACCAGGGTTGATGAGTGTTTTGCCGATCAAGTCCAGCGCCTGCTGGCTGCCGGTGGTGACGATCAGCCCATCGGGCGCGACCTTGACGCTGTTCTCACGGCGACCATCGCCCCGGTCGTTCATAAAGGCAGCGAGTTGCTCACGCAGCGGGTTGTAGCCCTCGGTCGCGCCGTATTGCAGCGCGCCACCGGGTTCGTCGGTCAGAGCCTTGTTGACGGCTTCTTTGATGCCTTCCACGTCAAACATGGCGCTGTCGGGGAAGCCCCCGGCAAAGCTGATGATGCCGGGCTTGCCCAGCAGTTTGAAGAGTTCTCGGATGGCTGAGGTTTCGACGTTGTTCAGGCGGTCGGCGTATTGCATGGTGGCGAGTGAAAAGTATCGGGGTGTTGTGGGGTTAGCGCGACTTGAGGGCGTCGGGTTTGATACCCAACAAACGCCGCAGGTTGCTCGCGAAATCGGTGTTGTCCTGGTAGCCCCGAAACAGCGCGGCACCTGGGCCGATGGCCGACACCGTGGCGGGTTCACTGGTGTGGCCCGAGGTCCCCCAGTAAAAACCGGTTTGTCGCGCCACCATCAAGCTCAGAGCTGGGGCCGGCGTGGGGGGCAACTGGTGATGGCGAATATTCAAACTGGGGGCCTGCTTGTTGAGAATCAGTGCCCTCACCTCGTCGTCCATTTGCATGCCCGGCAGGTTTTTCTGGACCAGGTCGGCCAAGTAAGCCATGACGGCGTCCTGGTCTGCGCCCGCTTTCGCCTTCTCATCCATACGGTCAGAGATGGCCTGGAATGACATTTTGAAGCCCCCGATCACGCGCAGCATGTCCGCATTGACCACCAATGAAGAGCCTGTCCCCGTTGAGCCTTTGGGGCGTTGCGCCGAGGTGGGCGAAAACCCGCCGGTTTCGTGATCACCCGTGACGATGACGAGCGTGTCCGGGTGTTTCTTGCGAAACGCCAAGGCGACCTTGACCGCATCGTCAAACGCCCACAAGTCATGCATCAGTGCGCCCACGTCGTTCTCGTGACCGGCCGAATCCGTGTTTTCATTCTCGACAAACAACACGAATCCTTTGTTGGGCGCAGCGGACAACACCTTCAGCGCTGAGCCCGTCATCTCAGCTAGGCTCGGCTGCTTGGCCGCGTCCCGGTCAATGGCGAAGTCCATCGCCTCGTCGGCAAACAGGCCGAGCAATTTGGGATTGCGCTGACGCATAGGCTTGGCCAGGTCAGCCGTTTTTGTGGCCACCGTGTAGCCTTGTTTGCGGAACGCCTCCACCATATCCCGCTCGTCTTTGCGTTTACCGCCGTCGATACCATCGAGCTTGAAGTAATCAGCGCCACCGCCCAACAAGACCTCGGGTGCCAGGGCCAGGTACTGGTTGACGATGAACTCATAGTCGCGCCGCGATTTGGCATTCACGCTGAACGCGGCCGGGCTGGCGTCGTACAACATGGAGGTCGTCACCAAACCGATTTTCTTGCCTAGTCTGCGGGCGTCTTGCATCAAGGTGGCGGGTGCCGCGCCCTGCGGGGTGGTCGATATCGCACCGTTATTGGCCTTGAAACCGGTGGACATGGCGGACGCCGCCGCAGCCGAATCCGTGACGTAAGCGTTATTCGAGAGGGTAGACATCAAGCCCAAAGTCCCGTGGCGCATGACTTCGGAAGTCACCGCAAAGGACTTGCCGCGCAGCAACTCACTTGAATAACGACCAAATTCCATCTGCGTTGCAGCCGCACCATCAGCAAACAGGATGATGATGTTTTTAGGCGTTTGCGCATGGGCTGGGGCCAGGGCAAGCAGGCCATAAAAACATCCCAAGGCGGTAATGCGAATGCACGCCTGAGCGACAGATTTATAAAAGTTTGTGGTTTTCATAACGCAATGATGCCATGGGAAAATTGACCCATGAACAAAGCCCAGATTGAACACTTCTTTGCCACGCTCCAGGCCGCCAACCCGAATCCGGTGACCGAACTGGAATACACGAGTGTCTTTGAGCTGTTGGTCGCGGTGCTGCTGTCAGCCCAGGCCACCGATGTGGGTGTGAACAAGGCCACGCGCCTGTTGTTCCCGGTGGCCAACACGCCGCAGAAAATCTTGGATTTGGGTCTGGACGGTCTGGAGAGCACCATCAAGACCATCGGTCTGTACCACAGCAAGGCCAAGCACTTGATGCAAACCTGCCAAATGCTGGTTGAACGGTTCAACGGTGAAGTGCCCCGCACCCGTGCCGAACTGGAAACTCTTCCCGGCGTGGGCCGTAAGACGGCCAATGTGGTGTTGAACTCGGCTTTTGGCGAGCCCACCATGGCGGTGGATACGCATATTTTTCGACTGGGCAATCGCACCGGCCTGGCCCCCGGCAAGACGCCGCTGGCGGTGGAGTTGAAGCTGCTCAAACGCATCCCCCCGCCCTACTTGGTCAACGCCCATCACTGGTTGATCTTGCATGGCCGCTACGTGTGCCAAGCGCGCAAGCCGCAGTGCTGGGTGTGCAGCGTGGCGGGGGATTGCGACTTCGAACCCCAAACACGGCCACCAGCCTGAGACGCTACAGCGCCCTCACCCACCATTGCCCCCATTCGGGCACCTCCCGCGGCCATTGATCGGCGCGCTCGATCAGGGGCAAACCCTGCGCCAGCAAGGTCATGGCCCGAATCACACCCGCGTGCGTGATCCAGACGATGTCTTGATCACTTTTCTGGGCTGCTGTCTCGGTGTCTCGCCAGGCCAGTGCGACACGCTGCATGAAGGCCCCTACGCTCTCGACCCCGCCAAAACGGCAGGCGCTGAAGTCCGCCATCCACTGCGCGTAAGCCTCCTGCGGGATGTCGTCCCAGCGCCACCCCTCCCAGCAGCCGAAATCCATCTCGGCCAATCGGGCATCCGGGGTGGCGTGCAAATCCGGGCGCAAGGCTTGCAAAGCCTGCGCCAGTTGGGTGCAGCGCTGCAAGGGCGAGCTCATCACGCGCACACCCTCGGGCAAGGCCTGCGCCAGTATCCGGGCACACGCATCGGTGGCCTGGGCATCGGCGGCCACGTCGGTGGCGCCATAGCAAACGCCGGGCGCAATCAGCGGCCGCGCATGGCGCACCAGCCACAGCTTCATAAAGACAGGGCCAAACCGAGGTAGAAAGCCAGCTCACACACCTGCTGCGTGGCCCCCAGACAGTCGCCCGTGAAGCCCTGCAAGCGGCGTGCAAAAAGCCGCCACAGGCCAACAAAGGCCACACCCGAAGCCAGCAGCGGCCATAGCCAGAACACATCATCCACGGCCCATTGCACCAGCGCCAGTGCCCCCAACAACCAGACACCGGCCACGACCAAGCTGGGCGTGCTGATCTGCTCCGCCAGCGGCCTGGATTTGGAACTGGCCGCATCGCCCGCATACGGCAAGCAACGGATCAGCAACAAGGGCCAGACACGTGAACTCACATGCGCGGCCAGCAAAGCCGCGCAAACCAGCCCCAGGTCCAGACTGTCCAACAGGCTCAGCAGCGCCACCTTCATCAGCAGCACCAGCACCAGGGCCAGCACACCAAAGGCGCCCACGCGCGAGTCTTTCATGATCTCCAAAGCCCGGGCGCGATCAGGCGTGCCGCCCAGCCCGTCGGCCACATCAGCCAACCCGTCTTCATGCAAAGCCCCGGTGAGCAGAACCGTCAAGCCCGTGCTGGCCACCGCCGCCACCAGCGAAGCCCCGGCCCCATCAGGCAAGAGCACGCTCAAGCCGGCAAAACTCAACCCCGCGACAACGCCAACCAGCCAGCCCACGCCCGGAAAATGCGCCGCACTGGCACGCAAGCGCTCCGGGCTGTAGCCCACCCAGGCGGCTAGCCGCCCGGTGACCGGGATACGGGTGAAAAATTGCAGCGCCAGCAGGTAGTGACGGAGGGGATTCATGGGGGGTTAGGGTCAATCCACCGATTTTTCAGACACACCCGCAGACTCAAAACTGGCCATCTCGCGCAGCATGCGGCAGGCCGACTCCAGCAAAGGCCAGGCCAGCGCCGCGCCTGAACCCTCGCCCAGGCGCAAGCCCAAGTCCAGCAGCGGTTGCGCGCCCAGGTGTTGCAGCATCAAGGCGTGACCCAGTTCACCCGAGCGATGGGCGAACACGCAGCGCTGCAAGACCTGCGCTTGCAGGGCATGGGCCACCAGCACCGCCGAGCTGGCGATGAAGCCATCGACCACGATCACGCGCCGCTCCTGCGCGGCCTGCAACACCGCGCCCAACAAGGTGGCGATCTCGAAACCACCAAACGCGGCCAGTGCCTGCAAAGGCTGGGTGGCCTGCGCGTGGCGTTGCAACACCTCGCGCAACACGGCGGTCTTGCGCAACACGGCAGCCGCGTCCAGGCCGGTGCCCGCACCGGTGCACAGGGCAATGTCCTGCCCGCTCAGGCGGGCCAACAGCATGGAGGCTGCCGACGTGTTGCCAATGCCCATCTCACCCAGCAACACCGCATTGCCCGGCAGCTTCTTCACCAGCGCCTGCCCGTTGCGAATGGCCTGCTCGCACTGGGCTTGGCTCATCGCGGGGCCGCTGAAGGCGTCCGCCGTACCGGGTGCAATTTTGCAATCCACCAAGCCGACTCGGGGTGCAAAGTCATGGCGCACGCCGCAGTCCACCACCGTGAGGGCAATGCCATGCTGGCGCGCGATCACGCTCACGCACGCGCCACCCGCCAGAAAGTTCTCCACCATCTGCCAGGTCACGTCGCTCGGGTAGGCTGACACACCGCGCGCCGCCAGCCCGTGGTCACCGGCACACACCAGCATTTGCGGCGCGTGCAACTCGGGCGACTCGCTGCCCAGGATCTGCCCCAGCTGCAAAGCCAAAGCCTCCAGACGCCCGAGCGAGCCCAGCGGCTTGGTCTTATTGTCGATCTTGTGTTGCAGGGCCTGCGTCGCCGCGGAGTGATTGAGGTCGGCCAGGGCCGGCAGAGAGAAACTCATGGGAAGTCCTTGTTTGTTTTTTGTGAAGTCTTTGTTACTTTGGGAATGGAAAAGTGGCGGGCATCAAGGCCGACAGCACCCCTGGCTCGAAATGCCGTTCAATGTAATCGGCCATGCCCTCAAACACCGCATCCAGCGTGGGCACCTGCCCGACACTGTGCTGGCCAAACAAGGCCTGCAATGCAGCCCCATCTTCAAACAAGCCGTGCAGGTACAGGCCCAGCACATGGCCAGCGGCGTTCTGCCAGGCCAGGCCATCCGGCATGAGCGGGCGTGCCACGTCGCCGGCCGCCGCCATGGCCGCGTGCTGCGCGGTCTGGCCGTGATGAATCTCGTAGCCCTGCACCGCCACGCCCGACAGGGCCGACCAGGAGCCAGCCACCGTGCCAAAGCAGGCCGTGCGGCGCTGCACTGTCTTATTCGCCTCGAACACCGTCACCAGCGGCAGCAGCCCCAGGCCCGGCGTGTTGCCCAGGTAGGCGTGCTCAATGCCATGCGGATCCAGCAGCGCCTCGCCCAGCATTTGCAGGCCGCCGCAAATGCCCAGCACGGCCCCGCCCCGCTGGGCATGCTCGGCCACCGCGCGGTCCAGCCCCTGCGCGCGCAGCCAGGCTAGGTCACCACTGGTGTGCTTGGAGCCGGGCAGGATGATCCAATCTGCGTCGACCAGTTCTGCCGCACTGCGCACCCACTTCAGACGCACGCCGGGGATGTTTTTGAGTGGCTGGAATTCATCCAGGTTGCTGATGCGCGGATAGACCACCACGGCGATCGTGAGCGTGGGGGCCAAATTCCCCGCCGGGCCACCCCAAGGGGAATTAGCCCCCTCGGGGGGCAGCGAACCACACGCAGTGGGGAGCGTGGGGGCCATGTCAAACACACCGTCTTCTTCGGGCAAACCATGCTGCCACCACATCGGCAAGGTCGCCACGGTAGGCACGCCGGTCAGGTCTTGCAGCATTTGCGGCGCGGGCGCCAGTAGCGCAGCATCGCCGCGAAATTTGTTCAGCACAAAACCGTGAATCAAGGCGCGGTCGGCCTCAGGCAACAAAGCCCAGGTGCCGTAGAGGTGGGCAAACGCCCCGCCCCGGTCAATGTCGGTCACCAGCAGGCACTGGGCCCGGGCATGGCGCGCCACGCGCAGGTTGACGATGTCACTGCCCGAGAGATTGATTTCCGCCGGCGAACCGGCCCCCTCGATCACCACCACATCGTTCTCGGCCATCAAGGCGTCAAGCGACTGGGCCACCACCGGCCATACCGCCTCGCTGCGCGCACGCCAAGCCATGCCCGTGAGTTCGGCATTGACCTGCCCCAGCAAGATCACCTGGCTGTGCGTGTCGCGCTCGGGCTTGAGCAGCAGCGGGTTCATGCGCACATCGGGCGCGGCGTTGGCAGCCAGGGCTTGAAAATACTGCGCACTGCCGATCTCACCGCCCTCCACCACCCGCGCGTTGTTGCTCATGTTTTGCGCCTTGAACGGCGCAACCTTGAGCCCCTGGCGCGCGTAGTAACGGCACAGGGCCGTGGCCAGCCAGCTCTTGCCCGCGCCACTGGTGGTGCCCAGCACCATCACGCATTTGGCGGTCATGGTTTCAAGCGTCGTCGCCAGCTTGCGCAGGCACATCCGGTACCAGCTTCAAGAATTGCTCAAAGTCCTCGCGCTTGCCCAGCGCGGCTTCTTTGCGCAAATAGTCCAAAGTTTGAAACGATGCCATCTTTTCAGCGGCGGCGCTCGCGATGAATTGGTTGACGGAAATGCCGTCTTTGTGGGCCAGCAGCTTGATGCTCTCGTGCACCGAGTTGGGCAGGCGAATGGTGAGTGCGGTCATGGTCACTTCTCCTTCAAAATTTGTAAAAACTCACCTGGCGTCACGGCCTTCACACCCAGTTGCTCGGTACGGCGAAAGTCTTTGACGTTATGCGTCACGATGTACGTGCAACCAGCCGCTACGGCACACTCCAAAATCATGTCATCGTCTGGGTCACGCAAAAAGGGACGCCACAAAAAGTGAATATCCTGCAAATGCGCCATGGTTGCCAAATACCGGATAAAACCAAGTGCTGCATCGGCATCTGCGCCAAGTGGCAAGTGTTCTGGTCTGCTCAATACGGCTTGCCACTCGGTATAGACCCCGACCGACAAACAGATTTGAAATTTTGGATTCGGCAGTGAAGCGATCAATGCATAGCTCGCACCACGACGAGACCGAGCCGCCGCAACCAACACAGAGGTGTCTAAAACAATTCTAGTGGTTACATCCATATAACCACTATTGTAGTGAGTCACAACTGAATTGCAACACCGCCTTCAACGCCTCCTGCACCGCCGGTGGCTGCACGCTCAGACGGACGTGGCCTGGCAAGCCAAACGATGTCGTGTCGCGCAATTTGATGCCCGCTGCACGCACAGCGTTCGAATCAAGTGCCTGGAGTGGACGGGCGCAGAAGAAATTGGCCACACTCGGCAGGCAGATCCAACCCAGTGCGTTCAACATATCTATTTGTCGCGCCTTCCACTCTCGCAGCGTATGCAGGCTCTGCGCCAGCCAGGCTTGCACCTCGGGCCGGACCCAGGCTTGTAGCAGCGCCACCCCGTGGGCACCCAGCGGCCATGAGGGGCACAGGCGCTCCAGCGTTGTCACCATCGCTTCAGAGTGCAGCGGCGCGATAACGTAAGCCGCGCGCACCCCGGTCAGGCCTAGGGCTTTGTTGGGCGACCACAGTTGCCAGACCTGTTGAAGCGCCTCGGGCGACACGGCAACGGTGCCTTCCAGGCGCAGCGGCTCGTAAGCGCGGTCCAGCACGACAACGCTGGGCGGGTCCGTCAGTAACCCATTGGATGGCGATGGTTCGAACAAGCGCGCCAGCTCCGGCTGCGGCGCGCCCAACGGGCTGGAGGGGTCGCAGCACCAACGCAAGGAGGCCTCGCGCGCCTGCATGGTGGGTGTCAGGCCCCAGGCTTGGGCGGCATGGGTGTAGTCACCATAGCTGTGCGGTGGCAGCCAGACCGTTCGGCCACCCAAATCACCTTGTTGCGCCACCGCCGCGCTGATGCGAAAAATGAACTCACTGGCACTGGCCACCAGCAGCACGCGTTCGCACGCCACGCCGTGCCAGTGCGCCAGTTGCTCGCGCAAGGCGGTGTAACTGGCATCGGGATAGCGCGCGGCGTCGGCCTGCTGCACCGCCATGAGCGCGGGTGGACACGGGCCGCAGGCATTGCTGTTGGTCGAAAAATCGTGCAAGGGCACGCCCAGGGCGTCGGGGCCGCCGTGCAAGCGCATTAGTGCTGTCGAGGTTGAACTCATAACGCCATTAAAAATACTATTGAAATGATAGCTATCCATGCCAATGAATAAAGGGCTGTAACCGTTTTTGATGCCAAATCTACAGCGCACTGGATGTCTTGCGCCTCAGGCGTACGCCCTGGCGCGTGGAGCACATACGCACCCGGCTTGCCCAGGCGCACCCCCAGAGCCAACGCCATGGCCGCCATCGGCCAGCCGCTGTTGGGCGACGGTGTGCGATGCGCTTCTTCACGCAGGATTGTGAAGGAACCGCCACCCCCCAGAAGAAACAACAGCCCCGCCGTGAGCCGCGCCGGTAGCCACGACAGCACGTCGTCGGCCCGTGCCGCCCATTTGCCCGCCCACTCCCAGCGCCCACGATAGCCCCACATGGCGTCTGCTGTGTTGGCAAAGCGGTACACGGCAGCGCCGGGCAAGCCCAGCAGTACAAACCAAAAAAGGGGCGCTACCACCGAATCGTTGAGGTTTTCCGCCAAGGTTTCGATCGCGCTCTCAAGCACTTCGGCTTCGCTCAACTGAGCCGTGTCGCGACTCACCAGCCAAGCCAGGCGCTGACGCCCGGCAGAAAGTGACCCGGTCAGTGCCGCCTCAACCGCCAGCACTTCCCGGCGCAACATGCGCCAGGCCAGCAAAGGTTTGAGCAAAAGGGCCAAGCACAAGGTAGCCCACGCGGCCGACAATTCATTCAATGCATAGTGCTGCGCGGCCCAGGCCAACCCACCCACGACGCAAGCCCCCATCAGCCATATTGCAGTGCCCGCCATGAAGGCCATGGCGGGCCTTTGCAGCAGCAAATGTTTCTCCCACCAGGACAAATACTGCCCTATAGCCACAACCGGGTGCAGCCAGGCGGGCGGCTCGCCCAAGAGCGCATCAATGGTCATGGCCAGCAACAAGGCCGCCGCCAGGACGAGCAAGGCCGTCAAAGGCATGAATCCGGGCAGCCCGTCAAACCAGATCATGGTTTAGATTGAAAAGAATCGTTGATGCCCACCTGCGCGATGCCCAGCGGCTGGTCCCAGGTGTCTTCAAACAACATCTCACCCAACGGCGCACGATCAGCCCAATGCTCTTGTTGCAGCATGGGCTGGGCGTAAAACTCGGCAACCGGCCCCAGGCACAGAACTGCAATCGGCTTACTGCCCTCAGGCATGGCCAGCAACCGGGCCAGTTGTTGGGGATCAAAAATCGACACCCACCCCATGCCCAACCCTTCAGCACGAGCGGCCAGCCACAGGTTTTGGATGGCACAGGCGGCAGAGGCCAAGTCCATTTCCGGCAAGGTGCGGCGACCGAACACATGCGCTTCGCGCCCCGGTGGCAACGCCACCACCAGAAGCTCAGCGGCGTCCAGCACGCCCTGCACCTTGAGTTTCATGAATTCTTCTTCACGCTCCTTCAAAGCCCGTGCCGTGAGAATGCGCTCCTGCTCTACCAGCGCATGAATGCCCGTGCGCAGCTCCGCTGAACGAACACGGATGAAACGCCAGGGCTGCATGAAACCCACACTGGGCGCATGGTGCGCCGCGCGCAAAAGGCGCAGCAACACCGCATCACTCACCACGCCTTCGCTGAAATGCCGCATGTCACGCCGCTCATGAATGGCGCGGTACACGCCTCTGCGCTCTTCGGTACTGAATGCGTGCACGGGATCGGCAGGAATGTGGTTCATGCTCAATCTTCAATCCCGCGCTGCGCTGGAATGCCGGCCTTGAAGGCGTGCTTGATCATGGTCATTTCGGTCACGGTATCAGCCAACTCAATGATTTCAGGCGGGCAACGGCGACCGGTCAGCACCACATGGACATCTTTTGGACGCTCACGCAAAGTGGACAGCACATCGTCAAGCGACAGCCATCCGTAAAGCAACGGGTAGGTGATCTCATCAAGCGTCACCATGAAAAACCCGCCGCTGAGAATGGCCGTTTTGGCTACTTTCCAGCCGTCACGCGCCAATTGCGCCGAATGCTCAAGGTCCTGGCTCTTCCAGCTGAAACCATCACCGAGACCCTCGATGGGAATACCGAGTTGCTCAAACATGCGGTGCTCGCCAAAACGGGCGGTGGGTACTTTCATGAACTGAAATAGCTTGACCTTCTTGCCGCGGCCATGCGCGCGCAGTGCCAAGCCAAACGCGGCCGTGCTCTTGCCCTTGCCATCGCCGGTATGGACGATGACCAGGCCACGCCGTTCGCCTTCGGGTTTTTCATAGGGCTTTTCGCTGGGTGGTGTTTCAATTTGCATGGTCGTCTTTTGTTTATGTCGTCCTTGGCAGTGCAAGCCATTGACCGCGCAGTGCGGCAATTTCAATACGGTGTTCAAACACCTGCTCCAGCGCCCGGTGGGTTGCCGCATCGCTGCAAGCGCCCTGGTGCGTCACACGGCCACCAACCATCACCACCAGTTCATCGGCCAGCAGGGCCAGCGAGATTTCATGCAGCACGCTGACCACGGTTTTGCCGCTCTCCACCAGCGCGCGCACCAGCAGCAACCAGTCCACCTGGTGGGGCGGGTCCAGATTGGCCAGAGGCTCGTCCATCAACAGCACCTGCGCCTCCACGGCCAGCGCCCGTGCCAGCAACACGCGCTGGCGTTCACCGCCCGAGAGTTGGCCCAAGGCCCGGCCACGCCAATCCCAGGCTTGCGTGGCACGCAGGGCGCGCTCAACCGCGGCGTGGTCAGCGGCACTGGGGGGGCTAAGCCAGGGCTGGTGCGGCAGACGGCCCAGCATGGCCACGTCGTACGCCGTCAGGTCATCGGCTGAAGCTTCGTTCTGGCCGAGCCAGGACAACTGCCGGGCCCGCTCGCGGCCCCGCAGTGCGCCCAGGGGTTGGCCGAGCAGCGTCACCTCGCCACGGTGCGGCAGCAAGCCCGCCAGCACCTTGAGCAGGGTTGATTTGCCCGCGCCGTTGGGGCCGACAATGCTGGTCCAGCGCGCGGGCAGTAGTGTCAGCGAAATGTCGTGAAGCACTTCGGCATGGCCCAGGCTGGCGCGAATGGCGCGGGCCTGAATGGCGCTTTGGGTGGCACCTTGGGCGGCATCTTGAGCGTCGGTCGGCACGGCCCGCGTCACCATCCAGCCCCCCTACCCGTGGCCCGGTGCATGAGCCACAGCAAATAGCTGCCGCCCAGCACGGCGGTGAGCACCCCCACCGGCAGCTCCTGTGGCGCAATCACGCCGCGAGCCAGCACATCAGCCGCCAGCAGCAACACGGCCCCCATCCCGCTGGACAAGCCAATCAGGCGACCATGCCGGGTCTTGACCACCGAGCGCACCAGGTGGGGCGCGGCCAGGCCGACAAAGGCAATCAAACCCGTTTGCGCCACCGCCGTGCCGGTGGCCAGCGCCAGCACCGCAATCAACGCCGCCCGCATCTGCGGCAAGCGCAGCCCCAGGCTTTGGGCGGTGGCCTCGCCCAGGGCCAGGCCGTCAAGCACATGGCTCATCGTCACGGCCGCCAGCAGGCAGGCGGTAAAAACCGCCGCCATCACCGCGCAGGCTGCCCAACCGACAAACCCCGTGCTGCCCAGCATGAAGGACTGCATGGCCTGCATGATGTCGGGGTTGAGCAGCAGCGTGAGCGAGCTCAGCGCCCCCAGCACCACGCCCACAATCACCCCGGCCAGCAGCAGACGCAAGGTGTGCTGCACGCCCTTGGCCAGCAGCAAAGTCAATAGCACCGCCAGCACCGCCCCGACAAAGGCCGCCCCGGTAAAACCAATGCGCACCAGCCAATGGGTGGCCAGCGGCGAAACACCGAAGGACACCATGGCAGCGGCCACGCCCAGTGAAGCGCCGGAAGCGCTGCCCAGCAGATAGGGGTCAGCCAACGGATTGCGAAACAAGCCCTGAGCCACCGCACCGGCCAGCCCCAGCAGGGCGCCGGCCAGCCAGGCGCCCAGCGTGCGAGGCAGACGAATCTCGCTCACGATCAACAGCGCCTGCGGGTCGTGCTGCATGCTCAGCACGCTCTCGAACCCGGTGCTGCCCACGCTCACGCCCAACAGCAAGAGCAGCACGCTGGCGGCCAGCAGCACCAGGGCGAATACCCCGGCTTTGCGGTGTTCATCGGTGAAGGCCGGGCTCATCGGGTCTTGTCTTCCAGGCACTTGGCCATGATGCGGGCGGCTTCGGCCATGCGTGGGCCGGGGCGCACCACCACGTCCGCTTCATCAATGCCAAACACGCAAATGCGCTGTTCACGCACGGCCTTGATGCTGCTCCAGCCCGGGTACGGCACCATGGCCTGCATGGTGCGGTTGCCCACCATGATCAGGTCCGGGTTGGCGCGCACCACATATTCGGGGTTGAGCCGTGGAAAAGGCCCGAGCGCCGCCGGCACCACGTTTTTCACCCCCAGACGCGCCAGTGTTTCGCCAATGAAGGACGCCTGGCCTGCCGCGTAAGGACCGCGACTCACCTCAAAATAAACCCGCGTGTTTTTGGCCCGTGCCGAGAGGGACTGGGCTGCCGCCGAAACGCTGGCATCAATCACACGCCAGACGCGCTGCGCATCGCCTACGCCCAGCAAAGCGCCCATCCTCTCCAGCACACGGCGCACATCGGCGTGGCTTTTGGTGTCCAGCGCCACCACCTTCAGCCCCAGTGCTTCGAGCCGGTCACTGGCGCGTGAGGCCACCGACATCAGCACCAGATCGGGCTTGAGGGCCACGATGGCTTCAATGTTCGGGTCCAGCCCGCCGCCCACCTTGGGCAGGGCACGCACCCGGGCCGGGTAGTTGGAATAGCGGTCCACCCCCACCAGACGCTGGCAGGCCTCCAGTTCGCACACGGTTTCCGTCAATGAAGGCAGCAGACTGACGATGCGTTGCGGTGCTGCGGCCAGCGTAACGGTAACGCCCCGGTCGTCGGTGATCTGCAGCGCCTGCGCCGACTGCCCAAGCAAACCCATCAGCGCCAACACCATCCAGACGGTCCGCTGGCTCATGCCGCACCTTTCATGGCCAGCGGCAGTCCGGCCGCCATCAGGGTCACGCGGGTACACGCCTGCGCCATCGCCTGGTTAAGTCGGCCCTGAGCATCGACAAAGGCGCGCACCTCGGCCCCCATGGGAATGACGCCGAGCCCGATTTCATTGCTCACCAGCACGATGGGGCCGGACGCGCTGCGCAGGGCGTCCTGCAGCCGGGCGGTTTGCGCCAGCCAACCGGGCGTTGATGCGCTGCTTGGGTGCACCGGCATCAGCCAGTTGGTCAGCCACAGGGTGAGGCAGTCCACCACCACCAGCGTATTGGCCTGGCTGTGCTGCGCCATCGCATCGGCCAGTTGTAACGGCTCCTCCACCGTCGTCATGCCGGGCACGCGCTCGGCCCGGTCTTGCTGATGACGCCTGATGCGCTCGCGCATTTCCTCGTCCCAGGCCTGAGCGGTGGCGATCAGCACGGTTTTGTGCCCCGTCGATTGCGCCAGCCAGTCACGCGCCAGCAACTCGGCGCGGCGTGACTTGCCGCTCTTTTGGCCCCCCAGGATCAACTCGGTGTTCATGCGCTCGCTCCCACGCCTTGGGCCCAGGCCAGGACGATGCGGTGCAGCTGCGCCACCCCGTCGGTCAAGGCCGCAGGACCGGGCTGCAGGATGTCAGCCGACTTGATCTCGTACAACTGCCCATGCTTGACGGCATTCACGTCCTGCCACCCCTCGCGGGCGGCCACTTTCTCAGGCCGGAACTTCTTGCCGCACCACGAGCCGATGATGATGTCCGGGTTGCGCCGCACGATTTCTGCCCCATCGGCAATGATGCGTTGCTTGCCCATGGGTTGAAGCGCGAGTTCGGGGAAACAATCGTCCCCACCGGCCAGCCCCATCAACTCCGACACCCAGCGAATGGCGCTGATGTGGGGCGCATCCCATTCTTCAAAATACACGCGTGGACGGCGCGGTAAACAAGCGGCAGCGGTCTGGATGACTTGCAACTGGTCTTGCATGGCAAGCATCAACGCCAGACCCTTCTCGAGCTGCCCCACCATGGCGGCAACCTGGAACATCATGGAAAAAATTTCAGCCACGCTACGCTGGTTGAACACGGTGACCGGGATGCCTTTGCGGATCAATTCTGTCGCGATCTCGGCCTGCAAGTCTGAAAACCCGAAAACGCAATCGGGCTGCAATGCCACGATCTGCTCGATCTTGGCGCTCAGAAAGGCGCTGATTTTGGGCTTTTCCTCCCGGGCGCGGCGTGGGCGAACGGTATAGCCGGAGATGCCCACAATGCGCCGCTCCTCGCCCAGCAGGTAGAGCCACTCGGTCGTCTCCTCCGTTAGGCAGGCAATGCGCTGGGGACCCAAGGCGTCAAGCGATGGCAAATTCATGCGTGCTCCTTGCTTTTGTACGCCTCGGCACTTGGGGTGAGTGGCTCCGTTCGTGTCCCCCGGCCTACGGCCTCCTCCTTGACCTCACTGCGCCACTCACCCCAAGCGCCGAGGCGGCAAACAGGGTTGGCGTTCGACGGTTGAATACCTATCACGTTGGCTGGATCAGGTCGGTGCTGCGCTCTACGCAGCGTGGACTTGGGGTTTTGCCAAATCAAGGAGGAGGCCGCAGGCCGGGGGACATTCGCGGAGTAGAGTGCGGCGGCGGCCTGATCCCACGAGGAAGAAGCCAGAAACGGAATGCGCAGACGCCTATGATTTGTCATTTTGGATGGATAGCGCCCATAAAAATACGCGCCACAGCAACCGGGCTTGACGGAAACCAGGCATGGAAATAAGTGGCCCAGACCGAGCCCTGCACGTACACCGCCTCGCCCTCGGCAGTGGCGACAGCTGCACCGGGACGCGTGGTACGGGCGTGTGCGGTCAGAGGTGTATCGCAGGTGGAAAAATGAAAGGTATGGCCGCGCAGGGTCTGGTCGCCCAAGTCCAGTTGCTGCGGCCCCAGGGCAGACAGGCGTTTTTGCATGCTCACCCGGCCCGGCAGCAGCCCCCACATCGGGTAGGGCACCCCGTCCAGCAGCGTCAACTGATCAAACAAGGCCATCATGCCGCCGCACTCGGCCCACAGCGGTTTACCCGAAGCCACATGGGCCTGCAGGCTGTCACGCAGGCCGTGGTTGGCCGCCAGCCGTGCGGCATGCAGCTCCGGGTAGCCGCCAGGCAGCCAGACCGCGTCGCAGGGCGGCAAGGCGCGGTCGGTCAGGGGAGAAAAATAAACCACGCTCGCACCGAGTTGCTGCAGACACTCCATGTTGGCGGCGTAGATGAAGCAAAAAGCTGCATCTTTGGCCACGGCCACCACCCGGCCCTGTAAGGGGCGATCTTGCACGGCAGGAGGCGCGGCGCTGATGTCCCAGTCAACCGACCAGCGTTGCAGATCGCGGCTCGTCATCTGCCCCAGCGGTGTGGCGGCCAGCGCGTCGGCCGCGGCATCCAGCCGCTCCATTGCATCGCTCAACTCCGTCGCGGCCACCAAACCCAGATGGCGCTCGGGCAAGGTGAGTGCCGGATTGCGCATCAACGCACCCAGCCATTGCTCGGGCTCGCGCAAGCTGGCCTGCAACATGCCCCCGTGGCGCTCGCTGGCCACGCGATTGGCCAGAACACCGGCCATGCGCAAACCGGGACGGTAGTGCTCCAAACCATACGCCAGGGCGCCAAACGTGCCGGCCATGGCCGAGGCATCCACCACGGTCAAGACTGGCAAACCAAAGCGCTGCGCCAGATCGGCGGCACTCGGTTCGCCGTCAAACAGGCCCATCACGCCTTCGACCAGAATCAAGTCGGCCTCTTGCGCGGCTTGTGCCAGGCGCGCGCGGCAGTCGGCCTCGCCGGTCATCCACAAATCGAGCTGGTGCACGGGTGCGCCGCTGGCCAGGGTGTGCCAGAAGGGATCGAGAAAATCCGGCCCGCACTTGAACACCCGCACCCGCCGCCCCTGACGCGTATGCAAACGCGCCAGCGCGGCCGTCACCGTGGTCTTGCCCTGGCCGGAAGCCGGCGCGGCGATGAGAATGGCAGGGCAGGCCGCCGCGTGGGGTGTGATGGCGCGGGGCATCATGGCGTTACTCATGGCATCATTTTGCAAGGAATGCCTGCGGCTCCCATTTCAGCCCCACATACAGCGTGCGTCCGGGGGGGGCGTAGGTATTGGCCAACTGATAGGCCGTGTCGGTGGCATTGTCCACACGCACGAGTGCCGTCCAGTCTTTGGCAACGCGGGTTTGTGCATGCAGGTTGAGCAGCACATAACCGGGCAGCGCAATGGTGTTGGCCGCATCGTCATAGCGCAGGCTTGAGAGCTGGGTGTCTGCCCCGAGCGACCAGCCGCTGATGCGGGTATTGATGCCCAGCGTGGCGTGCTGGTTGGCGCGCCGTATCAGCATCTTGCCTGTGGTCTGGTCGCGCGGGTCTTGCACATCCAGCGAGGCGCGCACCTCCACGTCACCCACACGCTGATGACCCGAAATCGTCACACCCAGATATTCGGCCTGCGCGGTATTGAAATAGCAGCCTGGGGACGCGCCGGTGGTCGGCGGTGTGTTATTGGGGCAAGTCCCCTGGTTGCTGACAAAGGTGATGAGGTTGCTGACCGCGTTGCGATAGACCACGGCCCCCCAACTGCTGGAGCCCTGGGTGTAGCGCACCCCGGCCTCCACATTGCGCCCCGTCTCCGGCTGCAAACTGGCCAGGCCAAAGCTGCTAAAGCGCTGAAACAGCGTGGGGGCCCGAAACGCGGTTCCGGCCGAGGCGGTGAGGCGCCATTGCGGCGTCAACGCAAAACCATAGGCGGCACTGCCGGTGTTCTGCGTCCCAAATTCGCTGTCCTGATCTTGCCGCAGATTGAACTGCACCGTGTGCTGCGGGCTGGTCCAGCCGTAACCCAAAGCCAGAGCATCCTGCGCACGTTCCCGATTCACGGGGGCATTTTCCAGTTGGTCCACCTTGCGCTCCAGCGCGGCTGTGATCAGTTGGGCACCCACACGGAACTCGTTCTGGAACAGATAGCTGTTCAGGTGTGTGAGAGACAGATAAGGCGATGGCCGGGTTTCGTAGCGGTCACGCGAATCGGTGATGCTGACCCGCGTGCTATAGGCCTCACTCCACTGCGCCCTCCAGTTCAGGCCCAGGGCCTGCAGCGAGCGGATGTTGCGATCATCGCGATTGAGGCTGGCCGCAGAGTCGTATTGCGAATTCAACTCGCTGGACAGTGCCGTGGCCTCCAGGCGATGCCCGGGGTTGATCTGCAAGCCCATCCGGGCGTTGATGGACTGCTGGGTATAGCCATCAGCATCCGGATTTTGAGCAGG